>JBKCOY010000078.1:0-16298 GCA_046309555.1 Chitinophagia bacterium
TATTGACCGGTGAGCAGTGACGCTCTTGTAGGGCAACAACGGGTATTGTTGTAAAAAGTCCTCAGCTTGATGCCATTACCAGCCATACTGTTGAGATGGGGTGTCATCACCTCACCCCCGTATGCCTGAATATCAGAATATCCCATATCATCGGCCAGTATGAAAATGATGTTGGGCTTTCCTGACTTGCTTTCAGGCTTTCCGGCTCCGGAGAAGGTCAGGATCAAAAAGATAGCAGCAGCAAGGATTCCAAATTGGCTAAGAGATGCTCTCATGATTACTCAAGGTATTTCTATTGAAAAAATAGATATGAATATACTACACCTTGTTGATTGGACATAAAATTGGGGCATTTTCATGCATTATATCGATTAGGTCAAGTACTGCCAATAAGCCAATTAAATGTTAAATAAGGAATTGACAGTTGATATTTCTGTTTTCAATTGTCTGTATAAAATCAATAAGATCCTTTTTTACAAACATGCTATCGCTAACCCACAGCAGTTTCTGGACATCAAAATCCATTTTGCACAAACTGAATGTATAGCATTCGATGATTTTTCAGAAATAACAAATATTGTTGATATCAGTGAAAATCCTGTCTGCATCATCAGACTTGAAGAGATTCGCAGTTTAGACAAACGGATGTATCATAGTATAGTTGACCATGTAGAAAAAATAAAATACGTTAGTCTGATTAACCCTGAAGATTTGAACGTAGTACCCAGATTGTTGAAATCAGGCACAAAAAGCATTCTTTTCACAGACGATCCCACAAGTCTGATCATAGATTGTATTGAAAAAACACATTCTTATGGAGGTTACATTTCCCCCAGGATCGTAGCTGAGATCAACAAAGCGAATCAACACATGATTGATATTCAGTATAAGATCACTGCGCGACAAAGACAGGTTCTTCAGGAACTGCTGAAAGGGAGTAGCGATAAGATAATCGCTGATAATCTTAGCATCAGCTATCAAACGGTTAAGTCTTACCGCAAACTCCTCTACAAACTGTTCAAGGTGAGTTCACAGGGAGAGCTCTTCGCCCTGATGAGCCTTTAGTTTTTATCCCAATCATGAATATTTTGAAGAATGCGATGGGTTTTTCCATTCGAAACTGATTCAGGATATTTGCAGGGTGTTATCGAATGAAAAAATAATATACGGAATATTATTTCTGACATTTAACTGTCTAATTTTTTCGATGTCATTATTTTCCCAAGAATCGTATGATTCTACCAAGAGCAAATGGATTTTTTCAAGTCATGGCGAATCATACTTAACAATATCAGAAAATGGAAAAAGAGGAGAAAAAATCTCAGATTTTCAATTTAACCATAATCGGCTCAATACACCGGCAGTCAACCACGCTACAATAGGCGTCAAACACGTATCAAATAGGTTTCGCATAGAAACAGCATTACATACAGGCACCTACGTCCGGGATAACTATTCTGCAGAAAATTCCCTGCTTCGTTCCTTTTACAAAGCCTTTGCAGGCTTCAGGATCAATTCGAAAAAAAACACCTGGATGGATGCGGGCATTTTTCCTTCTTATATTGGATTTGAAAGCGTAAATCCATTTGACAATATCACTGTATCCAGATCATTACTCGCAGAGAACTCACCCTATTACCTTACAGGCCTTCGGATAAACCATCCGTTGAAAAAATGGGGTGAAATAACTTTCTATCTGCTAACAGGCTGGCAGAGAATAGCACCCCAGAGAAAAAACTCACTTCCATCTTTTGGGTGGCAATGGAACCAGCAATTGAAGGACAACAGTCTATTGAATTGGAGTTTTTATGGAGGATCTGACCAACCAGATGCCAGCAGAAAAATGAGATATTTCAATAATTTTTACTGGCAAAAACAATATAGGTCATGGACATTCATAACAGGTATGGATATTGGTGCTGAACAAACAACAAAAGCTTCCAACAGATATAACTTCTGGTGGTCACCCATCTTCATTACCGGATTTGCATTATCAGAAAAGTGGAAGGGCGGTATTCGAATGGAACATTATAGCGATAGAAATTCAGTCATCATCAAAACTAAGAACGGGGAATCTTTTAATGGCATAGGATTTTCGATGAATATCGATTATAAACCAACTGCGTCGATAATGTTCAGAGCAGAATTTAGAAAATTAAGCGCTACAAAAAAGGTTTTCTACACCATTAGTCCTTCGTCGGATCAAATCAGCCAAATGATTTTATCCATTGGTTACAGACTCAGCCAATTACCTTGATCTCTTTTTCATTATCGTTTATTTCGATAAATTTCGATTTAATAAAAATAATGTGCGCATGACAGTCCGGGAAATGATCAACCATTTTTAAAATACAAGAAATAATTTCATTGAAGTCTGCTCAGGCTTAACAATTGAGGAATGCACTTATAAGGAAACAGCAGAATCCTGGTCCATTTTCAATATCGCAGAACACATTGTAAGAGCAGAATGGGGAGGCGTGAATGGGATATTGCAGGCTATCGAAGGATTCAGAAATGGAATTCCTTCGTTTTCACATGGAACGCCATATATTGCAGATCGAGAGGGTGAAACAAAGCTTTCGCAATAAATAAACGGTGGTCCTATTTTAGAAAACTCCAATACCATGATCCTCAGAGCATCATACTTTTTCATACTCCTGATGGCTTGCTATGCAGGATCCTACGCCCAAATATCTGTTCTGAATTATCTCTACAAACCGGGAGACAACGGTTATGCCTGTTTTCGTATACCGGCACTGATCAAAACTTCTAACGGAACTTTACTCGCATTTGCCGAAGGGAGAAAGAAACATTGTGGTGATGCAGAGGATATTGATCTGGTGCTGCGCCGATCTGAAGATGGAGGAAAATCCTGGTCGGCTCTGATGGTGGTTTGGGATGATGATGGTAATACCTGTGGCAATCCAGCTCCGGTAATGGATGAAGAAACAGGCAAGATCATTTTACTTTCCACCTGGAATCAGGGCAGCGATCATGAAAGCCAGATCATACAGGAGGTAAGCAAGGACACCAGGAGGATTTTTGTGTTGACATCTTCAGATGACGGATTCAATTGGTCTAAGCCACGGGAGATCACTGCAGATGTGAAGTTACCGAACTGGACCTGGTATGCAACAGGACCCTGTAATGGTATTCAGATCAGAAATGGTAAATACAAAGGCAGGTTGGTCATTCCCTGTGATCATATTGAGGCAGGGACAAAAAAATATTTTTCTCATGCTGTTTATTCCGATGATGGAGGAGAGAACTGGAAATTGGGAGGAACTACACCAACTGATCAGGTGAATGAATGTACAATAGCAGAATTGAAGAATGGGGTACTACTCCTGAACATGCGTAATTACAATCAGGTACGATTTCGACAAACCAGTACCAGTTCTGATGGTGGAATGAGTTGGAAAAAATTGATACAAGACACATCATTACCTGAGCCAGTTTGCCAGGCCAGTATGATCCGCTTATGGAATGATAGAAAAAAGCCTGTGCTTGTATTTTCAAACCCAGCTTCACATAAGAAAAGAGAGAACATGACCATCAGATGGTCATATGATCAGGGTAAATCTTGGCGATTTTCACAATTGATCCATGCAGGTCCCGCTGCTTATTCTAATCTCGTTGAGCTCACAACAGGAAAGATAGGATTACTGTTTGAAGGCGGCATCAAATCTGCTTATGAAGGAATTGCTTGGATGGAAGTGGAGTACCCGGTCCACCAAAAAAAACAAAATGGTTTCCAAGATTTCTAATTTTTACATGCCATTTGATCTTTTTTCTCATGTACGCTCAATTCATAATAACCACTGGTCAATCCATGCATAGATGCCATTTCTAATTTTTTGCATGATATAAGAAAATCCATAGAAAGTAAAACCAAAAGAGTCGGTTTAAAGAACTACTGTTGCGTTAAAAGTTGAATCTGCCTTTCGTTGAGGTCATTCGTACAAAAAGGGTTACACCATACAAGTATAACCCTTTTACTTTTTCGCTCCCCTCGCTTTTGAAAGTTGCAACCATTTTGAGCCATTAAAGAACATAAAGTATTGTAAGGCATAGAATTATCACTGGATTTTCTACTCTATGGAAAGTAAAATAAGAATTGTTATATTATACTTTTGTGGCAGTAAAGTAAAATATGAAATTTTTTGTTTTACTTTGTTAAACCAAGACAGAAATGATTCAACTGGAAAAATACATATCAGGAAAAAAAGAGAAAGACCCTACCGGCTATACTTTTTTCATCCCTTCCTTGATAAATGAGCAGTGGAAATGGGAAGAACAAAGTATCAACCGATTATTGGAACAGGCAGCTATAAAATTAGGAGAATTGAATTCGTATTCCAGGCTGGTACCCGATATAGATTTATTCATTCAGCTTCATGTTACAAAAGAAGCAGTTGTTTCAAGTAGGATTGAAGGAACCCAAACCCAAATGGAAGAAGCCCTGATGGATGAAGACGAGATTTCACCTGAAGGTAAAAATGACTGGCACGAGGTTAATAACTATATCAAAGCGCTCAATCAGGCAATCATTCAATTGGAGACACTCCCTATATCATCAAGATTAATAAAGAAAACGCATCAGATATTGTTGGATAGCGTACGTGGTGAGCATAAACAACCTGGTGAATATCGGAGAAGTCAGAATTGGATTGGCGGTAATTCATTATCAGATGCAGTCTTCATTCCTCCCAATCAAAAATACATTGAAAACCTTATGGGCGATTTGGAAAAATTTCTTCATAATGAAGATATCAATGTCCCAACTCTGATAAAAATAGGTATTGCCCATTATCAATTTGAGACCATTCACCCGTTCCTGGATGGCAATGGAAGAATTGGCCGCTTACTAATCACACTTTTTCTGGTTGACCAAAAAATCCTGAACAAACCCTTATTGTATTTATCCGCCTTTTTCGAGAAAAATAAAAGCCTGTATTATGATAATCTCACTTTTGTAAGAACTAAGAATGATATGATTCAGTGGCTCAAATATTTTTTAGTTGGTGTAGCTGAAACGGCTGAAAATGCTACTCAAACGCTCTCAGATATTTTAGCGTTAAAATCAAAACTTAAGCAACAAATTTCAGCAACTTTCGGGAAGAGAAGTAATAATGCGGCCCGCTTACTTCAATACTTATTTAAAAAACCCGTTGTGCATGTAAATCAAGTTAAGGAAGTGAACAAAATCAGTTACAAATCAGCAAATGATTTGGTATCCGAATTTGTTCACGCAGGTATCCTCAGAGAAATGACCGGACAGAATCGTAATCGGGTATTTGTATTTGATGAATACCTGAAAATGTTCGAGAGGAAATAAAAAAAGGTAGGGTTTCGGTAACATTCCGAAACAATTTAAAAAGATGCAACTACCTTAACCGACTGAAAGACAACAAAAAAGGCAACATTTCTGTCGCCTTGTGGAGTTTTCCTCCCCTAGTTGACGAAAGTTGCTGCTATTTCCCGATGATTCAATACGCGACTATCAGAAAATTGAAGGATTGAACTTCCTTTTATTTGGGAGAATCTGACTCATTACACATCTTCCAAAATTTTTTGGATTTCATTCTTTTCTTTAGATGTAATATCATTCCAACTCTTCCCTTGTAACCCCTTTTCAATAGAGTAGAATATATTAAGGTGTGGTTTTATTCCGGCATTAATCAGATTCTTTTTGATTGTTTTATAATCTGAAGCCAATAGGTCTTTCCTTGAATAAATTTCAATCAAATTCATAATTTTGACCATATAAGGCCCGAAGTTTTTTATTTCGTTGAGGTCATTCATACAAAAGTTGCAATTTATAAATACATTCCATTCCATTTCCAAATGAAATCGATCAAACACTTAATTAGTATACTCTTCTTTGGTTTTTCATTTAGTTCTACCAGTGCACAAAATCTCAATCAACTCCTTCGGTCTGAACTCAACACCAACAATCCAGGAATCCTATTTTCAATCGAATCAGGGAACAAAAATATTTCCTGGTCCGGTGCAGCAGGAATCAATGACCTCTCCGTGGGGGATTCCTTGCAGAATCACCAAACCTTTCGAATTGCAAGCGTAACCAAAACCTATGTTGCCGCTTCAATACTTAGGCTAATGGAAAAAAAGGTTTTGCGTCTGGAAGACCCAATTTCAAAGCATCTCTCATCCAAACATGCTGGAATCCTGGCAAAGGACTATAACCTGGAACAGATTACCATCAAGCAAATATTAAGGCACTCTGCAGGTTTTTTTGACCATACCCATGCACCTGAATTCTTTGATAAGGTATTCTCTACTCAGGGTTACGAGTGGACTCGAACTGCCCAGCTTCAACTTGGTGTTGAGAAAGGGGAACCGATTGGTACTCCAGGAAATCAATTTAGTTATTCAGACATGGGCTATGTGATTTTGGGTGAGCTCATTGAAACCTATACTGGAAAGTCCTTGGATGGAGGCATTAAAGAACTGTTGGGACTGGAAAAATCAGGTCTCGACCGAACAGATTTTGAACGAATGGACAAGAAAACCGATAAACTTCGAATACATCAATACTTCCAGGGAAAAGACACTTACAATTTCAGTCCGACTATGGATTATTTTGGAGGGGGAGGAATTCTTTCGAATACTGAAGAATTAATCGGCTTTTTCAAAATCCTTTTTCAAGGGAAGATCTTTGAAAACCCCGCAACCTTAAAGCTCATGTTGGAGCCGGTATCCTATCCCACTGAGACAAAATTAGATTACAGGATGGGGATATACAAAGTACAAGTGAATGGAATGGATGCCTTTTGTCATTCAGGATTTTGGGGGACGCAAGTTCTTTACATCCCCAAGATGGACTTGTTTATGGCGGCGAATTATTCTGGTGGTTGGGGAGGCGGATCTGTAGCCCCGATTTTTGAAAAGGTTTTGAATGCAGTGGGAAAATTTAGTCCAGAGAGTAGATGTCCTTAAGAATACAATTAAATTAAACAAAGACAAATTTTTAGCTCCCCTTACAGACGAGATAGATGCAGCTTTATGTCAATAGTGATTTAACAAAAACTGTAACGGTATGTGTAATCGCTTATTCCAGGATCGCTCAGAATGGTCTTCTCCTGGAAAGTACTTTGTCATCCAGTTTTTCTCCGAAAATCCTTTACTGGCCATTATTTCATCCACGGTTTTCTGAATAGCCGGATATAAAGCGTCTAAAGCTTGGTCTCCACAATCAAAGTAGATTTTATGATTTTCAGATGACGGTAGATTTTTCTGCAAATAACTGACAAAAGCTTTGGGAATAGGATTATTCTCCAACTTAAACGTCCCTACCCAATGAGTTGAAAAGCAGGCTGCACCGCCAAATATTTCGGGGTATTCACAAATAGCATACAGAGAAATCAAACCACCCATGCTGCTCCCTGCTATAAAAGTATTTTTCTGATTTTTATAGACCGAATATTTTGTATCAATGTAGGGTTTTAATTCATCAACAATAAATTTTAAATAATTATCTGATTGTGGTTTAAAAATTTCATTGGTTCTTCCCGCTGATTGTAATTGAGCAGTAACAGAGTCCTTTTCCGTTTGTGTCAATTGTTCAAATGGTTTCTGAGGAAAATAATCAGAATGTCTCGTAACGCCGCCATTCCAAATTCCAACAACAATAAAATTTTTTAGCCTGCCTTCTGCAATCAATTTTTCTGCAACATCATCTACCTCCCAAGCCTGATGATTCCAAGTTGTTGTTGAATCATAAAGCGCTTGTCCATCATGCATATACAAAACAGAAAACTTCTTTTTACCATCATACCTACTCGGAATCCAAATATCAACATTCCTTTGAGTAACGTATTTTGATTGAAAATTGGAAATACGTATCAGTTTACCTGAAGAAACATTTGGCAAAGGATCCTGTGCTTGAGGAGCAATGAATAAATGCAGGAAAAAAAATAAGAATAGTATTCTCATTGGTTTGTAGTGTTAAAAATTCGGTTTCTACCATTCATAATTCCCTGATAATCTATAGATACCGCTTGTAAACTCTGGCTCCCCTACAAATGAAAAGTGCAATAAAGATAATACGATTTAGTATGTGACAATGTTTTCCAATTCCTTCATATGGATTTCGCGAAATATCTTTTAGTTGCAAATTTTAGAGTAGTGATGATCTGATCTATGACTTTTCTATTTTCCAGAATTATTGATAGATCGATCAAGGCCGGCGGTTTGATTTATCACAAAAAACCTCTAAAGAACTGCCACACCTCCACAGCAAATTCGATGTCGCGGTTTTGAGCCCCCGCGGCTGGCGTGGTGGAAGAAAAGACAGATTTACTGGGCACAGTATGACCGGCATTGTAAAGTACATAATGAACCAACGGATTCGTACCGGCATAAACGCGCTTTTCCACGTTCCCGGCATCGTTGGTATTTATATCGAAGGTGGAGGACTGTAGCGAAACGCCCGTCAGTCCGTTTCGCTGTAACCAATAATTGATAGTAGCCGTCTGCGATACAACTCTACCCCGGTTACAGGCCCCGCCCAAATTGGCGACGCATCCTCCCGCCGCTGGCATGGCCGGATCGGAGGTTCCATAGGTGATCAAGATAGGTAAGGGTATGGAAGAACTGGTGGTGCAGAGACCAGGCTCTGGATTCAAAGGCAGGTTCCCGGCCGAAATGCCAATAGCCCGAATCGTTTGGGGTTGCTGAAAGGAGTAAGATAAAGTCATCAGAGCTCCATTGCTTGTCCCGGTCAAAAACATATTGGCAGCGGACAGTCCTAATTCACTCGCCAGCTTGGCATTTAGTTGGGTTAAAAAAGTCATATCCTGACCTTGACTACCTGAATCATCATCTCCCCGGCAATCGTTCCAACCGGGGTTTCCCAGAATATCGAGGCTCCCCTCTGGATAGACCAAAATGCATTTGGCTGTATCGGCCACTTGCCGAAAAACAGATAAAGGATGAGTTCCTGGGTCGGCAACTGTTATTCCCGCACCACCACCGCCATGCAAAATCATTACCAACGACTTGGCTCTCGTTATTCCAGTAGGTCTGTAGACCAGGTATTTCCGATCAACAGAGTTGACTGATAAATAATTGGTACTCATTCCTTCAGGGTAAGGTATATTGTCTGGTCCAGGTTTAGAAGTAACTGCTTTTTTATTGCAGGCCAAAAAAGGAAAGAGGAAGATCAGGAATAAATTTTTTAGTATCATACGGTAAATATGACTAAGCTGTAATTTTTAAGTTTAATTTAAAAATAAAAATAATTTGATAAAATGAACACTGTTCATTTTATTTGTATTCTGAAATCATCCCATGTCAATTACCGAACGGAAGCAACGAGAGAAATTGGAAATGCGAAGGATCATCCTGGACGCAGCCAAAGCGATCTTTCTGGAAAAAGGATTTGGGAGTACTAGCATCCGCAACATTGCTGAAAAAATTGAATATAGTCCGGGTACCATTTACCTCTATTTCAGTGATAAGGATGAAATTTTTCATGCACTCCATGAAGAGGGCTTCCGCAAAATGCTCGATATGATGCAACCCCTAAAACATGTTGCTGACCCAATGGAACGATTGATAGCCATGGGAAAGGTTTATATGGAGTTTGCTTACAGTAATAAAGAGTTGTATGACCTCATGTTTATCATGGAAGCTCCTATCAATGCGGAGCAGGATCGAGAGAAATGGGAAATGGGAAATCGTACACTTAATTTTCTGAAAGAAGTGCTAACCGAATGCCAAGTGAAAGGACACTTTACAGGAATGAACATTGAGTATCTCTCCTTCACAATTTGGTCATCTTTGCACGGTATGTGCGCGCTTTATTGTCGGAACAGATGCCAGGCTTATGAACATGAAAAGGAAACGGAATTACTTAGAAATGGGATCGAATATTTCACCAAGATGCTTTTAAAGGTATAAATTTTTTTAACCTCAAATGAACAGTGTTCAATATGTATTATATGTTTAGTTTCATCCAAGATTCAAGCATCGTTTACTTAAAAAGAATAGCAATGAATGCACTCATGAAAAAAATAGTGTTTATCGTATCATTTTTTTTCATCTGTGTAACTGTGAATGCACAGGCAATTTTAGATCAATACATCCATGAAGCCTATTCTAATAATTTGGTACTGAGGGGAAAAAAACTGGCATTGGATAAAAGCCTGCTGGCTATCAAAGAAGCCCGCAATTTGTTTTTGCCAACCATGTGGTTGGAGACACAATACACTTTAGCAAAAGGTGGTCGTACAATTGATATTCCAATAGGTGATTTGTTAAATCCCGTTTATACCACGCTCAACCAACTAACGTCATCAAGCAGTTTTCCACAGGTTCAAAATGTAAAAGAACAGTTTCTTCCAAACAACTTCTATGATGTACGCATAAAAACAACCATGCCTATTCTGAATCCGGATATCAGCATCAATCGCAATATTAAACAACAAGAAGTTGAATTAAAAGAAAATGAAATTCTGATCTACAAAAGAGAGCTTGCTAAAGAAATAAAGATGGCATACTATAATTACATGATGAGTGGTCATGCTATACTTATCCTTGAAGGAGCATTATCAATAGTAAGACAGAATCTAAAATTGAACGAATCGCTCTTGCGGAATGGGAAAGGGTTGCCGGCTTATGTGACGCGTGCAGAGAGTGAAGTGATGGATGTAGAGAATCAATTACTCAATGCGCGTAACAGTGAAAAAAATGCAATTGCCTATTTCAATTTTCTGCTGAACAAACCCCTGACAACAAATATCGTACAGGAAGAGACAGACCTGAAGCCATCTCAAATGCAGCAACTCCTTGCAAAGGAGAACAATGTTTTGTTACGGGAGGAAATCAAATCATTCAATACGGCAAGCAAGATTTCAGAGAACATGCTTAAAATGAATCGCTCCTTCAGCAAGCCTCGTCTCAATGCTTTTGTTGATATGGCTGCTCAGGGATTTGACTTTCGGGTAAATCGAAATTCCCTTTTTTATTTAGGGGGTGTTCAATTACAGATACCGATCTATTCCGGGAAACGTAATTTGATGAAAATCGAACAAACGCAATACGATTTACAAAGTCTTAAACTAAGTACTGAACAATTGCAAGAACAACTGCAGTTAGCTGCTCTGCAGTCGCTAAATAACGCGCAAAATTCTTACAATGCATACCTGACGAATTTGAAAAAGCAGGAGTCAGCTGCCCAGTATTTTAAGCTGTTAGAACGTGGATACACAGAAGGAGTGAATAGTTTCATTGAATTCCTTGATGCGCGTAATCAATTAACATCCGCACAACTACAACTAAATATTAGTAAGTATAGATTTCTGGCTGGTCTCGCTGAATTTGAACGTCAGACAGCTGGATACCAACTTCAATAATTGAAATCATATGCAATTCACATTTCAACAATACCACTTCGTTATGAAATCATCATTGGCTCTAGCTTTTGTAATAATGCTGCTTATATCATGCTCTGGCAAAAAATCTGAAACAACGGGAAGTACCCGAAGCAGCTCTATTCCCGTTCAAGTGGCACAGATTAGTTCAGTCAATAATAGCAATACCGTTGTTGCATCTGGACTTATTTCTACAGAGGATGAAATCCGTCTATCTTTTAAAATTGGAGGAGTAATTGAACGTATGCTGGTTGAAGAGAGTCAACAAGTTCGTAAAGGACAATTGCTTGCCGCTCTCAACACTACAGAAATCAATGCTCAAACAAAACAAGTAGAGTTGGGTCTAGCAAAAGCGCAGCGTGATTACGAAAGAGCATCCAATCTTTATAAGGACAGTGTAATTACACTTGAGCAATTCCAAAATAGCAAAACCGGATTAGAAATTGCTCAACAAAACCTTCAACAAGTGCAATTCAATAACAAATATGCTTCTATTTATGCGCCATCTGATGGATTTATTATAAAAAAGCTAGTCAATGCTGGTGAAATTACTGCTGCTGGAACTCCTGCATTGGTGATGGGTGCGCTTGGCAATTCAAGCAAATGGGTACTTCGTGCAGGGTTAGCTGATAGAGAATGGGCTCTGGTTGAAAAAGGTGACAAAGCAATAGTTACTTCTGATGCTTTTCCAGATAAATCCTTTACAGCAGTGATTACAAAGAAAGCATTGGCTGCGGATATGATCAGTAGATCTTTTGAAATTGAACTTACCATGGAAGTGAAAGGGTTAAAACCAGCCGTAGGTATGTTTGGTAAAGCAGCCATCAATCCTTCTAAAATCACAAAAGGATTTAGCATTCCTTATGAGGCATTGCTGGAAGCAAACGGACAAAAGGGTTTTGTGTTTGTCACCAATGACAAAAAAACAGTCAAACGCGTAGAAGTTAACGTTGCTTCAATTGACAATAACCGTGTAGTGATTTCAGATGGTCTTGGTGACTATGCATTTGTTATAATCTCTGGTAGTCCCTATTTGAAGGACGGCGCCTCCATTACAATTACCAAATAAGCTTTCACACATGAAGATGACATCTTTTTTTGTTAAAAACTGGCAGTTTACATTGGTATTGTTCATCATGGTAATTGTAGTAAGTATTACAACCATGCTTTCTATGCCTCGCGCTGAAGATCCTGAAATCAATCCACCTCAATTCCCGATTATTGTTGTCTATCCTGGAACGAGTCCGGTTGACATGGAGGAGCTGGTGGTAAAACCTATCGAAAAAAGGATAAGCGAACTGGAGGATATTAAGAAAATAAAAACAGAAGTTAAAGACGGAGTAGCAGAACTATTGGTTGAATTCAAGTACTCCAGTAATGTCAATGATAAATACCAAGAGCTGGTAAGAGAAGTGAACTCCATCAGAGATGAGTTGCCGCAAGATCTCTACAGTCTTGATATTCGAAAGGTAACACCTACTGATGTTAATGTCATACAAATTGCACTTGTTTCGGAAAATGCATCCGGAGAAAAAATGAAATTCTATGCAAAGCATTTGAAGGAAAAACTTGAAAAAATTCCAAGTTTAAAAAAAGCTGATTACCACGGAATTCCCGATCAACAAATCCGTATTGATCTGAATACAGATAAGATTGCACAACTTAAAATTCCACTTAATTATATCATTGGGAGTATTCAAAGTGAGGCAGCTAATATTCCCGCCGGAAGCATACGAGCTGGCAGTAAAGTATTTAATGTAAAAACGAGTGGTAAATACAAAAATCTTGAAGAAATCCAACAAACAGTAGTATACTCGGCCAACGGTAAAGTCGTTTTGCTTAAAGATGTGGCCAACGTTTCTTTTCAGTATGAGGAACAGAAACATATTGTTCGGCTGAATGGTATCCGTGCTGTATTGGTTACAGCTGCACAAAAGAGTGGAGAGAATATTGCAAATACTCAAAAGGCTTATCTCCCCGTTATTGAGGAATTCAAAAAAACACTGCCGAAAAATATAGAGCTGGTTCATCACTTTGATCAGGCAGATAATGTTGGGCGCAGATTGAGTGGATTGGGATTGGATTTCATGATTGCTATAGGATTGGTGCTCATCACGCTGCTCCCCCTTGGATGGCGTGCTGCGCTGATTGTAATGGTAGCAATACCACTTTCACTTGGGTTGGGAGTCGTATCGCTGAATTTCATGGGATTCTCCCTTAATCAATTGAGTATAGTGGGATTGGTTGTTGCACTGGGTTTATTGGTAGATGATAGTATAGTGGTGGTGGAAAATATTGAAAGATGGTTGCGGGAAGGACACAGTAAAAAATTTGCAGCGGTGGAGGCTACAAAACAAATAACCTTAGCTGTTATAGGCACTACAGCAACACTTGCTATAGCTTTCATGCCACTGGCACTTCTGCCGGAAGCATCAGGGGAGTTTATTCGATCATTACCATTGGCAGTGATTTCTTCGGTAACTGCATCTTTACTCGTATCGCTCACCATCATTCCTTTTTTGTCAAGTCGAATTTTAAAAACACATGCGAATCCGGAGGGCAATATTTTTCTGCGTGTTTTGAAAAAATTGATCAGTGGCAGCTATGCACGACTGCTTGATTATTCTCTGAAGCATCCTATCATTACGCTACTTTCTGCAATTCTATTGTTCATAGCTTCATTGGGAGTTTTTGGCATCATTGGATTCAGGTTATTTCCAACCTCAGAAAAACCACAGTTTTTGGTAAATATCAACATGTCGCTTCAAAGCAATTTGGAAAATACCAATGCAACTGCAACCTGTGTTGAGCAAAAATTATTACAAGAACCTCAGGTAGAATATGTAACTACCAATATAGGCAAGGGTAATCCACGCATTTATTACAATGAGATTCCTGCAAATGAGAAAAGTGATTTTGCCCAATTATATGTTCAACTGAAAAAAGATGTCAATCCAAAAGAGAAAAGAGAACTCATTGAGCAATTCAGGGAGCAGTTCATGAAAATTCCAGGTGCTCGTATAGAGGTAAAAGATTTTGAGCAGGGACCGCCGGTTGAAGCCCCTGTTGCCATTCGTATCAGTGGTGATCATCTTGATACACTGCGTATGATGGCATCAAAAGTTCAATCCATTTTGGATGCTATTCCTGGAACCATATATATAAAGAATGAAGTAGATGTGCTTAAAAGTGATTTGAGGGTGAAGATCAATACGGTTAAAGCCAGAACACTCGGAATTCAAACTGCTGATATAGACCGTACCATACGGATGGCCATCAGTGGGATAGAGCTATCCAAGTATACCAATGAGCAGGGGGATGATTATACCATTGTGCTCAATACTCCACGGGAACAGCATGCTACATTAGAAAACTTAAATGGCATATTTATCAATAGTTCATCTGGTTCAGCTATACCACTGAGTCAACTGGCCAAACTTGAATTTGAAACTTCACCAGGAGTGATCAAACATCTTGATAAAAAGCGCTATGCAATTGTTACCGCATTTACAGACAAAGGAGTTCTTGCTCAACAAATCAATACTGCATTTGAAGAAAAAAAGAAAAATATCCAACTTCCTGCAGGATATGAGATTCAGATTGCAGGCGAAGCCGAAACAGAACAAGAAGCATTTGGTGGTGACTTTATGACCGTTGTGATTGCTACTGTTTTTCTTTTCATTATGGTACTTATTTTGGAGTTTAAAACCTTTAAGAGCACTCTCATCGTACTAAGTGTAATTCCGCTGGGTATCATTGGTGGCGTGGCCATGCTTTGGATCAGTGGAAATCCCATGAGTTTCGTAGCCATCATCGGATTTATTGGACTCGCAGGTGTTGAAGTAAAGAACTCAATCCTGCTTGTTGACTTCACCAATCAATTGCGAGAGCAGGGTATGCCATTGAAGCAAGCCATTCGGGAGGCAGGTGAATTGCGATTCCTTCCCATTGTTCTAACTAGTCTCACAGCAATTGGAGGACTGATTCCTATTGCATTAAACAGCAATCCGCTTGTTTCTCCACTTGCGTTGGTTCTTATTGGAGGATTGGTGTCCTCTACTTTGTTATCGCGCATTGTAACACCAGTTGTTTATCTGTTGATTCCACCAGCTGTAGAATCAATTATAAATTCAGATATGTAAAAAATAAATCTTCGTAAGCGATAATTTATAGTTTATATAAATTGTAAACTGAGATCATGGTTGTATTTTTAATCATAATTTGAATAATATGTTCAGAATTATATCTTCACTAATTCTTTGCTCGATTTTTATAAATCTTCTTCTGTCAGGATGCAAAAAAACCGGTAATAATAAACCTGCAGATCAAAATAGCTTTACGGATAATTTTACAGCTGGTACTGATGGTTGGGCAGGCGATTTTACAGATTACCCTAATAGCCCTATTTCGTTACCTGAATATCAACTTGTATTCACGCACACTACCTTACCGCTACCACTCAATACTGCTGATGGTGCATTAATGCAATCTGGAATCAACAGAAGTGATGATCTCTTTATGTTTATCAAGAAAAAGATAGGGGGACTGATACCTGGTAAAAACTATAGCGTAGATATAAAGGTAGATTTCGCTACAAATGCGGGCAGCAATATGGTAGGCGTTGGAGGAGCACCTGGTGAGGGAGTTACAATAAAAGCAGGTGCTGTATCTGTGGAACCAATAAAAATATTGAATACATCAGAAAATTGGTACCGGATGAATATCGATAAAGGCAATCAATCAATTGGCGGTAACGACATGAAAGTTATCGGAAACTTTGCTAACGGAACAGACCAAAATGTATACAAGATTAAACAACTTAATACCATAACTGCATTGAAGGTGACGGCTAATCCGCAAGGAGAAATCTGGTTAGTAATTGGAACAGATTCTGGTTTTGAA
>JBKCOY010000079.1:0-3710 GCA_046309555.1 Chitinophagia bacterium
TACAGTGGAAAAGCAGCAGGATACTTTGGTGTTCAATGATCTTCGCTTCGGACAAATAAACGGATGGCAAAATCCAAGAAGCGGATTCACCTTTCATTATTATCTCTCCCATCCTGAAGACAACGATATTGTTGTCCAACGTGGAAGATTCGCAGGATTCAATATGGCGTCGGCGAGGGTTTTGTGGAGGAGGATGGTGGGGAGGTAAGGAATGGGAGATAAGAAATCGATTGTGCTATTTATTAAAAAAGCAGCAGGCATAACCCACTGCTTTTATCTTTTTCAAATTCCTAGTTTCTAATTCCTAGTTTCCCATCCTCTTCTTCAAATTTGCATCAATAGCATCCAGGAACTCCTCAGTATACAAATAGTGTTCACCGTGGTTCACTTTGTTGCCATGGATACAAACGGCTAAGTCCTTGGTCATCTTGCCTTCTTCAACAGTCTCAATACAAACTGCTTCAAGTGCATTGGCAAATTGAATCAGCTCCTGGTTGTTGTCCAACTTACCGCGGAAAGCCAATCCCCTGGTCCAAGCAAAAATAGAAGCAATCGGATTGGTGCTGGTAGGCTTGCCTTTCTGATGATCACGGTAGTGACGGGTAACGGTACCATGTGCCGCTTCTGACTCCATGGTTTTGCCATCAGGTGTAACCAGTACAGAGGTCATCAGTCCGAGTGAACCAAATCCCTGCGCAACAGTATCACTCTGAACGTCGCCGTCATAGTTCTTACAGGCCCAAACAAACTTGCCATTCCATTTCAATGCACTGGCCACCATATCATCGATTAGCCTGTGCTCATAGGTGATGCCGGCTGCTTCAAAAGCTGCCTTGAATTCGTTCTGGTAGATCTCCTCAAATATATCCTTGAAACGACCATCGTATTTCTTCAGGATGGTGTTCTTGGTGCTCATGTAGAGCGGCCAACCTTTTTGAAGAGCCATGTTGAAACAGCTTCTGGCAAATCCCATGATGCTTTCATCAGTATTGTACATGCTCATCGCCACACCGGCACCCTTGAAATTGAAAACCTCATGCTCAATGATTTTTCCATCCTCACCTTCAAATTTCACTGTCAGTTTACCCTTACCTGGAACCACAAAGTCAGTGGCACGGTACTGATCGCCAAAGGCATGTCTGCCCACAATGATTGGTGAATCCCAGTTGGTCACCAGTCGGGGTATATTCTTGATCACAATAGGCTCACGGAAAACGGTACCGTCAAGGATGTTGCGGATGGTACCATTCGGACTCTTCCACATTTGCTTGAGGTTGAATTCCGCCACCCTGGCTTCATCGGGAGTAATGGTGGCGCATTTGATGCCCACTCCATATTGTTTGATGGCATTGGCAGCATCTATCGTTACCTGGTCGTTGGTTTCATCGCGATATTCCACCCCAAGGTCGTAATACTTGATATCCAGCTCAAGGTAGGGGAGAATCAGCTTGTCTTTGATGAACTTCCAGATGATCCTTGTCATCTCATCACCATCCAATTCTACTACGGGATTGTGTACTTTGATCTTTGCAGCCATAATGTATTTTTTTACGCCGCGAAGGTACAAAGCAGCAGCCAATCCAACAATGATGGGGAAAGCTTTTTATGCCTCTTCTTTCACAGTTTCACGGGTATGCTCTGTCTGACGCTCAGCTATCTGGCGCAATTTGTCCATGGCAATGTACTTGAAGTGCTTGGCCCTGAAACGGATCAGTTGTTCCTGATCAAAATCGGCCAGGATCCTGGATACCTGCTCCTTGGTGGTGCCCGCGAGGTCGGCCATTTCCTGACGATCAATGTGTACTTTAATTCCCATGCCGGTCTGCTTATAATTGTAGGTTTCGGCAAGGTGAACAATGATGCCGGCAACTTTCTCTCTTACGGTCTGCTGGGCAATCTGCAGGAGCTTGATCTCATTGGTTCTGATCTCTCTGAGGAAGATCTTTCTGATCTCTTCCTGAAGCAGCTCATTCTTCTGTACCAGATTCCTGAAAAATCCAAGTTCAATGAAACATACGCGGGTGTCTTCTACGGCAGTAGCGGTGTATGGCTGGAGTCCGGTATAAGACAGGAAGCGATGTCCCATGGTCTGACCGGGACCAATAAGTCTCAGGATGAAAGGTCTGCCGGAATCGGCATTCATTTCCAGTTTGATGACACCGCTCTGGATGAAGTACATCCCGTTGATTTCATCGCCTTCGCGGAAGATCAGTTCCCCTTTTTTGAATTCATAGTGGTGCTTGTAGGACTTGTACTGATTTTGTTCATCAGCATCAAAAGATTTCATCATGATACAGTTCTTGACTGTACAAGTCTGGCAGTAGGAGGTGATTCTGGTCATGGTCTGTGTTTTTGTGGTTAAAAAATCGCCACTTTAGACCAGAGCGTTAACGTTGTAAAGTTTCCTGTTTACCAGGATCCTTCTGATGACGAAAGTAAGCCTACTTGGTGATCCTCATTCTTTTCAAGGATACCCAAAAAGTAGTATAAAGTAAAATAGTTCCAGAATCAGTCTTCCAGTGCATTTCGTTCCTTTTGTTTGGATAGAATGGTGTTAATCTCTATTTTTGCAGCCGATTTGCGAAGGCGAGGTAGCTCAGGTGGTTAGAGCGTCGGATTCATAACCCGAAGGTCTCGGGTTCAACTCCCGATCTCGCTACAATCAAAGGTCCCCTATGGGACCTTTATTATTTATATAGGAAAAATACATTTCATTCAACTCTTTTTCAATTGCCCCGGACTTAAGTCCGGGGCAATTGAAAAAGACATCAAATAGCTGGATGTGTCTCTATGAATTACTCTTCTTTTGGGAAGTCTTTTTTGTAGATTGGAAGCATTCACATACCTAAACTAAAAAGCAAATTGCTTCTGTTCAAAGCAAAAACAATTTCTATTCGAAACACTTTCAGATGAAAATTCATGAAATGATCCGTACACTCCTTACCACCCATACAATCAGCAATCCCCCTAGCGAGATCAGGGCGAGTGACACCCTCAGCCCGGTTGCCTCCGCAATGAATCCGATCATGGGAGGCCCCATCAGGAACCCAAAATAACCAATGCCCGCAACACTGGCAATCGCCACACTGCTGGGGATCAATTTTAACCTGCCGGCTGAGCTATACAACAATGGCACAATGGAGCTGACCCCAAAACCAGTAATGATACATCCTACCGCTGCTATCCAAACCATCGGAAAGGCAACCATCAGCATCAACCCACAGAAGATCATGATGCCGGATGACATCACCATGCGCTTTCTTCCGAACTGCTCAGCCAGTCGATCCCCCAAAAATCTTCCTGATGCCATGCTGATCATGAAAAGGGCATATCCCAGAGATACCAAATGTTCAGGGGCTGCAATCACTTCCTTGAAATAAACGCCTGTCCAGTCGAACATACATCCCTCCACACTCATCGTGCAAAAACACATAATCCCCAACTGCAGCAAGATCCCTTTTGGTTTTCTGATTCTCCATTTGGGCAGATCAGGCTGTGATGCCGGCGGAGGAAGCAGGTCTTTTTGAAAATAGAGATTGTTCAAGGCAATGAAAAGAGCAATACCAATGAAATGATAGGCCGGTGCAATCTCAAATTTCATCATCAGCAAACCGATCGCTGCGCCGCAAAAACCGCCTACACTCCATACACCATGAAAGGCAGAAAAAATAGAACGACCATAAATTTTTTCGAGTTGCACACCTTGGGTA
>JBKCOY010000080.1:0-33716 GCA_046309555.1 Chitinophagia bacterium
TCCATGCTTTTCTAAGTTTGTGACACAAAAATAATAAAAAATCATTGAAAAACAATAAATAAGTATTGATATACGTGCAGTTATGAAATAAAAAAGGGTCATACTATCAAAGTATAACCCTTTTATCTTTATATCCGCTCCCTTTAGTTACGAACATTGCAATCATTTGAAACATCTTATCAATATTTCAAGAAACTTTCTTCATATGGTTTCAATCAAAAAATAACCAAAATGATCTGCCTATTTTCTTACATTTGAATTTGTTCCTGCTGCAATGAAGTTTAGTAATTATTCAATTTGTTGGTTTGAAAGTGAGATTTTCACTATACTTCCAAACAGTCATCGAAATAGATCCACTTCCATTTATTCTTAAGTATATAGCTGATGTTAAAATAGAGGCACTTACACAAGCAATTCACCTAATTTTCATATATTGAATTTATTAAATAAGTGAAGTTTTTTATGATTAAAAAAGGGTATCCTCTAATTTTTGTAATCATTTATATTGGTATTCTCTTCAGAGTGATGGTTTTGAAGGATGTTCCTATGATTCGTATAGGTGATTTGATGCTCAATTTTGGAGGTACTCAGCATGGATCTTATAATTTAATCCCATTTCAAACAATTGGTGCATATTTTGATGGGCACAAAGGGTTTCTCATTGCCAGTATTAATTTGTTGGGTAATGTTTTGTTGTTAGTCCCGCTTGGTTTTCTCTTTCCATTTGTACTCTCTATATTTAATTGGCCCGTTATCCTATTCCTTTCAATATTTTCTGGTTTGGCTATCGAAATTTTGCAATTGATTTTAAAGGTTGGAATTTTTGATATTGATGATGTTATACTTAATGCTTTGGGTGTAATTCTAGGATTTATATTTTTTAATTTATATCAGATAGCCATTAAAAAAATTGCAAAGCGGTATTTAATAGTTTCCATTTCTTTAGTTGTTTTATTCTTGATTACAGTGACAGGAATATATTACATTGAGTATAATAGATTTCCTATATCTTTTGGTGATACAGATGAAAATGGGCAAAAAATATTCCCCGGTTATCGTGAGCAATCTAACTTGGAGAAGGATCCATGCAATGGGAGTGGAGGTACAGGAGAAATAATATCCCTTGATAATAATTCTTTTATTTTAAAAAGAGCTGATGGGGTAGAGCAGAGAATTATCATTTTAAAAAGTACACGTATTAAATCTTCAATAGGTGATTTGCAACAATCGGATTTAAAATTGGGTGATAGAGTTACCATTGTTACTGGCCCAGATAGTAATATCGGAATGACAGCTGAATTGGTGCTCATTTGTGGTATTAGGCTAAAGGCTAATTAAATAGAATAATATTCTTGTAAGTTTCATATGAAAAAAAGCCTTTTCCTGCTGTTATTCTTTTTACACAATATGGTATGGGCACAAGAACCAGGGAAGCAATCATCTAAACAATCATATTATCAATTTAGTGGAAGAATATTAGATAGTATAACAGGAAAAGGAATTGATGCTGCATCAATACAATTTTATATTCTGGATGAATCAAAAGATAAAAAAAATGCCAATAAAGTTATTCTGGGCGGACAGCTCACGAAAAGCAATGGGCGATTTGTTGTAGACAGTATAACAGCTAATACAAATATATTTTATGAAGTAACTGCGATTGGGTATAATACAAAAGAAGCAAAAATTGGTCTTGACATCTTTCAAAAAAGCATAAGAATTGATTTAGAAAACAAGTTTTATATTGGGTTAAACGATATTCAGCTATCACTAAATCCAAAACTACTTGATGAAGTTGTTGTTCAAGGCGAAAAGCCGTTCATGCAACTTGGAGCGGATCGGAGAATATTTAATATTGGTCGTGATTTACTATCAACGGGTCTTATGGCTACAGATCTAATGAGAAATATTCCTGGTTTAGAAGTAGATGTTGAGGGACGTGTTACCCTGCGAAATGCGACACCTGTATTTTTTATTGACGGTAGACCAACTATGCTCACTCTGGATCAAATTCCAGCAGATGCTATTCAGCGAGTAGAAATTATTACCAATCCATCTGCAAAATTTGATGCATCTGGAGGAATGGCAGGAATACTTAATTTGGTGCTCAAAAAAAATAAAAAGCCTGGTTACAATGGAAATCTTCGAACAGGATTAGATTCGAGGACACAATTTAATCTTGGAGGCGATATAAATATAAGTCAAGGGAACATAAATTTATTTGCAAACACAAGCTTCAATCAAAGAAAACTGATTGGTGAAAATATTTCTCATCGAGTATACACGGATGCCACGCCAATTATAGGTATCAACCAAATAAGTAATCCAATCAGTACAGGGTACTCTGGATTTGCTAGTGGGGGATTAGATTGGTTTATCAATAAGTTTAATACGCTTACTTTTTCTGGTAATATTGTTAGAGGAAAATTTAATAATAGCGATTTATTAAAATCATCACTTGACACCGTACTAAATTCAAAAGGGTATACGGAGCGAAACCAATCAAATAAAAGTTTATACAAAAATACTAGTGTAGGATTGGGGTATAAAAAGTTGTTTAGTAAAAAAGGCATGGAGTTAACTACTGATGTTAATTATAGTGCTAATACAAATAGCAGCAACAGTAATTTCAATTCAAGCTATTTTGACGAAAATTATCTCAGAGTTGGGATTGTTGAGAGACAAATCCAAGACGGAATAGGAAAAAATTCGCTGATTTCAATTCAATCAGACTTTGTAAATCCATTATCAGAAAAAACTAAGTTTGAAATGGGCGTGCGGGGGATGTATCGAAGTGTGCAAAATGATAATAGTAACTTTTTTCAGGAACCAGTATCAGGACTATTTATTCCAATTGTAAACCTTAATGCAAATTTTAAATACGATGATAGGGTGTTTGCTGCGTACAGTACGATTTCTAGTATTATAGGGAAGAAGCTTTCCTATCAAATGGGACTTCGACTTGAAAGTTCAGCATATACAGGTAAGATATTGAAGAGTAATTCTACTTATTCTAATATATATCCACTTAGTTTATTCCCCAGTATATTTTTAACCTATAAAGTTGATAATAGTCAAGATTTACAATTCAGCTATTCAAGAAGAATCAATAGACCAAACTTTTTTCAATTAATGCCTTTTTATGATTACCAGGACTCACTGAATATTCAGAAGGGAAATCCTGGATTAAAGCCTGAATTCACCACTTCATTAGAAATGAATTATAATAGAAGTATGAAAAATAGGCATACTCTTTTATTTTCCATGTATTACAAACATACCACATCACTGATTTCCAGATACCAAATCAAAGAAGTTAATTCAGCCTCACCTAGTACAGCAATTGTAAATACATACGTGAATGCGAATAGTGCTCATGCGTATGGTTTAGAAATATCTGCAAGAAATCCAGTTCGTAAGTGGCTTGAATTTTCAAGTACAGTTACTTTGTATAATTCAGGAATCAATGGAACCAATCTGAGTAAAGATTTGAACAATAGCCTTTGGAGTTTTACTGCAAGGGTTAATACGACCTTTAAATTTCCAAATAATTGGAATATGCAAGTCAACAGCAACTATCGCAGTAAGACTATGTTGCCAAGAGGGAGTGCTGATGTTATAGTAGGAGGAGGAAGTAGTTTTGGTGCTTTTGTTCAAACAACTGCTCAAGGCTATGTTGATGCTGTTTATGGTATAGATTTCGCATTGCGTAAAGAATTTATGAAAGATCGGAAAGCATCTTTGTCCTTGAGTATAAGCGATGTTTTAAGGTCTAGGGTTAATCGTATTCATGTTGAGTCACCTTTTTTTATACAAGATATCAGTAGGCGTAGAGATTGGCAAATACTTCGATTAAATTTTACGTGGAGATTTGGTAAATACAATGCCGTTTTATTCAAAAGAAAAAATCAGCGAATTGGTTCTGAAGGCATTCAAGATGGAATGCAACAAATGCAATAAATGGAGGCTAATTGACCGGTAATATTTACAGTTATTTTAATTTGATTTTTGTTTTAGATAGTGCACAGGAAGGTGTTCAGTTTTAGGGATATCTCCTCAGAGTTCTGATTTGACTTATCTATTTTATATGATAAGTAAGGATGAAGAGTAAAATTTATTCTTCGTTCTATTCATTTCCTCTAATTATCATTTGTGTTTACAAAGTTGGCGATAAGCAGGCGCGAACATAACATTGATAAAAAGATTTATGATACTTACTTTTAAACCTGTGATAAACTGACGATTATCTAGCTCCCCTTTTCGACGAAAGATGCAGCTATAATGCGATGGTTGAGTTTGTGACTATAAGGAAATTGAAGGGTTGAACTACTTGTAGAATTGCAGGAAGTTGTCATTCATACTTTGTTTATCTATTTTTATTGAAATGAAAAAAGCTATCATCATAGGAGCAACAAGTGGAATCGGTAAATCATTGGCTGAGTTACTTTTGCGAGAAGGTTTTGAAGTGGGAATAACTGGTAGGCGTGAGGAATTATTTCAATCCATAAAGAAACAAGAGTCCAGTAGAATTGTCTTTAAAAAAATGGATGTTCAGGATTTATCAACTTTAGAGCCAATCTGTAATGAATTGGTTAGTCAGATGGGGGGCTTAGATTTATTGATTATTTCAGCAGGAATCGGCGAGGAGAATAAAAACTTAAAATTTGATGTTGAGCAAAGTGTAATTAAAACGAATATTCAGGGATTTACGTGTATTGCTGACTGGGCTGTACGGTATTTTAAAGAACAAGGGTATGGTCATCTCGTTAACATTAGCTCTATTGCTGGAATCAGGGGAAACGGAATTGCCCCTTCATACAATGCTACTAAAGCGTATCAAATAAATTATCTGGAAGGGTTGAGAATAAATGCAAAGAAATATGGTTCAAGTATCACGATTACAGATGCTCGACCTGGATTTGTTGATACCGCAATGGCAAAAGGTGAAGGTCTCTTTTGGGTAGCCCCTGTTCAAAAGGCTGCAGAACAAATATTTGAAGCCATCAAACAAAAAAAGAAGGTGGTTTATATCACTAAAAGGTGGAGGGTAATTGCCCTCTTATTAAGAATAATACCCTTTTCGATTCTTAAAAGGGTTTAAATTAAAAAGGGTTACACTATACAAGTATAACCCTTTTAACTTTATATCAGCTCCCCTTACTAACCAGAGTTGCAATCAATTACAGCAATTAATTGCTATTTCAAATAACTATTCTAAATCGTGTCTGGATCAAAATTAGTAAAAATAATAGATTTGTGTACTTTTCAAATAACTTCATTCCAATTGAAACGAAGTTCTGTTAAGATTTATTTAAGAGTAATAGAAAATGAATAATATTTCCTAAAATGAACTTGTTTTATTTTAAGAATTAAGATGTTTTTTCATTAACTCCTGTCAATTTCTAATATAGGATTACAAATGATAAATGAGACAAAATAGAAGGGGAACGGATGTTATTTCTCTTGGAAATGGGAAAAGTTATTTCATGTGTTATAGATACTTCTCTATTTAATTCTATACTTCAACTAAAAAAGTGACGCTTACATATTTTTAATTTTATTACCCATTCCTATTATAAATAATCTTTGAAGATATTTTATTAGGTTTAAATCCTCTAGTAGGTCTAGTATTAATTACATTATGAATATTTTTTTCGCCTGATATCATTGAAGTGAAATCATTCCACTCTGTATTATCCTTAATTCTTAAAACATACCAATTAATCTTTGTAAGAATATTATATAACTCTAAATTCTCATTGAACTTATATAAAATATTAAAATACACTAGTTTCTTAGTGCATAAATTTTTTTCGTAGGCATTATGCTTATTCTTTTCAATTTCAATTTTCAATTTTTCAATACATGTCTTAACATCCAGTGATGGTAAAACTAAAGTATCAAGTATATATTTTTCGCATTCTTCATTATTTAGATAAGCTGTCTCATATTTTTCCCACTGATAATTAATTATCTCAAACCACATAAGTTTATCAACAATTTCATTCAGACGATTTTCTGTAAAAGAATTTAATATGTTGGCTGAATTAATCATCTTCATTTGTTTTGGTGTAAGTATATAAAACCCAAAAATGACTGTAAGTAATTGTAAACACGATCAAGTTACTAAATTCAATTATTACAATAAGACTTCATTCAGGTTTTTTAGATTTGAGTGGCTATTCTTTTCACTAAAAAGAGAAAGCTACAATCAGTCACACATAATGATTAAGTAGTCTTTGAGTAACCATTTGGTGTATGTACCGTCAGTGTAAGTGTCCCTATTCCAATTCTAATTAACTGATAGTGTAAAATGATAAATCCATTGGATTTAATCGTACCCTTTTGCGTTTCCGACTTGACTTTTTGCCTCCAAGTCTTTTTCAGAAATGAAGATTTAAAAACAAGATAATCTGGATATATACCGGTTTTCTCAAACTCAAACATTCCACCCTTTTCTCTTGAAATAACAAGTGAGTCAAGAATTGATGATGCTAGTTCATCCATAATTAAAGATAAGTGAAGTCACATTTCATTAACATTACCTGATTTTCTGAAGATTTAAATTTATTGAATAATCGTAATTATTTAATAATATTCTTAATCCCAATGTTTGATTACATATTCGATAAATGTGTATTGTTATTAAATATTTTGGCAGATTTATTTGGAACTACATATGAGGTTGTAAATGTGATGATTTTTTGTTTTATATGGCCCTTGCTAACAATATTATTATTTTATAAAGCCTACTTCAAAAAAGATTCAAAAACATGACCAGAATTTATATCACTTGTGCCTTATGGCTTGTTGCAATGATATTTTGGCCATCAGATGTTGCAATAGTTATGTTATCAGCAATGCACTTAGAAGTGTAATGGGCGAAAAGAGAAGATACTTTTTCTCATATCGTTTCAATTTAGCTCTGATTTGCTATCTGAATTTACTTGTACCTCTAATATTTCCTGCTCCACAAAAAGATATTGTGTATTCTTTTTACACCATTCATCCGCTTCTTCAAGTGAGTTTGCTTCAATAATTGGACCAGGCCATTTACCAAGTTGACCATTTACATTATGTATAGCAATTACAGATGTTAGATATTTTTTCATGTTAGTCCTTTGATTTTCTTCGATATTTTCCTCTTGTATGATAGTAATATCTTGAACGGTTTTGATTTTTGATTGCGTTCTTATTTGTACTTACTGGCATCCTTACATACCCTTTTCTGAATTTTCCTTTATAGTCTATTGAAGGACTTACATAAACAGCTTTTCGTGTTTTCTTGTTGTTGCTTTCACAAGCAGAAAAACTGAATATTACGAACAGTACAATTGGAATTAAAATCAAATAAAGAATAGTAACAAGACATCCCCTCGAAGTTCTATTGTAAACTCTATTATAAGCTGCTTTCTTTGGGTCCGTAATCCAACCCCATCCTCTCGGAGCTTTAAATCCCAGATTATGACGAATAATTCTCTTCACAGACGTTCTTGCTGCAATTCGTTTATTAAGGTTTGGTATCCGAAAACCAAATTTCATTGTGTATTCCCTATGATTTTGTAAAACAATTTTTTACATCATTGAAATTGGAAGATTTGCTGAATCAATAAAAACTTTCTGTAACAAATCTTTTTTGGGTGATACGGTACTAAATTGATGGCACTCATAAATATCCAACAAATTTCCTTTCTCTTCTTTAAAAACTAAATCTATATATAAGCCTGAATTATTACCTATAAATCTTATCCCTTTACAATCAAAGCTACAAATTTGTGAACAGCATGTTCCTTGATAACTGTATAGTTCTGAATCTCCTTTTTTTAGAAATCGATAAAAGGCGTTATCTAATTTTTGGATAAAAAGAGTTTTCGGGAAGTCCTGATATGTTTTATCTCCATCTAATATTAAATCAATCATCTCAATATCTAATTTTTTAAAATAAAAGATGAATGCATCTTTTTGAGATGTTAATTCATTTAAATGGTTATTTGCTCTTGATTCATCGGACATTTTACAAAATTTATATGTTGAAATTAATCTGAAAAAAGTTATATACTAAAATTGAATATAAAGTGATTTTTTAATAGCAATTATGCTAATGACTAATAGTTAATTTATAACATATTTGACAATCTATAATTTGATTTGCTTTACAAGCTTTCCAAATTGGATTTTATATAATTAAATAAGCTCATTTTCATACATTATAATTAACTTGTCAGAAATTGACAATTCAAAATTTTTAGCTTGAATCAATTTGGTAAAAAAATAAAAGAATTAAGGTTAAAGTTCGGACTGCTGCAAAATGACGTTGCATCAGAGCTTAATATTGATGCTCCAATGTTAAGTAAAATAGAAAATGGAACAAGACAAATACGAAGAGAACAAATTTCTATTCTAGAAAAAATGTTTAATAAAAATAAAGATGAGTTATTAGTATTGTGGCTTTCTGATCGGATACTTGATGTTATTAAAGATGAGAGATTAGCAAATAAAGCCATTGAACTTGCAGATAAGAATATAAATATAAAAAATAACATATAGCTAATGTCGATAGATGTAGGTCAGATAGTTAAAAATTTAATCCCGCTTGAGCCTGTTACTGTTAATCAGATTCAGCCATTAGGTTCAATGGTATCCATAAAGTTTACTGGTGTAAATACAAACCGTGCCAATACCAAAGTGATTTCTAAAGAAGAATTTGATTCACTTGAGGTGCTCTCCCAAGAGGGAACATTTAATTTCAAAGGCGACCCGACAAGGTTTGGATTATTTGCAGAAGCTGAAAGAATAAATTCTGCCTATCAATTTGATCCTTTGTTTGCTGTGAATTGTAGCATTGTTGACCCATTGCCTCACCAGGTAGAAGCGGTCTATAAATTTCTGTTGCCGCTACCCAAAATTCGCTTTCTGCTTGCAGATGATACTGGGGCAGGAAAAACAATTATGACAGGTTTACTGGTGAAAGAGTTGATGATGAGGGGGCTTGCTGAACGGATTTTGATTGTTACACCTGGCGGACTTACCAAGCAATGGCAGGAAGATGAAATGGGAGTAAAGTTCAATATCCCTTTCACTCTTGTGAACCGAAGTTTGTTTTCATCCGACCCCAATATCTTTCATACAGCACCAAGAATTGTAACATCTATTGATTTTATTTCAAGAGAAGATGTTTTAAATGTTGCAAGTAACTCACACTGGGACCTGATTGTATTTGATGAGTGTCATAAACTTTCTGCATATGATTATGGAAGCAAACAATATTTATCATTGCGTTATAAGGCAGCTCAAGTGCTATCACAGCAATGTGAACACATTTTGTTATTGACCGCTACTCCGCACAGAGGTAGAACAGACACATTCAAAAAGCTACTCCAATTACTTGATGAAGATATTTTTGCTACAGAGGAGATCGCTTCAACTCGTATTAAGGAATTAGAGCACAATGGCATCAACAAGTTTTTCATCCGTAGGTTAAAAGAAGACATGAAAGACTGGCAGGGGAAACCGCTGTTCAAAAATCGCTTTACAAAAACAGTTGCCTATCAGCTTACTCCAGAAGAAAAAGAACTATACGATGCGGTTACACAATATTTGACCAAAAAGAAAGAAGAGGCATCCGAAACCAAAAATATACATGTTTCTCTAGCGTTGACTGTGATGCAACGACGATTGGTAAGTTCCATATATGCTATCAAAAACACATTGGGTAGGCGTTATAATGCCCTAAAAGGAATATTGGATGAAACCAGTAAAAATCCAAACCTGTTTAACCAGCGGCACAAACTGGATGGTTTTGATGTAGACAACATTGAAGAGTTTGAGGATTTGGAAGACGATGAAAGAGATGCATTGGAAAATATTCTTTCCGACCCAAAAAAATTTAAGTTGTTTACAACGGCTAAAAGTTTAGGAGAAATTCAAACAGAGGCTAATGAAGTGAAGAAGCTGTATGAAATGGCTGAAACACTTTTCAATCGTAAGCAGGAAGAAAAGAAGTTTCAGGAATTACAAGAGTTACTCAAGTCAAATGGAGTATTAGAGAATGGTGAAAAGCTGGTCATTTTCACAGAACATAAAGACACGCTTCTATATCTAGAAGAACGTCTAACTAAAAGTGGTGGGTATAAAGTTGCTACTATACATGGTGGAAAATTAGTAGACGAAAGAAGAGAGGCACAATGGTCCTTCGCGAAACCTGATACACAGATTTTGATTGCCACCGATGCAGCGGGTGAAGGTATTAACTTGCAATTCTGCCGTTTGCTCATCAACTGGGATATTCCCTGGAACCCCAACCGTTTAGAGCAACGTATGGGTAGGATTCACCGCTACGGACAAAAGCAGGATGTACTTGTGTTTAACATGGTGGCCAGTAATACCAAGGAAGGTAAAGTACTAGAAAGGTTACTTACCAAATTGGACATCATTCGTGATGGTATGGGTGATGACCGTGTGTATGATGTAATTCAGGATGTGTTGGAAGGTGTTGGATTAGATGATATCATCAATTCTGTTTTCAATGGCAAGGAAACCGAATTAGATCGCTTTTTGGCACAGGATGATGCTACGCTAAAAATGAAGTTCAAGGAGAAAATCAATGAACAGAAAGATAAGCTGGCACACAGTACGGTTGATTATAAAGATGCCAGGACATTAAAAGAAAATTCAGACGAAAAGCGTCTGCAGCCTATTTATATCCGCTTATTTTTTGAGAAAGCATTTCAACACCTCAAGGGTGTGTTTACCGAACTAAGGCATTCTATTTTCCACATTGATAAAATGCCTGAGTCTGTAATTACTGAACTCAAAGAATCTTATAAGATTCACTATGATGCCATCAAGTCCATTCAGTTTTGTTTCGACAAACAAATTTTTCTCGACTACCAGAGTGTAGGAGATTTGGGTAAGGTGCATTACATCAATCCGGGCAACCCTGTTTTCGATAGTTTGGTAACGGTTGTTCGCAACCAGTTCAGGGAGGATATGATTAAAGGAACAGTTTTAATTTCACCTGATGATAAAGTAGACTACTTTGCCTTTTTCGTAAAAAGCCAGATTGTAGATAACCGTGCAAGCAAAAAAGATGACAGCATCGCCGATGAAAGGCTGTTGATGGTGTACCAATCGAAAGATGGTGCATTTCACATTACATCTCCAGCAAAGTTCATTGATCTTCATACGCCTACAGATTTTACTAAGCCTATTGAGCCACCCGAAGTTGTTAGTACAAATGAAGTGGTGCAATGGAGTTTTGAACATATCACCACCCAACAGTTTGAAGATACTAAAACCCATGTAAAGAAAGATGCTGCCGACCGCAGGATGTATCTGGAATCTGCCTTTACACAGGTGATTATGGATTTACAGATACAGATTCAGGAACTACAGGGTAAAGTACTGCTAGGTGATAATAAAGTACAGGAAAAGATTTTAAAAAAGCAGGAACGCATCAACGAACTCATTCACAAAAAGCAAAGCCGGTTGGAGAGTTTGGAACTGATGACACAGCTAAGCCCCAAAGCTCCTGAAGTGTTAGGCTGTGCTTATGTGGTGCCATTGACACAGGTGGAGTATGTGGGCCACTATGGCATGAGCAGGGATGATGAAGCAGAAGCTATAGCCATGCAAACGGCAATGGACTATGAGATCAGCGTAGGCTGGAACCCCATAGATGTAAGTGCCAATAACGAAGGCTACGATGTAAAGAGCATTAGCCCCGAAGAGTTGAAACGCTACATTGAGGTAAAAGGCCGCAGCGGCAATGATGGTAGCGTAATGCTGAGTGAAAATGAAATGAACCGTTTGGCACAGTTGGGAGATACAGCCTGGTTATACATAGTGATGAGTTGCAAAAGCAACCCAGAATTATATCGCATTCAAAACCCTGCCAAGGCACTCAAGTTTGAATTGAAAAGCAAAGGTGTTCAATATTTTTTGCCAATGGCAGAATGGAAACAAAAGATTAACGCACAATGGTAAAAGCTAAAAAACTCATAGAAGTAGCCATGCCGATAAAAGAAATATCGGCAGCAAGTGTTCATGATAAGTATATTCATCATGGTCATATTTCAACATTACACATTTGGTGGGCACGAAGACCATTGCCGGTTTGCCGTGCGGTAGTTTTTGCCAGTTTGGTGCCTGATCCATTGGATGAGAATTGTCCGCAACAATTTAAAGAGGCTATAGAAATTGTTTTGGGCAGTGCTGCAAAGCCCCTAAATGAGCCAGGAATCTCTCCCGATGCTTATAAACCTTACAACGACATTCCTTTTACTGCTGCCATTGACAAAATGGACGATAATCTGCGAAACAGACTATTGATGTTAATTGGAAAATACAGTGATGAATTTTGTATAAATGAGAAAACAGGAAAAGAAACACCAGCCGGTAGGCAATTAAGCGATTTTAGCTTAATTAAATGGGAGAATAAGTGTAATGACACCATTTTAAATAAGGCAAGAAAACTTATCTGGGTAGCATACAATCTGGAATTTCAACCGACTAAGTCATGTAAAGAATTATTAAATGATTTTTCAGAATACTATGAAAGAATATCTCTACTGGAGGAAAAATTATATTCACTAAAAGACAGGCATTTAAAGTCTCAAATTGTGACGGACTTGGAAAACGAGCTGAATAATGCAATTGATGCTTTTAGAAGTAAGATGCCAATAATTTTTGACCCTTTTGCAGGTGGCGGTGCAATTCCGCTGGAAGCCGCCAGGTTAGGCTGCAGAAGTTATGGAAATGACATAAATCCTGTAGCAAATATTATCCAAAGGTGTAGCTTAGAATTTCCTCAAAAATTTGGAAAGCCAATTACATATACTAAGGCTGAGTTTGTCAAGATATATGGAGCTAAAGAGTTTGATAAGATACCATACGATAAAAAGCTTTTAGTAAATGGCGAAGCAATTGCTGTAAATATTCAAAATCGTCTGAGTTTTGATGTTGAATTTTACGCAAAGAGACTGCTTGAGTTAGCAGATGAAGAGATTGGCCATTTGTATCCTAAAGATAAAAAAGGTAAGAAGCCTTTAGTGTATTACTGGTCGAGGATAGCAGTATGTTCAAACCCAAGTTGTAAAGCTGAAGTTCCTTTATTAAAGCAGTTTTACTTAGCTAACAAGAAGGATAAGCAGATATATCTAAACCCAATTATCAAGGGTAATAAAATCGACTTTGAACTAAAGAAAGGCAAATGTGATATTGAGGGTTGGAACAATAGAGGCAATATGAAATGCCCTTGCTGTGGTAGTGTTACAGATGTTAAGAAAATTAAAGAGCAAATTGTTAAAGGTGATTTAAAGGAAAAGCTTTTAGCGATTGTGCAGGAGGGTGAACAGGGAAAAGAGTATAGACTTCCAACAGAGGAAGAGTCTAATTCTTTAGTTTCATTGCCCGCTAATATTGATGTGCCAGTAGAGAAAATGCAAAGAAACTCTGCCGGTGGCGATACATTTAGTTGGGGAATCACGGAGTGGGGGCAAATATTTTCAAAGAGGCAGTTGTTTGCAATGCAAACATTAATATCCAAGTTGAACTTGATCAAAAACGAGTTAGCAGTTGATGAAGATGAATATGCAAAGGCAATAGTTACTTATTTAGGTATTTGGATTGACAGGATAGCGGCATATCTAACTTCATTTGGCAGGTGGATTCCTCAAAATGAACAATTGACAAGCATTTTTGGGAGGCAGGCTATAGCTATGGTATTTGATTATCCTGAAGTAAGCATTTTTGCTCCTTCAACAAGCGGCCCAATAAATCAATTGGAATGGATTATTATGTATCTCAATTCAGAGAGCAACATTCCATTTGTGTCTATTTGTAACAATGCTGCAAGTGGTGAAAAGGAACAATTCCCATCTAAATCTTTAACAGCGGTAGTGACCGATCCCCCTTATTATGATGCCATTGCCTATGCTGACTTGTCTGATTTCTTCTATGTATGGATGAAAAGGTCGATTGCAAATCTTTACCCTTTGAATTTTGCAACACCACAAACGCCCAAATCAGATGAATGTACAATGTTGAAGCATCATCACGATGGTGATGGTGATAAAGCCAAAGCACACTTTGAAAATAAGCTTCTTCAAATATTTGATGCCATAGAGCACCAAACATCTGATATAGTGAGCATCATGTTTGCCCACCAGAGTACGGAAGCATGGACAACATTGTGTAATTCCATTTTAGGGGCAAGAATGAATATTACCGGCAGTTGGGCAATTGATTCTGAAAGAGATACAAGAATGATAGCAAACGCAGGTGCAGCATTACAGTCATCAGTTACAGTTTCATGTAGACCTGCTCAACGTAAAGGATATGGCGATTATAAGGACGTTAGAAAAGCAGTTGAAAAAACAGTTGCTAGAGAAGTTGAAGAACTATATCGCTTAGGCTTCAGAGGTGCTGATTTATTAACGGCTTGCTTCGGTCAGGCCGTAAGTGAATTTGGTAAATACGAGAAAGTAGAAAAAGCCGATGGCAGTGAAGTAACCGTTGCTGAGTTATTGGAAATGGCCAGAGAAAGTGCCTTCAATGCTTTGCTCAAAGGATTTGATGGCGATGATTTCACCAAGTTTTACATAGGCTGGTTACAGCTATACAGTTTTGCCGAAAGTGAGTTTGATGATGCTGCTAAATTCAGCCGGGTAGGTTTAAGCATCAATGTGGCAGAACTCTTTACTGAGCATCTTCTTATTAAGAATGGTAACAAGCAAACCTTGGGCACTTTTGAAGAACGTCTAAAAGCCAATAAAAACATTGGTGATAGAGCCAACAATTTCCTGATAGACTTGGTACATCGTGCAATGGCCCTATATAAGGGTAACAATCGTACTGCATTGCTACAATACATAGGCAAAGTAGCTGCCCAGCCGGAAAGTAATTTTTGGAGGGTAGTTACTTCCTTATGTGAAGTACTTCCTGTTGGTAGCGAAGACCATAAGCAAGCACTTGGTTTGTTAACTAACAAAGACAGCTTGATACGTGAAAGCAAAACAATTCAAGCACCTTCAACGACTCAAACAAATTTATTTGAATCATAACATCTAATCATAAGCAACATGCAAGCTTGGTTTAAAAACGTAAGACCACACAAAGACATTCAGGATGGACATTTGGATGAATCCATCTTTGCCGCTAATCTTGCAGAAGTAGCAGCAGGCACGGGCAGAGAAATTTACACCAGTCCTGAAATATTTTTTCAGAAGACCTATTTCACAGCAGGATTAAAAAGTATAGCCAGAAGAGTGGTTCAAGGCCTCAATGGTGGTCAAGATGCTGATAACCGTGTTATCAGTTTACAAACCGGATTTGGTGGCGGTAAAACGCATACGCTTATTTCCCTTTTTCACTTGGCAAAGTGGGGTAAAAAAGCCATCAACAGTGAACATACCAAAGAATTGCTGGCAACTACCGGTGAACCCAAATTTGATACAGCACATATTGCCATATTTACCAATACCACAAACGATCCCGCACAAGGTAGACAAGTGGATGGGTATACCATCCGTACCCTTTGGGGTGAATTGGCCTATCAGTTAGGTGGTGCGAAGGCATACGAAATCGTCAGGGTAAATGATGAAAAGCAAATTGCTCCAAAAGGTTTGTTCAAAAAGGTATTGGAAGAATGTAAGCCATGCCTAATTCTTATTGATGAGTTAGCTGACTATTGCGTTAGTGCTTCAGCAGTAAAAGTAGAAGCAAGCAACCTGAGTGACCAAACAGTGAGCTTCATGCAGGAGCTTACCGAAGCGGTAACGGGAACAGACAATTGTGTGTTAATAGCTACGCTTCCGGCCAGTGCACAGGAATTAGCAGCTTCACCCATTTCATCTCAAATTCTTACAGCCTTAGAAAATCGTATCACAAGAGTTGGTGCAAATATGAAGCCTGTTGAGGATGATGAAATATTTGAAGTAGTGCGTAGAAGATTGTTTGAAGATTTGGGTAGTGAAGAAGAAACAGAGAAAGTTATATCAGCTTACACAATGTTGTACCATTCACTACTTTCAGAAATTCCTTCTTATGCACTTAAATCTGAGTATCGAGATAAGCTGAAAAAATCTTATCCCTTCCATCCAGAGTTAATTGATATGTTCCGCTTACGCTGGGCAAGTAATCCCTTCTTCCAAAGAACAAGAGGTGTGCTACGAATTTTGGCGGCTATTGTATCAGACCTATGGAAAAGACAAACATCCTTAACTGGAAGTCAATACCTGATTCATACTTCAGATGTAGTACTCTCCAACATTGAGGCATTAACCAGTCAAATTACAATCTTGAATGGTGCAAGCTGGGATTCCGTTATTACAGCAGATGTATCTGGAACTTCATCAAATGCTTTTAGAATTGATAATGATGTAAAGACCTTGGGTAAGTACAATATTAGTCAAGGAATTGCTGCAACGGTTTTACTTGGAACCTTCGGAAGTAAGGGACAAAACAAAGGGGTTGGCATTGATGAGATAAAACTCTGTATGGTAAGACCTGACGGATTCAACCATAACGATATTAACGGTGCTATGGATAGAATGGAAGGGAATGCCCATTACCTCTATTATAGCAGCACTGGAATTAAACGCTACTGGTTCGATACTACGCCAAATGTAAATATCCTTATTAACCAGGCGAAAGGTGATATCAAAACACCAGATATCATAGCTGAAATCCTCCGCAGGATAATTGAAAAATCCAGAGGTATTCAACTATTCAACACATTGGTAAATCCTTCAGAGGATATACCGGAACAAATGAAACCAACCCTAGTCATATTAAGCCCGCAGTATCTGGCAAATCCAAATGAGGTGAATGGCAAAACAAAACCCATTATTGAAAAACTGGCTACTAAAAAAGGAAACAGCGAAAGAATTTACCGCAATACAATGTTATTTCTGCTTTGCTCAGAAATGGGTATTGGCAAATTGCAGGATGATGTAAAGAACTATTTAGCCTGTCAGAAAATCAGTTCTGAGTACAGCTCACAGTTAAATAATGAACAAAAGGTTGATATTAAGAGAAGAATTGAAGATGCAGGAAGGCAATCCGATAATTCATTGGTTTCTGCCTACTCATTGGTGGCAAAGTATTCTGTAAAGAACGGTATTGAAACATTGGTGATAAAGCAATTCAAGGACAGCTTGGATAGCCAGATAAATAACAATGTAAATACTGCACTCAAAGAAGAAGAATGGTTGCTGGAATCTGTTGGTTTGAGCACCTTAAAGAACAACAACTTATTACCCACACCTGAGCAAGCTATTAAAGCAAAGGATGTATATGAAGCATTCCTTAGGTTTGATGACAAACCAATGGTAACAGGCGCAGAAGCTGTCTCAAAAAGCATTCAGAAATATTGCACCAATGGAGAGTATTGTATCGCCACAGGAGACGGGGTAAACTACACCCGGTTCTTTTTTCAGGAGGCCGTTCCGTTCTTTGATGTGAACGACATAACCTATTGGCTAGTGGATAAAAGTCTGAAGCCTCAGCCACAAGCACCGGCAGCACCTTTAACAAACGACAAGAGCGAAGTAGATACACCCTTACCACAGGTGAATGAAGATCCAGTTCTGCCATCGGGTAATGGTACAGAAGAGGTGTTCACTTCAAAAAAGTTTAAATCAATCATGGTTTCGGGTAATGTTCCATTGGAACGCTACACCGAATTATTCAATTATTTCATCACTCCATTCGCCATGAATGGCAATAAGATTGAAATTGAGGTGAACTTCAAAATCAAATCAAATACCGGCAGTCCGATTGATGAAAGCAAGCAGCAATACAAATCTGCTAAAGAAGCAGCTAAGCAATTGGGGTTAAAGTTTGATGAAGAAGTCTAAATATTAATGATGAAATTAATAAAGTATGCTAACCTTCCTTTAATTTTTACATAAATAAAAAGAATAATAATAAATAGCCGAAATATTCTGTTCACGTAGAATTCATCCGCATCTCTAATTCGGAATGGAAATTTTGTAGTTTTTATAAAGTAATAATTGAATCTAAAATGTCAAACTGGTTTGATAAAATACCGACTGAAATCTTAGCATACTTACAAAAAGAGTATGATAGTACTGATATGATTTTCATTGGTCAGTATTATAATTATCAAGGAACCTATCGTTTCGTAAATGTCAAAACAACAGATTATTTTTCTCTCAATTTTCTTGGCAATGATGAACTAAATACAAAGCTAAAAGGGAAAAAACTTTGGGTGCATATTCATAACGAGCTTTCAGATCTTAAGCCAGGTTTATTTTATCAATTCAAAGCGAAGCTTTCCTCAAAAACTATAAGAGAAAAGCACGAAAATCCTTTTGCTCTTCAGATAGATGAAACATATAAACCCATAGAATACAATCCTGATCCAAAAGAGTTTATTAATAAACGATTTTCAATTGCTGAGAATACCCATTTTGCAAATAATCAACAATTAGCGAAAGCATTAAATTCGATTCAGCGAGAAATCAATAAATCACCTGAAACATTCATTTTTGAATTATTGCAAAATGCAAGTGATTACCCTGACAGAGCAAGGGATAACAAAGTTTACGTTTCATTTAAAATTTCTGATAATTATTTGCTTTTTTGTCATTCTGGTGCTGTATTTAAAGTAAATAATGTTCACTCAATATGCTCAGTAAATGAGAGCGACAAGACAGATTCAATTGACAAGATTGGCTTCAAGGGTATAGGCTTTAAGTCAGTATTTAAAGATTGCAATTTCGCTTATATCAAAAGTGGAGGTTTCTCTTTTCGATTTGATAGTAGTAAATTTGTAACAGAAAAGCCATATCAAATCATTCCGATATGGACAGAGCCATCCGAAATGGCACCGGAAATAGTAGAGACTACAATTTTCAAAAATTCATCTGTCTCAATAGCATTAAAACCAAGAAGGCGAGAAAAGCTCGAAGAATATCATGTTATATTGAATCGTCTTTTCACCGATGATAGAATACTACTTTTTTTACCCAATATTGAAAACGCTAAAATCATTACACCAACAGGATTTAAGGAATCCAAAAAAAATCTTCTCGACTATTGGATGGGAAAAGAACATGTAATCATTCCAGATAATATCAGAGAATGGATTAATAAAGAAATTGATGACAATGAATCAGTAGTTCCAGAAAAGTATTATGATATTCAGAGTTCGGTAATTCAATTTGCAACAAGTCGTTCATCAAATCAAATTTTAAAAACGCCCAATGCAGTTTTATATAACTATCTACCTACAAAAGTAAACCTGGGCTTTGATTTTCTCATTAATGGTGATTTTATTCCAGATGGTACAAGGGAGTTTTTTCACAACATTAAGTGGAATGATTTTTTGATCGAGCAATCAGGCCTTTTATTTCTAAAATGGTTAAGGTCAATAGGTTTAAGAAGAGATGAGCGAAACGCTGGTAATTTTAAGTTTAACAGAGATTACTTATCAATCATACCTGATTATGCAAAAATCCAAACCCAAATAATTGATGAAAGAAACAAGCATCTGTTATTGTCCTTTAAGAGAGGTTTTGAAACTGGCTTATTAGGAACCGATAAAGAAAGTGCTATTTCATTTATCCCTGCTCAATCAGGCGATTTGGAGCCACTTAGCAATATTTTAATTGACAAAACTGGGATTGCCAAATTGCTATCAGCTGATTTTGAAGGGTTAACCGGATTATCACAAAAACTGATTAGTTCAGATTGTGGAGAAGGCTTGCATAAAGTGGAAGAATTGATTAAGGCATACACAACTGTGGGTAAACTGTATTTGGTTGAAGATTTAAGATCTGACTTAAAGAGTGATGCTTTTCAAACATGGCTGAAAAATCCTGTAAACAATTTTAAGCTATTAAAACACCTTCACACTTCAGCAGATCCTTCATTAAAACTCCTGTTGACGACTGAGAATATTATTTTATCTGCCCAAAACACCCTTTGCAATGCTTCTGATTTATTTAGTGAAGAACCGGAAGAAGTGTCATTCATTGGCGTTGACAAAATTAATCCTTCATTAAAGACTTTGCTTGATAAGGAACAAATACATTTAAATTTAAAACCTTTCAATGCAACTGACTTTTTTAAGTCAAATCTAAAAGGGCTTATTGCTCTATTAAATAATGAGCAGAATATTATTAATACATGGAATTTTATTTATGATAACTGGTCGATTTTCAAAGTAGATGATGAGATTAAAAAATCATTAACCCAATTGTCAATAGTTTGCAAACCTATCGAGGAAGGTGTCCTTAATATTAAACCAATTTCAACTGTTTACCTTCCAAAAGAATTAGCTAAAGAAGATGAAGTTGAGACAATTATATCAAATTTAAATTTGAAGGGAAAATATTTTATTCTCCCCAAGTTTGATTTTACCCAAAGGCCTAATGATAAACAGCTTTGGAACGAAATATTTAGAACCGCAAAAGTCAAAATTGGTTTGAGAGATGTAATTAGTGAGCTAATATCGCAGTTGAAGGAGCTCGAGGATACTTTACATTTTAGAGCAGGTATTGAAATATGCAAATACTGGCAATTAAATAAAGATAAGCCCGATTCTCAACTCTCACCTGCTCAAATTTCATTAATTCAACAAACAATAAAACTAAAAACAAGTTCAGGGTATCTTATTGCGAAAGAGTGTATTATTCCCGAATACTATTCAGCAGACAAGCGTATCAATGAAATACTCCCTTCTATTGAACTATCTAATCAAATTAGTCGGGAATATCAGCCTAGACTGGCCTTTGTGTCTGATTGGAAGGCTTTTTTTGTATTGCTTGGATGTAAAGACCTTAATAGTGAACAAAGGATATTTAATGAAAAAATAGACACCTTAATCATAGCCCAGGATAGTCGTTTAGGAGAGCATTTTACGATTTTAAAAGATCTTGACCAATTCTACCACGCTAATAAGAAGGAAGCAGTACCTATAGCATTTGATTTTATAAATAAGCTTGATAAACTAAAATTACAAACAACAAATGGTGATGCTTGGCACTTGCCTATTGATATTCATTTTCCAATCGAATATCAGCCCGAACTAAATTTAGAAAATGATGCAGAGCTACAACCTCATTTTAAATTCTTGTCAAAGGGTTATTTTGAAAATAAAATTAGCATTGAGTTTTTAAAAAAGATGGGTGTTCATAGCGATTACAGTTTCAGTTTGATTAGCACAAATCAATACCAATTTTATCCATCGCAAGTTCTTACAAATTCAAAATATCTTCCAGGACTTTGGGCTTTCATCACATCCTCTGAAAATAACATTAAAGCATTTGCCGCAAGTAATGCACTGAATATCATTAAAAGCAATGCTACGATAGAGGTGACAGGTGATATCTTCAAGAAGCCAATAGAGTTATTCTCAATTAACTTAGCTCCTTACATTAACGATAAGAGTCTTATTCCAATAGTAGACTTGACTAAGTTTACCTATAACAATTCAACATTGGAGGTATTAATAGGTATTAATCAGGAATTAAGTATTGATCATTGTCTGGAATTGCTAAAAAGGACAACTCCACCTACTCAACAACAGGTAAATGCATTAAATATCGTTAGTATAATGAAACGATATAAATACTCTTCCGAAAACCTTTTGGGTCTAAAATTACCTAATAGTAGCTATGAATGGTTCCTTATTTCCGATTTATATACATCTACAGACGCAGAAATAGCTGGTAAGCAACCTAATAGGCTGCTTCATACTGACTTCATGCTCTTAGCATCACAATTGGGTGTCAAAAGCATTTCGTCTAATGATTGTGTATTTCATTTTGAAAAGGATGTTAGCAGTACAGATGATTTGGAAATCAAGGCACTTTTTAAGAGTCGAGCTGAATATTTGGCTTTTAATATTAAAAATGGTACTGCGGATTACCTAGCTCTTTCAAAGCAAATTTTAGCTTTAGTAAACAATTTGACATTTATTAAATGTGATGACTTATCGAATACAATTATTCATGGTGATTTGGTATGGAAGTGGGAATTAAGTATCAAAGTTGAAAATAATATTATTTATTATATTGAAGACTTCAAGTCGAAGAGGAGTGCAATAAGAAAATACCTTTTTGAACTTATCACCAAATATGGAGTAATTAAGGAAAAGGTTTTTAACCGGTATGTTTTTGACGATTCGGAAAAAAGTATAATAGAGGAGTTAGAAAAAAACTTCGACAGTCTACCTGATGATTGGAAAAGTTCATGGATTAAGGAAGTTGAAGAGTTTATTCAAATTGAATTAGAAAATACGGAATGGAATGATTATATACCTGAATTAAAAAATATTCTTGAACTCTCAAAAAGTCATCCAAAAGAAAAGCAAAAATTATACAATTTGATAGCTAAGCTAAAATTAGCAAAGGCAACTTTAATCCGTTTTGATAAGGCCGACAAGGACTATAATCATTTATCTGATGGGGTGGAAAAATATTTTGTTCATAGTGCTAGGGGCTCTTTTGCATATATACATCCCAATGAAATATTGCGAATGAGGGATGAAGGATATAAGATGGCATTGGATTTTGGTTCTAAAAAAAGAATAAAAATATACAATACGGCCGAAGAAATATTGAGTCTTAATACAAGCCATTTACTCGCTTATCAATATGAAAAAACATTCGATGAGCTTTTTACATTTTGTTATGTGAATCGTGATGCAAATAAGCATTTGCTGATTATTGATAAGGAAAATTCAACAGATAAGTCAAAGGATATTTTCAAGTTACTAAACCCAGAAGATGATTATCAATAACAACAAACATATCAACCTGATTCAAGACGAACTCACTTACCAGACAAACGAGTTTGAAAAGTTGCTGCGAAAGCAAGCTGCTAAAATGTTCGTAGATGGTCAACTTTACTTATGTCGTTACCAGGGTTTTGACGAAGTAAGGGGTAATCTGATTGTTAAGTTCGATCATAAGATATGTTTACCTCCAAGGAAAAATGAACACTTTCAGTGTTTTGTTTCCGAGATGCAGAATGATGCGGTAAGAAATTGGGGTGGTTTAACCTACAAAGATTTAAGAACAAAAGTTACTGCTCAATTTGAATCAAGAACGGTTTTCTTCACTTATGAAAAGGATAACTCAATTGTTGGCTTGTCCGGTGTAAAAGTGGAAGATGTCGAAAAATATCAAAAGGATGCATTGGTGTTTTTGGCACCCACTGATCCACCACTAAATTATTTATTGAATCTTCTGAATTTCTTAAAGGAAACACCTGCAAATTCAAATGAGATATTGTCCTTAGATATTAATGAAGCAAAATGGAATCCTATACCATTAGTTGTAGATGAAGATATAGTATCAAAAATTCAAACAGATTTAATTCAAAATGAAATAATCATCATTCAAGGTCCACCCGGTACAGGCAAAACGTATCATATGGCACAACTTTGTAGTGCCTTTTTGAAAACAGATTATAGGATATTAGTAACTGCATTAACCAATAGGGCTTTAGTGGAATTAGCAGAAAAAGAGCATCTGAAAACTGGATTAGCGGAAGGTAAAATATTTAAATCAGCTCTAACTGCTGATGAATCAAAGAATAAGAAAATTAGAGGCATAAAGGCATTTAAAAGTCTTAGTCAGCAGAAGCCTCAAATGTTGTTGTCAACCTACTACATCATGTCTCAGATTGCTTCAAAGGCTATGGTTGATGTCCATTTTGATTATATTATTATCGAGGAAGCAAGTCAAGCCTTTTTATCAACGATTGCGTTAGCAAGAAAGCTGGGTAAGAAATGCATAATAATAGGCGACATAAAACAGCTTGAACCTATTTTCCATAAGGAATATGCACCAGAAGATATCAACCATTACCACTGGATGGTCTGCGGTCTAAAAGGGATAAGTTACTATTTGCCAAATACAAAGCAATACATGCTTACTTATTCATACCGGCTAACACAAAACAGTGTCGATGCAACTAACTCGTTTTATTCCGGGATGTTAAAGAGCAAATCAGATGCTCAACTTCCATTGAACTTCAGTCAATTTCCATTGCTAAAAAGTATATTTCAAGATAATGGAGGGCCTTCATTAAAGATGTTTGAATTACCAGATGGTCGAATACCTACAGGTGAGTGCTCTAAATTTATTATTGACTTGGTTAATGAGTTGAAGCAGTATAATGCTAAAGCCGAAATCGCTGTATTGGCTTTTAATCGGGATACTGTTCGCTTTCTACAAAAAGAGATTTTTTCCAAGTGCTCAAATACAGAAGATGTATTGGTAGAAACGATAGATAGAATACAAGGGTTAACAACAGACTTCTGTATTTTCTTTATACCAACTGAAAGTATTCCGTTTGCGTTGCAAGCGAACCGTTTTAATGTGGCTACTTCAAGAGCTAAACTATCTACAGTTATTATTTCAGATGAAAATATCCACTCATTTTATTCGCATATTAATAATGATGTAAAGACTTATCTACAGAAAACAAAGCAAGTGTTTTCGCCAGGCCATCAAACAACAACAACCCCAAAGAGTGATAGTTTTGAAAAGGAAAATCAGGACAAAGTAGGAATCAAAGTAGTTGGAAAAATAGACCTTTCAAAGTTTGAAAAGCCAAAAAAGGAAATAAACAAAGACAAGGAAAATATTTACATCATCGACACAAATGTATTTGTTGACCAACCCGATATAATATCAAAAATTGACCCCAAATACAGTATTGTAGTTTCTGCTAAAGTCATTGACGAATTGGATTACTTAAAAATGTCATTGACTGAAGAACAAAAAAGAAACGTTCACAAGGCTTTGAAACAAATAAACGAGAGTATTGACAAGCGTGGTATCAAGATGGATACAGCTGATTTAACATTACTTCCTAACGACTTTAATAAAAAGGTGCCCGATAATTTTATTCTTGCAGTTGCTTTAAAATACAAAAGTGAAAATCCTATAATGCTTACTTCGGATAACGGATTGCAAATTAAAGCAAAAGGCTTAGGTATAACGACAATCACTTTGAAGGTATTTATGAATCAAGGAAAATATTGATCCTCTACCAATCAGATCATAAGTTTAAAATAGCCTCAATCTTACATCAAAGAATACCTTTTCAAAACATTTTTTATCCAAAAATTAATTTTAAGAAAATTGGGGTTATTGTTTCATGCGATTCTAGCTATTTTCACTTTCTTTTTCAAAGTGAACATTCATTGAATTTCAATGCCTTACAATCCTTTGTGCTAAAGATGCGCTAAAAAATTTTCACTTAGGCGGCTTTTTTTACAGATCAGAATATTTTAGCCCTGAACGTGTTTCAAATATAAAATATTAATCATGTCAAAGAAAAATCAAAAGACCACAACCTATAGTTTGGATTGGGAGACTGTCGTTAACCTCGAATCTAGACTTCTTAGAGACTTTCAACTAAAAAAAACACCTAGTTCAGCCCGAAATCTCCTAATAGTTTCGATTGGTACTAGACTTGGACTCCGTGTTATTGACAATTTGGGTCTAAAATGGGAGGATTTAAGGGGGTTAAATGTTGGAGAAAGGTTTATAAGAATTGAAAAGAAAACAGGGAAAGAAAGGGTTCTGGCTATGTCCAGCAAACTCCGAGAAGTACTGGATGTGGTAATTGAAATAATGAATCCGATACCATCACATTTTATATTCTCCTCACAGAAAGGAAAAGGTAGAACTCCAATGACCATTCAGTGTTTCAATAAGATTCTAAAGGACATAATGAAAGATTACAAGGTTAGATTCATTGGTAATTGTTCAAGTCACCTTCTTAGAAAATCATGGGTTGTTGGGTCCATTAAGAAAGGGTTTGAAAGTGGAGACCATCTATCATTGATAAAAGTAAGTAGACTTATTGGTCACTCAAATATTTCAACGACACTCCGGTATACCAATTTTGAGACAAGTCAAGCTTTGTCTTTGTATGAATTGGCCTAGAATGAATACAGTGGGATTTTGGCATTTTGCTTGATCAAGGTAAAAAGTGACCGGCTTCCAGAGAATCTCTTCTAAAAATCACTTTTTTCTTCCTGATCAGAGTTAAAATCATGTCGTAAAATGATTGGCTCAATATCAGGATCAAATTCATCAGGGTCAAAATCCGATATTTCAATACCACTGATAATTTTGTTTAATTGATATGTCTTAAGTATGTATGCAATAAAAGCTGAAACATCTTCGATATAACCTCCGAATCCAATTTTTGGTACATCAACTTGATAATCTATAAGGTAACTGCTTAGAATCTTATGAACATAATCATATTCCCGCATATTTCCTTTTAATGTCTTGAATTGCGAATGCTTGGCAAATGAAAATACCATAATATCATTTGTACCGGTTTTAACTGTTTCCATTTTGATTTAGTTTTAAAGAATTGTGCTCGCTTATTTTGTATTTAATTTGTTCTTCGGTGAGTTTATCTATTATATATCTTAGATGACTTTCCTTTATAATGATTTTTAGTTTATTCTTAGGTTCTTTTACTTGTGTATTCACCAGTTTCTTAAATTTCATGATGGCTGTTTTCTATAAATACCATTATGGATATGAAAAAGCACTTTTATAGGCCAGAAATAAACGGTCAAGATTCAAAAAAGGATCAATATTTAGTTATGTGTCACAATCGTCATTTTGAGTGAATTATTTTAAAATTCAATGAAAAAATCCTTGCCGGTATATTCTACAGATAGAATTTGACCTTAGAGCTTGTCGTAAAATGTCGATAAATTATATCGGTAAAACAATTAACTTTTTACGACAAATAATACATTATTTTAATTTTTGCTATTTTAGATAAACATATGCCTAGAACAGAAATTGAAAAAGAACTTTCAGGTTACTTGAGTGAATCAGATTTTGATTTTATACCTCATGGTAGAATTTCCTTGCAAGATATTTATAATGCAGTCCAAAATCAATCACCTCATTTATGTAATGATGAATTTTTATGTATTGATTGTTGTAGTAATGGGGATAATTCACCCGAATGGAAACACGTGGTAAGAAGTGTATTAAGTAGATTGAAAGATAATAATTATTCGAGAGTTACGAAGATTGAAAATGAAAATGGGTATTGGCATTTTGGAGAAATCATTGAATTATAAGTTTATTTCTCTTATTATTTCATTTAAATCTATTGCTTCTTTATCAAAATATTTTAATATAGTGGGATAGGACAGCCCAGTTAATCTCTGAACAGCTTTCTTTGTTACTTCATTACAATTGGATTGAAGTTCATTCTTGGCTTTAATTATTTTATCAATACTCTCTGCTTTTCTCTTTGCAGCATTCAAATAGTTTGCAATTTGAATTTTATCTTTTGTGCCAATCCCAGCTTCCGGGTTAAAGTGGATTGATTTAAGTCTAGTTGGAAATTCAGCTAAGTCATCAGCAGTAATATTGTCATAGTGAAGTCTGCATAGTCGAAATAATTCTTTTTCTTCCATTTTAGGTTTAGCAAAATTCCAATTAATCTCCTGCATTACTCGATAGAAGTATTCATATTCTACATCTGGCTTTAGAAATTTTATAGTGTACATGATCCCAGAAAATATTCTTCTTTTATTACCATCTGTTATTACTCTAGGAAATTTTACTTGTGCAAATGGTATTGGGTTGAAATCTACAATGGGATTATTTACTAGATAGCTAGTTTTTAAACTCACATGTGATAATGCATCTGCAAATGAAATTTGCTTTGATGTAAAACTCGGCTTATTATATCTATACTTGTATATAGACTGACTTTTGCATCTATTATTAACTATTGTTGCTTCATCACTAATTGACACCTCAATTTCATTTTCAAAATTATAGAAAAGCTCTGGGTCATAACTGATATGCATGGCTCTATTGATATTCTTACATCTCTCATCCAGCATATCCTTTTCTTCTGATAGTATATTCTCTTTAATACTTGTCCATATTCTAGGAAAATTTTCACGAGTTAGTCTATTGGATACTTTGAATAGTATTGATATACCTCCCCCAGAACAAGACTTACAAATCAGAGCTGCTCTGTCTTTAAATTTCTCAATCATGTATTTCTTAAACTGATCTACATTTCTTGCAATATCGAAGTCAAAGTAGATATACTGACTGAAGGCTATGAAATGGTTATCAAAACAATCACCACTAAGTGATCTCGCTCTGACCATGCAATTAGGGGTAATAATTGGTAGCTGCCGTTTCAGCTCCTTATACTGCACATCACCTTCTATTCTTAACTGGGTTATGAACATAATTTGGTCTTTTTGAGGATTATTTTCGATTCCTTTTACCAGTGATGAAAAGTCAATTATTCCATCTAATTCTGTATCACTTACTCCTCCATTAAATTTGCTAAACATATGTATATCAATTATTTATATTTATTTTAGGGGGTACTACATACAATAATAATTACTCTAATGATGCAGAAAAAATTTTGAAAAGTAAAGCGTTTTAACAAAAAAATACATAAACTGATTTATGTATTTGTATTTACCCTACCTTTGTAGTCTAAATCAAACAAATTATAAATGATAGGCAGCAGTTTTAAAGCGTACACTGAATTGGTAAGAGATCAGACATCCAAGTACATAAAGAAGCTCATTGGTGAGATTGATGGTACTGGAAAGAAGAAGTACGAGCAATTTGGTACCGAAAAAGAATTTAATGAGCTAGTTGAATTAGATAAACAAATTCAAGTAAAATATCGAGAGTTGGAAAATGCAATACAGAATGAGCCTAAGATTCATGGATTGTCAGAGGAATTACAACTACTACTTAAGAAAGCTGATGTATTATCATCGGTAGTTTCACCTAGTCTTTATAAGTCTGTGGTAAAAGTAGGAAAGGATCAAGTGCCAAACGAGATTGCAAGATCAGTTTTCAAGGTATTGAATCCAGAAACTAAAGAGACTGAGAAAATTGAGTTAAGAAAAACAATCAAGAAGGGATCTGAGATTATAAGTACTCAATCTGATCAAGAAATTATAAAAGAATTTATTCAAGAAATCCGTAGAAGAATTCGACTGGATTAGGCATTAATTTTTTTGCTCATTTGTTATACAAAAACACAATTATGTATATGTTTTATCAAATCCGCGCGCCTTAGCAGCGCACATTATCCTCGATCAGAACTTCTGAACCGCCTTGGTCGAGTGTATGCAGGCGATAGATCTTTGAATTGTTTTAAATTTTAAATCGTAAATCATGCGAAAGCAAGTCAAACGCTTCGCCGTAGAAGGACTACGGCCAAGCGAAACCCATACTAAAGCATATTCAAAAAGAAAAGTGGATATGCTCGCTCAGTCTATGCTCCAGCACGGACAGTTGGAGCCAATCATTGTCAACCAAGGTGGAGTTATTCTTTCGGGGGTGCTGAGATGGGAGGCAGCGAAATAGCTGGGGTGGGCGGATATTGAGGTTATATCCGTTGGAAACTCAGAGACCTCTGAAGATGTGCAGGTGATAATGCACAATCTTCAAAGAGTGAAAACTCAGGCTGAGATTTTTTATGAATCTCAATATTACCTGAGCCTTATCCCAAGTGAGCAAGGAAAAAGAACAGACCTTATTGAAGCAGAAGATTCTAATGATACACCTGAAAAAGGATGCAATCGTTTTGAAAAAGCTGCAAAAATGATGGATGAAGTTGTATCTGCTCAAACTATTCGAAGGATGCACAAAGTTGCTGAAGCTGAGAAGAAGGCGGAAGCAGAAGGTAATAGTGAACTTCTCGAACTTGGACTCGTTGAAAAAATAGTTGCTGGTGAAATTACTCCTTCAAATGCAGAAAACTTATTGAAGAATTATAATAAGTATGCAAAAGAAAGGGAAGAAGAGAAAGATGTTCAGTTCTCCTTACCAGAAGGATTAAATGTCACCTATCAACTATTCAATGAATCTTCTGAGAGAATGGCTGCAGTTGAAAGTGAATCAGTGCAAACTGTTGTGACTTCATGTCCGTATTACGATGTCCGCTTATATGGTAATACAACTGCGGATAAGTTAGAATTGGGTCATCAAGACACTCCAGAAGAGTTTGTTGATAGTTTAATGATACACTTTCGTGAAGTTGCAAGGGTACTCAAACCTAAAGGCTCATTCTTCTTGAATTTTGGTGAGTATGGGTTTAATAAGCATTCACCACTTATATCAAACATGATCGTACTTCGGTTGTATGAGGATGGTTTGTTTAAGTGTATCAATGAGATAATTTTTCATAAGAAAAACGGTAAACCCGAACCTTATGCAGCTAATAAAAGGCTATCAAGGAGTTATGAGAAAATATATCATTTGGTAAAAAATTCAGATGAGTATGATTATTATCCTCTAAAGATTTGGCGCGAAGAGCCGATGACTGTTATGAATGGATTTACAAATCGAGGCGTTGATGGAAAGTCAACATCAAGTTTTAGTATAAAAAAACCATACACGACTTTCAAAGACTTTATCGATGAGCAGCATTATGAGGATGTAATACACTCGGCTGCAGCTAATACCTCAATCTATAAAAGGATTGACCCTGACTTTGATCATGCTGCTCCTTATGACCCTAAGATCTGTGTGCTCCCCATCTTGACAACAAGCAAGCCTGGAGATACAGTGCTAGATAATTTTTCTGGTACAGCATCTACTGGAGTTGCAGCAATCAGTCTTGGCCGCAATTACATCGGCTATGAGTTGAATCCTGAGTATCATGCATTTGCTCAAAAACGATTACCATTTGATTTAAGTGGTTACAACAAAGAATCGATAGAACATTTTGAAAACTTAAAATGTGATTGATTCTAATCATCAACGCAGGGTCTCAATTTTTGGAAAAATTTCTGAAAAATTTTTTCATGACTCTGAGGCCCTGTTTTTATCTAATAAAAATTCCTTTGCAAGGTGGGTTACCTGTGCAGCCCTGCGGGCGGGCTCTGCCCCCATTTTTAAAAATATATTTATGAAATCTTTATTTTTCAAGTTTTTTGGATTTAGAACAAAGAGAAATTCGATTGAAGAGTTTCCTATTGAGTCAAACATGCCTTTGACAGTAAAAGGTATTCCTTATAGTGATGTATTAAGGATGAAATGGTATTTGGAGAATCTTAAGGTTGGTCAATCCTTCCCAATTAAACCAATATTTGCTTACACGGTTAGGAAGATTGCAAACCAACATTTTCAGGAGTACAAGATTTCAATTCGTAATACAGGAGAATTTCATAGGGTTTATCGTCTGGCATAATGATTATATGAGTAAAATTATTAACGCGTGTGCTGGTCGATGCAGCAGTATATTAGCTTGGCCAGCCACGCAAAACTTTAATTTATGGACCAAATCGATAAAATAAATAACTGCAGCTCTATTCAGTGCAGGATTTTAACTGCTGATGAGTTAAAATCATTGGAGGTATTAATCAATTCATTAGTTCTAATTGAGGTTGATTATTACAAGGATTAGCTAACTAAAAAAATTCAAGGAGATGAACGTAATAATTTACAAGAGGGTATCAACTGACGATCAAGCCGATAGGGGCTTTAGTTTGCAGCACCAGCAAAAGGTATTGACAGATTTCTGTAACCTCAAAGGGTATACCATTGTTGATATCTATACCGAGGACTACTCAGGTAAAACATTTGACAGGCCTGAGTGGAAAAAAATGATGGACTACATCCGAAAGCATAAAAACAAGGTCAATAAGATTTTGTGTCTTCGTTGGGATAGGTTTTCAAGAAATCAGTATGATGCCTTGACAACAATAAAAGAGCTTGCCAAGCATAAAGTTGTGGTAGATACTGTCGAGCAGCCTTTGGATCTGAGTAATCCTGACAACAAAGTGCTACTAAGTTTATACCTAACACTCCCTGAAATAGAAAACGATAAGAACTCAATACGCACCACTGAGGGTATGCGACGAGCCAAGATTGAAGGATGCTGGACATCAAACGCACCAAGAGGGTATGTCAATTCGAGAAGTGAGGATGGTAAGTCAACGCTCAGTTTCGGGAAAGACGCAGATGTTATTAGAGGTTGTTTTGAAAAAATGGCATCAGGTTCCTACTCAGCAGAAGAGGTAAGAAGATGGCTTCGTGGTCAAGGCGTGTATCTGGTAAAGCAAACCTTCCTAAACTTGATTCGTAACCCTGCATACATGGGAAAGATTCGTGTGATGCCATGGAAAAATGAGCCAGAGTTTTTATCGATTGGTTTGCATCCTCCTTTGGTAAGTGAAGAATTATTCCTCAGAGCTAATGATGTATTAGCAGGAAGGAAAAGGAACATGAGATTTCATGATGATAAAAGTGACCTATATCCTCTTAAAGGGTTTATCATGTGTCCAACTCATAAGACATCTCTAACCGCATATGGATGTAGAAGCAGGAATAAGAGAATTCATCATTATTACATCTGTACTAAGTGCAAAGACAATGGACAGCGTCATAGGATTTCAGATGTACATAGAGAAGTAGAAAATATGCTTGGTCAAGTTGAGCTCAACGCACAAGCGTTAAAAATGTATCGCAGAACACTTGAGAAAGTACTTGATAGAGAAGATATCAATAGAAGGTCTGAAATGGAAAAGATAACCAAGGAGATTGATAAGTGTGAGGCTCGTAAACTGAATTTGCAGACTAAGTTCATGGATGAGGAAATCACATCGGCTGATTTCCATGAAATGAAAACAAAGGTTGAAAAGGACCTCATTGGTTTGAACGAAAGACTGGCAAATCTGCGTCAACGAGGAACCCCATATAAGAACTATGTAACTAAGGAAATTCCAATGCTGGAGAACCTTGTAGAGTTCTATAAAAAGGCGGATGGAGTAACTAAAAAGAAGATACTTGGTTGCATCTTTTCTGAAAAACTGATTTTTGAAAAAGGTAAGAGTTGCAACCAGCCTTATTCAAAACCTGTGTCAATTTTACTCCTGATTATCAAAGAGTTGCAAGGGTCTAAAAAGAAAATGGAGGTCGAAAATGACCTCCAGTCCATTATGGCTCCTCAGACTGGACTTGAACCAGTGACCCTCTGATTAACAGTCAGATGCTCTAACCAACTGAGCTACTGAGGAATTTCCCTGTTGGGGACGCAAAAATAGGAATTTCCTATATTTATCCCAAATTCGATTCATTAATGAGGTTGAAGGGGTTGAAGGGGTTGAGGAGGTTTAAGAATATTTATAAATTCACAGAAATTTAAAAGAAACAAGTTCTTTTAGTTAGTTCTCAAAATGCTTGTTCATAGTTTCAAGCCTCAAATAAAAACATGATGAACAACTTCCAAATGCTCAGCATATCCCAATGGGCTAGCAAACATACCCTTACAGCCAGAACCATCCTGGTAACCAGTCATATCATGCTGACCATCCTCGCCGTTACCATGGGTAAATTCATGAGCAATCTGGCCATCAACATCCACCCGGCCTTCCTGTATTCCTCTATGTTGCTCTTTTCGATTGCCTTTATCGGATACCCGATAAAAAAGAGAAATATCCCCTTCAGCAAAAGATACAGGAAACAAAAATCATTCGACGCACTCCTTGCCTTCTCTACCTTCCTGATGATCCTCTGTCAGTCGAACCTCAGCGCCTCCTCATCTTACATACCTACAGCAAGTGCCTGGGCGCCCAAACGAGCAAACCACAGCATCATCAAAAAAACTGAAACCCGAAAACAGAAAGGTAGAATTCTCCATTTTCTTGAATCCTCCAAAAATTATTCCTCAACCGAAAAAACCCTGATCAC
>JBKCOY010000081.1:0-12976 GCA_046309555.1 Chitinophagia bacterium
GGAATATTGATGTCAATATTCTTGAGGTTGTGCGCTCTGGCGCCAATTACTTCAATTTGGTCTGGTAGGGGCATTGGGAGATGGGAGTTGGGAAATGGGAAATGGGAAATGGAAGACTGCAAAAATAAATTTTTCTGATGACTCAATATCAATTTTAATACTACATCCATCTCATATCTCCTATATCCCATTTCCCAGCTCCCATCTCCCAATTCCCAAAAATTCCCTACCTTTGCATCAGTTCTTAATTTTCTTATCCAGAAAGGCAGAGGGATTGGCCCGATGAAGCCTTGACAACCTGTTGCGAAAGCAATAAGGTGTCAACTCCAACTCCGCATTGCGGAGGAAGATAAGTCAGATACTTTTCTCTAGACAAGATCAACGCATCATAGTGAAAGCCCATCTGACTTCAGATGGGCTTTTTTATTGCCATGCTGGATGAAATCACCATGAACAGGAAATTACATACATATCAATTCAAGGGCGGACTGCTATTGGAATCCGGAAAAACCATCCGCGATTTTCCGCTGGCCTATACCACGCTGGGGGCATTGAATGCCGACAAATCCAATGTGGTCTGGATCTTCCATGCCATGACTGCCAACAGCGATCCATCGGAATGGTGGCCGGGTATGGTGGGAGAAGGAAAATGTTTCGACCCTACTCACCACTTCATCATTTGCGTTAACATGCCGGGCAGCTGCTATGGCAGTATCTCACCACTCGACAAGAATCCCGAAACAGGTGAAAGATATTATCAGAACTTCCCCTTCTTCACGCCACTCGACATGGCCAGAGCATTTGACCAGCTGAGAATATCATTGGGTATTGAACAAATTTTTGTTGGCCTCGGTGGTTCCATGGGCGGACAACAACTGATCGCCTGGGCAGCTTGGAAACCAGGTCTCTTCAACCATATCATCCCCATCGCCACCAACGCATTTCATTCGCCATGGGGAAAGGCTTTCAATGCCTCCCAACGTATGAGCATTGAGGCAGATCCATCTTGGAAAGAAAAAAATGAAGCTGCAGGAATGGAGGGTATGAAAATAGCAAGATCTATCGCCCTCATCAGTTATCGCCATTACGAAACGTACGACAGAACACAACAGGATACCGACAAGGCATTGGAAAATACCAGAAGCGAATCCTATCAGAAATACCAGGGAGAAAAACTGGCAAAGCGGTTCAATGCATTAAGCTATTATATGCTCACCAAAAGCATGGACAGCCACCATCTCGGAAGAGGTGTTATGGAAGCAGAAGAAATACTGGCGCATATCCAATCAAAAACCCTGGTGATCGGTATTTCCTCAGATCTGCTTTACCCTGTGAATGAACAACAGTTTTTGGCAAAACATATTCCCGGCGCCAGGATAGAGATCATTGAATCCTTTTACGGACATGATGGCTTTCTGCTGGAAAATGAAAAGCTGACTTTACTTTTCAAAAATTTTTTAAACCTATAGATAATAAAAAAAGAATAAGATGGGCTCAGAAAAAACATTGGTGATCGGCATGTTCGGATTTGGTGTGGTGGGTGAAGGCTTGTACAAAGTACTCAAACAAACACCATCACTCAAAGCAAGCATCAAAAAGGTTTGTATCAAGAATACCAACAAAAAAAGAAACGCTCCTGCGGAGCTATTCACCTTAGAAAAAAATGATCTGCTTTTTGATCCGGAGATCAACGTCATCGTGGAAGTGATCAACGATAGTGTTGCTGGATATGAGATCGTGACTACGGCGCTCAAGAACGGAAAGGATGTGGTGAGTGCAAGCAAGAAGATGCTCTCGGAACACCTGCCGGAATTGATTGAACTGCAGGAATCTACCGGCAGATCCTTGCTCTATGAAGCATCGGCCTGCGCATCAATCCCTGTAATTAGAAATCTGGAAGAATACTACGACAATGATCTGTTGCATTCCATCAAAGCCATTGTGAACGGCTCCACCAATTTCATCCTGACAAAAATGTTCGAAGAACACCTCAACTTCAAGGAAGCATTGCTGCTCGCACAGCAATTGGGATTTGCAGAGTCAGATCCAACATTGGATATTGAAGGTTTTGATGCAGCCAACAAATGGGTACTCCTGCTGGCACATAGCTACGGTATAGATACTACAATAAGCGAACTTCTCTTCAATGGCATCACCCAGATCACAGAGCTGGATGCCAAAGTGGCGCAATCAAAAAACCAATCGATCAAACTGGTGGCACAGGCCAAAAAACTCCAGAGCGGAAAAGTGGCAGCATTCCTATTGCCCCAGTTCGTCGACAGCAATGATCAACTCTATTTTGTAAAAAATGAATACAATGGAGTGGTGATCGAGAGTGGATTTGCCGATAAACAATTTTTTTATGGCAAAGGCGCAGGCAGCTTCCCTACTGCATCTGCCGTGCTGAGTGATATTGCAGCTTTGCGATATGGCTATCGTTATGAATACAAAAAACGCAACCAACAAGTACCAGCTCAACTGTCAGACGATTTCCATTTGAGGGTCTATGTCAGTTTTGAAAATCTGGATTATATACCCAAGAGAGAATTCAACAACATAGAAGAATGGCATTCCGGAAATGAAAGAAGTTATCTGATTGGAACGATACCTTACAGTTCACTGAAAAATGACAACTGGTGGCGCTCAAATAATACTTCACTTATTCTGATGCCAAACAACATCGTTGAGAATGCCGAGATTGATGAACTCAAAAAGATGAGTCTATCCTTAGCAGGATTAGAAATTTAACCTGCGGGTGCTTACATAATTTTACAACTCCCCTCCTAGACAGGAGGGGTGCCCTGCCGGAGGCAGGGCGGGGTGGTAGAAGCATACTTACCCCATGAATCATTTTTCTCCTAACTTTCCAGGCTCCCTTGTGTTGGCGCCTTTCCTGTTCTGCAAATCATCTCCCAGATCTTTTCTCGCCTCTTCTGCCAAAGCCCTTAGTTCCATCATGACCTGAGGGTTTTGTCCTTTTACATCATGTTGCTCCCCGGGATCTCTTCGCAGATCGTAAAGAGATTCATACATCAATATATTTTCCGGAGACGGGCCAGGGAAACCATCTATACCGGGTCTCATGTTCAGATAAGACCTCGATGGGTGTTGCAAAACAAGTTTCCAGTTTCCTTTCCGAACAGCCTCCAGGGCATTGCGGCGATAATAGTAATAAAAGGTTTCGCGTGGATTCGCTTTTGTATTACCCTTCAGCACTTCCGTCTGGTCTACACCATCAATCTTCTGATTGGACAAGGTTGCATCCGCCAGTTTAGCCAGGGTTGGCAGGATATCAATAGAGGAGACCAATTGGTTGCTCACCATACCTGCAGGAATCATCCCCTTCCATCGCATGATGCAGGGCACTCTTTGTCCGCCTTCAAACGAAGTTCCTTTGCCTTCCCTGAAGCCTCCATTGGATCCTGCATGATTGCCAAAATTGTACCAGGGTCCATTGTCGGAAGTAAAGATCACAATCGTATTTTTCTCCAGTCCTTCTTCTTTCAAAGTCTGCATGATACGACCAACATGATGATCTACCTCTTCAATAACATCACCAAACATTCCCTGTTTGCTTTTTCCTTTGAATGCAGGGGATGCATAGATGGGCACATGGGGCATGGGATGGGGGATATAGGCAAAGAACTTGCGGGATTTATTTTTTTTAATAAAGCGGATGGCTTCATCTGTAAGCCGCTGTGTGAGCAAGCCCTGATCTTCCAATGTCTCAATCGTATCAACAGCTATGTCATTTCGGATGAGCGGCAAGGGAGGAAACTGAGATTTATTGGTCTGCGATTTGGCAGGCTGACCATCATACCCCACCGGCCACATATCATTGGAATAAGGAATGCCAAGATATTCATCAAAGCCATGATTGAAAGGAAGAAACTCTCTGCTGTCACCCAAATGCCATTTCCCGAATATTCCGGTGCGGTACCCTTTTTGCTTCAAAAGCTCCGCTATTGTTGTTTCACTTTTTGACAAACCCACTTTGGAATTTGGAAAGAGCGCACCACTGATGCCGATACGATTGGGATAGCAACCTGTCAGCAAGCCTGCACGCGAAGCGCTGCAAACGGCCTGAGCAGAAAGGAAATTGGTAAAGCGCATGCCTTCCGCTGCCAGCCTGTCCAGATTGGGCGTATGATAATCCAACGCTCCGTAACAAGACAAATCACCATATCCCATGTCATCCATAAAAATCAGGATCACATTGGGGGTTGACTGTGCTGGCGGTTGATTATTTTTCTGAAAACCAACCAGTGTAACAAGCAAAAGAAAGACACCGATTTTTCTCATGTGGCTGTTTGGGTTGTGATTTATTCGGGCAAGAGAATGTTTCCGATTGATAATGTTCTGCAGAGTTCATTGAAAGCTGCAACATCATTCTTCAGCAATCCTTCCATCTCATTTTTGTACACCAGCCACTCATCGTGCAATTCTTCAAAACGGGCGACTGCACCTCCTGTAACATAAGGAACATTGCTGTTCATTTCACCATGTACAAAAATGATGTTGGCACTGAGCTTGTTGACAAAGTTGATCACATCATCGTACGACTGGCTCTTGGGCTGGATCAGTTTGCTTTCCCAGCTTGTAATCTTTTCCATGATGGCCTTGGCACTTTTCACTGCGGTTGCCTTTGAAACATCAGAAGAAAGAAGTTCCACCAGTTCATGCAACTGCTTCTGCAATCCCTTCATCCTCGTTACTGCCACATGTATGTCTGTTACGTCCTGCTCCAGTTTTTTCAACAATTCATCCTGCTTGGCATACTCTGCATCTGCAACATTGATTCGGGGATCTCCCTGCAACACCAATTGGGTAGATTGTTCCTGTCCATCTACTTTCAGGATCACCGAATAGATACCAGGCGCAATCTTGCCACCATTGTAGCTTCCTTCAATGTACACATCATCGATGGTGGGCATGCCTTGCCTTCTAAGGTTCCATACAAATCTGTTCAACCCTCTCTTTACTGAAAGGGTGGGTTCCAGTCTGAAACTATTGTTGGAATTACTTTTGGGAGGATTGTTGCTGAAGGTTCTTACAACGTTGCCATTCCTGTCTTTCACTTCCAGTACAACCGACTTGATGGAATCTTGGTCAGGAAGGTGATAATAGATCACGGCCCCTGTAGCAGGATTGGCACTTGTGGTGACGGGATACTTTTCTGAGGACTGTCGGTTGTTGTCGAACATGCTGTAGCCTGATATCCTGAAGGTTTCTGCAATGGGCAGCAATTTCACCTGAGCAGAAGCCTCAGGGTCAAAACTCCTGATGGGTTGCAACTCATCGAGGATCCAGAAACTACGACCCTGTGTGGCAGCAATGAGATTGCCCTTGTGCACTTTCAGATCAGTGATGGGTGTGACGGGGAGATTGCGCTGGAAGTTTTTCCAGTTTGCGCCATCATCATAAGAGATGTACAATCCGGTTTCGGTACCGGCGAACAACAAGCCTTTTCTTCTTTCATCTTCCCTCACCACTCTTACACAAGCACCATAAGGAATACCATTTACGATCTTGGTCCAGGTCTTTCCATAATCGTTTGACTTATAAGCAAACGGCGTGAAATCATTCACCTTGTATTTAGTAGCAGCAATATAAACTGTGGCAGGATCATGGGGAGAAACGTCAATGGCATTCACCAGCGCCTCACCAAGATCCTTGGGTGTGATATTGTTCCATGTCTTTCCACCATCTCTGGTAACATGCACCAACCCATCATCACTTCCAGTATAGATCACACCATTTTCCTTATCCGATTCCATTACATAAGCGATGGTGCAATAGTTCTCACCACCAGCACCCTCATTGGTGTAGGGGTACCCGCTGATGCCCATCTTGGTGGTATCATGTGTGGTCAGATCGGGAGAAATTGCCTGCCAGGTCTTGCCCATGTCATAAGTCTTGAACAACCTATTGCCGGCATGGTAATAAACATTCTTCTCATGTTTTGAATAAAGGATGGGTGCATTCCAGTTGAAACGATATTTCATATCCTTGGGCTGCATGGCCTGGTATTGAACAGGACTCACCATCACCCCTACGCCTTCTCCCGTCATAGCATCCAATAATTCAATAGTTCCCTGGTAGCTGCCCCCCATAACATAACGGGGATTGTTGGGATCAAAGCCGAGGAAAGCCGATTCACCACCCGCAGAATATGACCACTGGCGTTCAGTGATACTGCCGCCCTGTGTAGACCTGCTGGCAATTTTCACAGAGGTATTGTCCTGCTGACCGGCATAAATATTATATGGAAAAAGATTGTCAACATTGATGCGATAGAACTGTGCAGTGGGTTGGTTGTTCTGAGCAGACCAAACCTTACCACCATTGAAAGTCACTGCCGCGCCACCATCATTAGCGATGACCATGTTCTGATTGTTCTCAGCATTGATCCACAATTGATGGTAGTCGCCATGTGTACCACTGAGATTACTCCATGTCTTCCCCCCATCTTCTGATTTCAAACCGGCAGCACCCAAGACATATACCGTATTTTCATCTTGAGGATCGGCGAAGACTTCGATATAGTACCAAGCGCGACTGATCAGTCGATGATCCTTGCTCACCCTGTTCCAATGCCCACCTGCATCTTCTGAAACAAACAATCCTCCTTGTTCTTTTTGGGTATCACTTTCGACCAATGCATAGACCTTATCGGAATTGGCCTTGGAAACAGAAACAGACATCTTACCCAATTCTTTGGGCAATCCATTCTGGATCTTATCCCAGGTCTCACCCCCATCCGTGCTCTTGTATAATCCTGATCCCTTGCCACCACTTTGAACTGCCCATGGCAAGCGTCGATGATCCCACATGGAGGCATAGAGGATGCGGGGATTGTTCATGTCCATGTTCAGATCATTGCAACCGGAATTCTCATCCACAAACAAAACATTCTTCCAGGTTTTCCCTCCATCTTCAGATTTATAAATACCTCTTTCCTTAGAAGGGCCATGCAATGCACCCTGTGCGGCTACATAAACAACATCGGGATTGTTGGGATGGATGCGGATGTTGGCAATATGACGGGTCAATTCGAGACCGAGATGTTTCCAAGTGCGACCGCCATCGTTGGAACGATAGACCCCATCGCCATAGGATGTCATCACCCCACGAGGCGCATGCTCACCCATTCCAACATAAACAACATTAGGATCTGATTCTGAAACAGCCACTGCACCTACAGAGCCTGTTTTAAAATAACCATCAGAAATATTCTTCCAGGTCTGCCCAGCATCTTCGGTTTTCCAAACACCACCACCCGTGGTTCCCATATAATATGTGAGGGTATTTCCCTTTACACCTGTTGCAGTAACAGAACGGCCACCGCGGGTATGACCAAGGTTACGCCAGAGAACAGGTTTGAAATAAGATTCGAGATCTACTTCCGGTTTGGCCTGAACCACCGGAGTTGCTTTTGCATTTTTCTTTTGTGCGGAAACCTGAACATGTAAAGCTGCGAAAAAAATCGCCGTCAGGGATAAATGGATCAATATCTTCATTTGCTGATGTTTAAGCCCCTAAGTTAGGAAAACATCAGCAGCAGCGACCATCTTGATCAATCATCATCTTCTTCCTCGGAAACCGATAAGAAGGCAGCCCTGCGGGGACCAGGGAAGGGGATATTTCCCTTTATTCCATGCCAGAGCACCTTGTTGAACTCCACATCATTGTTGCTGTCTTCCTTGGCGAAGTTGAACAACTCAGATCGGCGCTGCCATTCATTCTTGGCTGTATTCTTCTGCCTGAAGTCAACTCCCGGGATGATGGCTTTGAAATCTATGGATCTTGCAACAGTATCGAAACAACGCCACATGGGTGTAGCAGCAGCGTCATATTGGGTCATGGGAGGCAATCCCAAAATCAACTCCATTGTTCTCAGCATCGACGTTGTAGTATACAATGTATGATCAACAAATCCTCTCTTCACAAATCCACCTGCCAGGTAAGCGGGACTCCTGTGGGCATCCACATGGTCAGCACCGTTTTGTGCATCATCCTCTAGAATGAAGACAGCGGTTTGGTTCCAAATGGGACTCTTTGCAAGATATTCAACAAAAAGACCAACAGCTAAATCATTATCAGCCACATGGGCAAAAGGCGTTGGTCTGCCCAGTCGAACACCTTCGGTGTGATCATTGCCAAATCGTAAAGTATTGAACTGCGGCACTTGCCCAATCTTCAACATCGAATCAAATTCCATTTTCCACATCCGGAAACGAAGTGTATCCATGATGGAGAGGTCATATCCTGGGAAGGTCTTTGAAAAATGATTTTTGAGGGACGGAACATTTGCCTTGTTGTCATCAGCAAATTCACCATAACTGCGATAAGAGACGCCATAGCGTTTGCATTGGTCCCAAATGAACCCACCTTTGTTATTGGCGATCTCACGCTCCCCTTCCCCACCATAGGTTCCACCCCTTCCGCCATAACTGGTGGGCCATGTTTTCTCGAGATAGTCAGTTGCATATCCACCCATGCTCCAGTTGTGTCCGTCGGCACTCACTTCTGCATTCACATAAAAATTATCCAGCAACACAAATTTTTCAGCGAGGGCATGCTGATTGGGGGTAATGTTTTTTCCGAATAACAATAGAGAAGTATCGCCATTACCCTGGGGCAAATCGGCCAGCACCTGATCATAGGTTCTGTTCTCTTTGATGATGTAAAACACATACTTGATCGGAGAGGTTTGTCCAGCTTTCATGGGAATAGGATAACCCGAAGCCAATGAGTCTGCAACCTCTGCCTTTTTCAAACTGTAAGGTGTATTTCTGTAAACTGCTTTGGTATAGAGATCCAGTTGTGCCTGTGCTGGGGCCTGAATGATGCTCATCGTTCCTTTGAACAATCCTGCGATGTATTCAACCTGTGCGCCGTCTTTGGTCTCAAACCCATGGCGGATGACTTCCTCTTTTTTTCTGATGGGAGAAGGACCGAATGGATTGGCCTTAGAGCTGAATCCCTTTCCGTTGGCTACCCAAAGATTTCCATTGATTAAACGTACGGAAGTAGGATACCATCCAACAGGAATAAAACCCTTGGCAAAACTCTTGCCGGGAACTTCCACATCAAACACTGCAACACAATTGTTGTCGGCATTGGCGATGTACAATCTTTTTTTAACTGCATCCAAGGCAAGGCTGTTGGAGGTTGATCCGCTCGGTGAATTGGGATAAAGGGCTGCATCGAGTGTTTCGATGACTGTCTTGCTCTTCGTATCGATAACGGAAACACTGTTGTCGTTGGCATTGCAGACATAGAGATATTTTCCATCGGGAGTGAGCAGCATTTCGTTGGGATTATCTCCAACAGCAATGGATTGTTTCCAGAGATTTTTTTCGAGATCAAAAACCAACACCTTGTCGCATCCCCAGCAGGTGATGAAAAGCTCCTTCCCGTCCTTACTCATCTTTCCATCATACGCCTCAGCATCGAGTCCGTATTTTTTGATGACCTGTTTGGTCTGCAGATCCACCACATAGAGTTGCATATCTTCCTTGGTCACCACATACATTCGTTTGCGCACTTCATCCAAAACCAGTCCGGCCGGACCAACCCTGTTGGGCCATGGCTTGCCAAGAACAAAGGTGTCTGCACCTTGCAATTTTCCTTTGTTGATGTTGTAGCGAATGATCCAGTTGTTGTGTCCACCTGAAACATAAAGGGAAGATTCATCAGCAGTGAACTGCAATCCGTACCATGATTTGTCGATCACAACAGAATCCAAAAGCTTTTCAGTCTTAAGATCGATGAGCATGATGCTTTGCACACTTTGTCCGTTGTTGGTAACGGCAGCATATTTGCCTGTTTTACCGACAGCGATATTGAGGGGCAGATCTCCTAGAGGAAATGAACGGCCCACAGGCGATAGTTTCCATCCGTTGGGTAGCGTGATCGGTTGAGGAATTTTCACTTCCTGTGAGAATACTGAAATGGTGGTCAATAACAATGAAGCAAAGAATAGCTTTTTCATATGTGTAAGTTGAATGTATCAGTTCAGATCCGGATTCCAAACCATGGTCAGAGACAAAGCTCTTCCCATACCGTTGATGCCCGATCCATGGGTTCGATAATCGACATTGAAGATATTGGATATATATAAACCCAGGGTTAACTTTTTCACTTCCTTGTTGAGAAAGGCATTGAATACATTGAAACCCGGGGTTCCGCCTGCTGGAATCCTGTTATCTGCTTTGTCACCACTCTCCAGCCTTCTTTGCGGATCGGCATGATCGAATAAACATCCGATCGCCATTGTATTTTTTTCATAGATAAGCCCCAAGCGGGTATTGAAGGGAGGGATCCGCCTGAGCGGTTCATTCTTGGTGATACTTTGTCCGAATAAATGTGTGGCCATGCCCGTGATAAGCAAATTGCGGAAAGGCTTTACCTCAAATTGTGCTTCCCAGCCTCTGATGAATCCCCGGTCGACATTCACCTTACGATAGACATCATAACCCGACATTCTCGATCCCGTTTTCAACCGGGTGATCAATCCTTTGAGGTCGGTTCTGAAAAACGCGAACGAAGCATTCCAGTTTTGTTTCTGATATCGGATACCCAATTCCCTGTTAAGGGTACGCTCGGGTTTCAGATCATAAGCAGGTTCTTCATATCTGAAATCAACAATGCCCAGTGTTCCCATGTCATCAATATTGGGCGCCCTGAACCCTTCCGTAAGATTCACATAAAGATTCAGATGATTTGCAATGGCATAGTTGATCCCACCCTGAAAGACCCAGGCTGCAGGACGAATGATGATATCTCCTAAAATGCTGTCGTAGATACTGGATTTGTAAGCATTGTATCTCGTGCCTGCATCGATGTTAAACTTCCCAAAAGCAAAATGATGAAGAAAATAAATGGCTTTGTTCGTATAGGTTGATCCATCCGGATACAAGCCGCGCAAGGCCGTAATCCTTTGATTCAAACGATCTTCATCGGTTCTGGCACTTTGAATCTTATCCTGATACCATTCCCATCCGGCACTGGCTTGCCAATGCTTGTTGAACCTTAAATGAAAATTCGTACCCGCACCGATCGTGCCGACCTTGTCGTTTTCTCTCCTGGTGATTGTACTTCCATTCCTGGATAAGAATCTAACTTCAGCGATGGTTTGATGTGAAAAGAAATGTTCCATCGAACGAAGGATACCTTTTGTGTATTGTTTATTCAGTTTCAGATATCCCATGGATCGAAAAATGGGATCGGCTATGTTTTGGGCAAAATTCTCAAGAACATACTTGTGATAGACCGGCACATCGGTCTGTTTCAAACCCTGATATACTGCTTTCACAAGCCAGCTGTTGCCGAGATCTGCTTTTATGTTGAGATCGATGTTCTGTTCGCGGTAACCAGAAGGGCGTTGAAAGCCTGTACTGTCACCCCCTTTCAGATCACCAAAGTTTTTATTTCCTGCAGCCATTGAAAATGAAAATCGTTTGCCAGCATAAATCAGTTGCGGACGAAGTGTGAACTCCATGCGGTCTGAAGTTGTTCGCTGAATGATCTTTGTGCTCCATCTCGATTGATCACTGAACTTCAGATCCGGTGTGATCACATTGATGACTCCCGTCATCGCATCGCTTCCATATTGCACAGCCCCGGTTCCTTTCAATACTTCTATGCGATCAACCACATAGGGGTCTATCAGGGTCATGTATTGATTGGGGCCATATCTAAAGACAGCATTGTTGAGCCGGATGCCATCCACCAGCATCAATGCCTGATTGCCGGTGAGACCTCTCAGAAATGGAGAGCCTCCGCCATGATTGGTTTTTTGGATGAAGAGTCCTGCTGTTCCGGTCAGCGCTTCAGGGATGGTTCTGGAAAGATTGCGTTGGAGATGCTTTTGATCAAGTCTGGAAACTGCATAAGGCAAATCTTTCAAACGGGCATTGTCTCTGTTAGCAGTGATCACAATCTCATGCAGCTGTGCAGTGGAATCCACTTGGGCGCGGGACTGCATACAAACCAGCAAGAATAAAAAAATCGGAAATGCTCTCAACATGAGTGATCAATTCCCTTCTACTTTTTTTACGAATCCGATCAGTCCCTTGAAATAAGTTTCCTGATCATCATACATGGCCATATGACTTCCTTTTTCACAATAGAGGTAAGTGCCGTTTTTTACTTGTGTCGACATCCACTTCATGTGCTCCGGATCCATGGTGTCATGCTGAGCGCCCACAACAAGTGTCGGCACCGTTATCTTCGGCAATTCCTTGCTCACATCCCAGTTGGAAAGACGGCCTGCAATTCCAAACTCACTCGGTCCTTGCATGGTGACGTAAAGGGATTGGTTCATCTTGGCAAAAGAGCGGTTGACCGGTTCAGGCCATTGGGCTGATGGGAGACGCAGAATATGCTTTTCGTAATAATTCGGGATGAGGATCTCCATGTATGTTGGATCAGTGTAGGCACCTCTGGCTTCCATGGCATTGATGCTGTCTACCAATGCAGGATCCATTTGCTTGGCCAAAACTTCATCGGCGTATTTACCATAATCCGGACAACTCGACATCATGTTGGAGATCACCAGTGCTTTGAGATTGCTTTGATACTTGAGTGAATATTGCATCGCCAGTATGCCGCCCCATGAATGACCGAGTAAATAAAAGTTATCCTTGTTCAAACCCAATGCAACCCTTACCTGCTCCACTTCTTCCACAAATCGTGGGAGGTCCCAATAAGCAGTATCATTGGGATTGTCAGACAAGCCACAACCCAATTGATCATAGTAGATGAATTCAATGCCTTCTTGTGGAAGGAAGTTTTCGAAGCATTCGAAGTATTCATGCGTGCCGCCAGGACCACCATTGAGGAGAAGGATCTTTGTTTTGGGATTGTTACCAAAGCGTTTGGTCCAGATCTTGAATTTTTTTCCAAAGCTTTCGATCTCGATCACTTTGACATTACCAGACTGCATCCCCGAATCATGTCGCGCGAAATA
>JBKCOY010000082.1:0-10706 GCA_046309555.1 Chitinophagia bacterium
GATGAAAGACAGTCATTACCCAACGGTTGCATTCCGGTATCCATGTGAAGTTACCGGGTGAACTTTCGGGAAAGATCTCCGGCATTTTTTCGTCAAACTGATTGGGGATCCATCGGTTCTCATACATGTAGAAGTATTCCATATAATGCGGATCTCCCTGTCTTGCTTTTTCAGCCCATTCGTGTTTATGGGATGTATGGTTGAGAACAATATCAAGCATAAGGTACATGTCCTTTTCCTGCATTTTTTTTCTCAGGTCGATCAGATCATCAATCTTACCGAATCTTTCATCTACTTTTCTGAAATTAGAAACAGCGTATCCACCGTCGCTTTCTCCTTGCGGGCTTTCAAAAATGGGCATGATGTGCAGGAAATTGACACCAAGTTTTTCGAAATATTCAAGTTTGGATGGCATTTGCTTGAGTGAACCGGCAAATCGGTCAACATAAAGACTCATGCCCACCAGTTCATTACTCAGGAACCAATTGCCTTCGTTGATTTTTTTCTCATCCCTGTGTTGCAGGTCTTCACCTCTTTGCAGATGGGCTTTGGACATGGTGACGATCAGTTGTTCAAACAACTGATCTGTCTTTGGATGCTGATCATAGATCTCTTTGAACAAATGAGCGATCGTACTGATTTCAGACATCATGCGAGCATAGAAGGCATTGTCTTTCCTATTGATATCGATCCCCTGCTCTTTCAGGATCCTGGCTGTATTTTCATGAAGGTTCTGGTCGATTGTCATCACTATCCTTTTACTGTCTTAATATATCACCACTCAGGTGTTTGAAAGCTTCCATGGCGCCCATGAATTCACAGGTTCTTGCACCGGCCTTGTTAGCATTTTTGAAAATATTGATCCAATGGGTTTCTACCATTACCCGAATCTCCTCAGGTGTATACTCACTCAATTGGTAGAGCACAGCTCCCACAAAAGCATCACCTGCGCCGGTTGTATCGATGGGGTTTATTTCGATGCTGGGCACCAGTATGGTTTTCCCTTTGCATCCCAGCAGTGTGCCTTCCTTGCCGATGGTTATGGCAAACACAGCAGCTGATTCAGAAAAGAAGTTGTGCATGGCTTCTTCAACGGATGCTGAAGAGGTGATCATCATGGCTTCTTCATCACTTACCTTGACAAAATCACTGTTTTTGATGAAAGCCCATGACCTGCGGATGAATTCAGGTTGGTTATCGCCAAAGAGCAATTGCCGATAATTGGGGTCAAAGCTGATGAAGAGTCCGTTTTTCTTTGCTCTCTGCAACAGATTCTGATACGCTTCCTGCAGTGGACCAGGGAGAAATCCGGTAGCAGAGCCGAAATGAGCAATGCTGAATTGATTCACATCAATGGCTGATACTTCGTCATCATTCAGCATGCCGTCAGCCCCCCGGTTGAAATAGAAATCCCTTTCTCCATTTTCCATCAGCGAAACAAAGGCAAATGTGGTGAAGTGTTCAGGAGATGTGATCACATGTGTTGTATCGACCTTGAAGTCATTCAGTACTTCAATAAGATGTTTGCCAAAGGGGTCATGGCCAACTTTTGCAGCTACAGAAACTTTGCCTCCCAGTGCAGCAATTGCAGCAGCGACGTTCATCGGCGCTCCTCCAGCTTTTTTCAGGAAGTGGTTGCCATCAGACAATGCTGCACCTTTGTCGGTACAGATCATATCGATCAACGCTTCCCCTATGCATAGAATATTTTTCATTTTCCGCTTTTAACTTCTTGTGTAGAGGATGTTATCCTCAGGGTCATGATCGCAGCGATCAGCAGGAGTATACCGGCGAAAAAAATGGCCCTGCCTGAATCATTGTGCAATACATTTTTCATGATATATCCAAAGGTCACTGTTTGAAGTAACATCGGAATAACGATGAGCATGTTGATGATGCCCATGTATACGCCATATCTTTCTTTGGGTATCTGTGATACCACCAGCAGGTAGGGAACACCCATCATGCTGGCCCATCCGATGCCAAATCCGGTGATGGCAACATATAACAACCATTTGTTTTCGATGAAGGGGAACCACAAGAATCCGATAGCAGCCAGCACAAGACAGCTGAAGTGCACCCATTTGGCACTGTATTTTCTGGCGAAGCCCACCAGTGCAAAAGCAGAAGCGAAGGTGATGATATTGTACCATCCGTTAACGGAACCTGCGATGCTCACCGCTTGTTCATATAGTTCCTTGTTGTCGGTATTGGTATGAAAAACAGATTGCGCAATACTTTTTGAGCTGTTCTGCCAGTAGCAGAAAAGGGCATACCACTGAAAGAGATAAACGAGTGCAAGCTGCCACATTACTTTGGGCATGTCTTTGATGGCACTGAAGACTTCGCTGAAGGGAGTGAGGAGGTTGAGGGGTTTTCTTCGGATCTCATTCAGTTCATCTTCAGTTGGCGGGATTTCCGGTGTTGTCTTCATGCTCCACCAAACAGTGCCGATGGAGCAGATGGCGCCCAGCATGAAAGAAGCGAATACCCAGTTGGGTAGTTTACCTGTATGTCCGACAATGATCAGTGGGAAAATGAAAAGCGAAAAATTGGCCAGGGTTTGTCCCAGTCCCGTAAAAAAAGACTGTGCCAGAAACCCTGTTGGCTGCTGTTCACTGTTAAGTTTATCGGCAATGAAGGCGCGGTAGGGTTCCATGGCTGTGTTGTTGCCTGCATCGAGAATCCAGAGCAAGCCGGCAGCCATCCAGAGTTCTGAACTGAAAGGAAAAAGAAAGAGTGCCAGGCTGCACAAGATGGCGCCGATGAAAAAGTAGGGCTTTCTTCTGCCAAATCTGGGATGCCAAGTTTTGTCGCTCAGGGCTCCGATAATGGGTTGCACGATGAGGCCTGTCATGGGTCCCGCCAGGTTGAGCAAGGGAATCTCATCTGGTTGTGCTCCCAGAAAATCATAGATGGGGTTTACGGCACTTTGTTGCAAGCCAAAGCTATATTGAATACCGAAGAACCCAACATTCATGTTGATGATCTGGAGGAAGGAGAGTCGGGGTTTAAGGGATGGCATGCACTATGGTTGAGAGGAGATTTTTCCTTGTAAGTATAAAGTTACATCGGTTCAGTGCTTTTTAAATGAGGCATCAATCCAATTCAATGAATACTTGTATACATCAAACGATTGCAATTATCATTTCTTAATCACTGACATCTAACTTCTAGCGTCTAAGGTCTAACGTCTATTTGTACAACTGATTGAACACCAGCTTGAACGTTCCATGCGATTGTGCGCGGAAGGTAATCTCCGGACCGAACGCATAGAGTGCGCCTTTGCCGATGCTGGCTTCAAAAGCTGCCACACCATCTTTCAGATAGGATTGTCCCCATGCCCAACCACTTCTCAACGTTTTGTCGGAAGCAAACCATGCGAGGGGCTTGATGGATCCGTTTGCCTGTGCTTCCGGATTGATGGAGAAAACGGGACTATCATCAAACAGCACATCTGCTTTTTGATTCATGCCCCAGGCAGCTGGATGCTGGTTGTTCAGCGTGATCTGCATGAGGCTTCCGGGGATATAGAATTTTTCGTTGGGAAGATCGCGTTCCTTGCCGTTGAACATTTCAGTCAGCATGTTTCTCACGGGAAGTTTCAGGTGATAAGCGAGTGAAGTACTGCTGCCAATGGTCAGCACTTTTCCTCCTGCTTCCATGAATTGCTTGAGGGCAGGGATCGATTTGTCGATACTGATGTTGCCGATGGTTCTTTTGAATTCATCCGGGGTCTCTTCGGGTTTAGGGCCTCCAAATCCTCCGGATCTTCCGGTAAGAGAGGGCATGGCGCCACCAACGAAAATGATCACATCGTATTTTGATTTCAGGTCACCTTTGTCGATGTCCTGTGCATAGATCACTTCTGCATTGAATTTGAACTGTTCCATGATCCAGCGCATCCAGCCGGATGGCATGGAGCCACCGTAAGTATCCCAAAGGGCTATGCGTGCTGCTTGTATGGGTTGCAGAGCCGATGGTTTTTTATCTACTCCAATCAAATCCGCGCCAGTCAATGCCGCAATATTTTTGATGGCTGCCATATTCTTGGCATTTGCTTCAATGAAGAACGAGCCTGTTGCGATGTCATTTGATGTTTCATTGATCCGAGAGACATTTGACAATTTCTTACTCATGATCTCGTTGATGGCTGCAAAGGAGTGATTGCTGGCGGCATTCAGGATATAGCCGGCTTTTGCGGAACCTGATGCAGGTTTTCCTTGGATGGCTATCAACTCACCATCGGGCAAACGGGAAAAGTTTCCTTCCACACCTTCCAGAATGCGATCGAATTGAACACCCATCTGATAGGCGAGGGTCCATCCTGCTGCATCGTAAGGAGGCACGGGTGGTCCGCCCGGGTATTGAAAGTCGTTGGGATGATCCTGGGGTTCAAGCATGTCGAGGATATGCGGACGAAAAGCCTGGTTACACTTTACGATGAAGGAGCCTGCGGGGTAGGATTTTCCGCTCACGGTAAAGGGTTGTTCGGCTCTATGTACTATAATGCCGGTTCGGATGAGTGCATTGAGAAAACGTATGGCAGTTGCAAGGTCGGCTTGATCGCTGGGAATGATATAAGCCCTAGGGTCCCTCAAAGTGGGGTTGTTGAATACTGTATCATACAGTTTCATGGGGATAGTGGCGTTGTTTCTGCCCCATCCTTCGGGCACAGCACTGTTGCCTGCATTGGTTTGGCGGCTTGCCTGATCCTTTTTGAAGAGTTCATTGATCTCCTCAACCCGTTTGGGGTATTGCGTCCACGTATCTTTCGTTCCCTTTTCGATCGAGTTTTTCCCCATGCGGTAAATGTTGTACAACAATTCATCACGGTGACGCGTGGCATACATCAGAACAGCGTAGTTCATGGATACAGAGTAATCAATTGAATTCCTGAAGAACCACTTGCGGGGTGTGATTGGGTAGGGGTTGGCACTGCTGGGGATCAGCCTGTTGGGAACCAACGGAATACTTGATGGAGTAGGAGAACCGATGATTTCTGTAAGCAGACCAATCATGTTATGGAAGTAAGTGGTGGTGCGAAGGCCACCATTGTACCAGGTGGAGTATGGGGATCCGGCTCTTTGGGTAAAGCCGGGTTTGCCTTCCGCATTGAGACGGTTGATCATGGCTGCACCCACTGCGTCGAGACTTGTCATCACCAGGGGATCATAAACATGATTAAAAGGGTCACGGAATGGAGGCCCTGCTACTACGGCACCGGGGGGGCCGGTCTGATGATGGTTGTACATGATCTGGGGGATCCATTCGATGAACAATTGTCGACCCATGTTTTGTGTTTCTTTCAGATTGAGCATGTAGAAATCACGGTTATTATCGTGACCTGCATATTTCTCATACAATCTGGGTAGGTTGCTGGTGGTCCGTTTTGCAGTATCAGCATTGCGCATGTACCAGTTGGACACCAGTTCTTGTCCGTCTGGATTGGCATGCACCATCAATATGATACAATTGTCGAGGATCTTTTTCGTCTCTTCATCGTTGCGGCTATTCAGCTGGTAGGCCAGCTCGATAAGCTGGTGGGCGCCCACCACTTCGGTGGCATGGAGACCCCCATCGATCCAGACTACAGCTTTCCCTTGTGCGGCGAGGGCTTTGGCATCATCATCGGAGAGCCCCTCAGCTCTGGCCAGTCGTTGAGAGATCGACTTATATTTTTCAATTTGCTGATGGTTTTGCGTTGAAGTAATGATCATCATGAACTGATCCCTTCCTTCTTCGGTCTTGCCAATGTTGATCAACTTGGCCCTATCTGATGCGGCATCCAGTTTTTTAAAATAGGCCTCCGTTTGGCTGTAGTTTGCCAGCAGATAGTTGTCGCCTATGTTAAATCCAAAATGTTCTTTTGGTGCAGGGATGGATTGGGCTGCTGATCCCAATGTGATCAGCAGCAGTGCATACAGCATTATTGATCGTAACATTTGTTGAACTGATTGTTGAATCACTAATGTAGTTCATTCTTCCGTAAATGCTTATTCAGATCATCTTTTGGCTACGTTCATTCAAAACGCTGCATGAAGTATGTAAAAATATCTGAAAACGTTTTCGGAAAAACAGGTCTTTAAGAATTGATGGTGTGCCAATTTTACCTATTTTGAATATGCATTTTTCTATTTCAAACCAAAAACGACGCTTAGTCATGAGAAAAAACAGCCTGAGCTGGACCTTGTGTCTTGCCATTTTCAGCATGTTATCGCTGACGGTGACACAAGTCCAAGCCGAAAAAAATCATCTACCTGTTGGTTCAGACAGGACAGACAAATTCACAACTCCTCCCGGTGATGTAACAGGAACGGTAACGGACGTAAGGAATGCTCCTTTGGCCGGCGCCACTGTTACCATCAAAGGAACCCGGACATCTACCGTTACTGATCAGAACGGAAAATTCACATTGAAGAATGTGGCCGACAATGCTGTTCTGCAAATCAGTTTCAGCGGTTACCTCACTGAAGAGGTTGCAGCCAAGTCGGCCGGAAAGGTCTCCATGCGTGAGCAGGTCAACCAGTTGACCGACGTGGTGGTGATTGGTTATGGTACTGCCAAGAAAAAGGATCTGACTGGTGCTGTTGCACAGGTAAAGGCTACGCAGCTTGAAAATGAGAATCCCCGTTCCGTTCAGGATCTTCTTCGCGGTAACGCTCCTGGTCTTGATGTAGGTTTCAACGCGTCTGCAAAAGGCGGTGGTAGCCTTCAGGTAAGGGGCCGTGCTTCATTGACTGCCTCTACTTCTCCTTTGATCGTTGTTGATGGGGTTATTTATCCCGGTGATCTGTCGGATATCAACCCTAACGATATCAATACTGTTGACGTATTGAAAGATGCGAGCTCCGCTGCAGTATTCGGTGCTCGTTCTGCCAATGGTGTTATTCTTGTTACAACCAAAAGAGGTAAGGCGGGTAAGCCTGTGATCACTGTTAACTCAAATTATGCCTTTAACAGAATTGCCCGTTGGCCTGGTTTGTTGAAGCCGGATGAGTTCTTCGACTGGCGTTCAGATGTAATCTGGAGTCAGCGTGGATTTGATTCTACGTCTAAGCCAGGTATTAAATACTGGGCTGTTGATCCCCGCAAATTGCCTTCAAGCTTCTCTGTTACAGACTGGCTTGCATTGGGTGGTAATCCTGCCACTTCTGATCCGGTTGCCGTTTGGCTGAACCGTGTTGGTGGTAACCAGGGTACTTCAGCCATTTCCCAGGAAAGCTACAAGAATAATACGCCGATTGATTGGGAATCATTGATTCTCAACAAGGATGGTCGTCAGCAGGATCACACTGTGAGTGTTTCCGGAAGAGCTGGTGCAACCAATTATTATTCTTCCTATGGTTATTATGAGAATGTTGGCATGGCTCAGGGCGAGAAATTCAAAACACTGCGTACCCGTCTGAACCTCGAAACCGAGGTGGCCAAGTTCCTTTCCATCGGGTTGAACATGCAGTTCGCCAGTCGTGATGAGGGACAAACACCTGTGAGCATTGGTGATATGTTGGGAACTTCACCTTTCGGAAGTATTTACCAGGCAGATGGGCGTCTACGTGCGAGTGCCAATGATGATGTAGGTAACAATACAAATCCGTTGATGACGCCTTTCTATGTCAAGAGGATGTTGAAGTTCAATAACCTTTTTGGCTCTGTTTATGCAAAGGGTAAGCTACCTGCAGGTTTTTCCTATCAGGTGAACTTTACTCCTCGTTTTGAGTGGGTGCAGAACTATGAGCATATCTCTTCACAGCGTCCTCTGTTGGAAAGCCGTGGTGGTATCACTTCTCGTAGAGAAGACAGAACCTATCAGTGGCAAATCGATAATTTGTTGATGTGGAACAAGAAGTTGGGCAAGCATTCGATCGATGCAACTGCACTCTTGAATGCAGAGCAGTTCTTCTTCTATTCCAATACTATCAATGCGGAGAACTATTCACCCAATGATAACCTGGGTTGGAATGGTATTCAGGCAGCTTCTATCAAGAACTTCAGTGCAAATGACCAGTATCATACCGGTGATGCGCTGATGGGCAGGGTGAACTATGCATATGACGATAAATATCTGTTGACCCTCACTGCACGTCGTGATGGTTATTCTGCTTTTGGCCAGGGTAATCCTCGCGCCACTTTCCCTTCAGCAGCTTTGAGCTGGGTTATTTCTGATGAGAAGTTCATGCAAAAGACGCTGGATGTGGTTGACTACCTGAAGGCCCGTCTCTCTTATGGTGAGAATGGTAACAGGGAGATTGGTCGTTATGCAGCACTTGCGCAGCTTTCATCTGCCAATTATCTCTATACTACCCCGGGTGGTGTCAATGTTCCTTCCGGAGCTGTTGCAACTGTGAACATGGCCAATCCAAATCTGCGTTGGGAGAGACAATCCTCTGTTAACTTTGGTTTGGACTTCAGTTTGTTTGGCGGAAAGGTTTCTGGTGCAGCTGACTATTATATCCGCAACACCAGTGATTTGCTCGTGAATCGTGCACTGCCTAACATTACCGGTTTTGCCAGTGTAGTTACCAATCTGGGTAAGGTTGATAACTCCGGTTTTGAATTCAGTTTGAATACGGAGAATCTCAAAACAAACAACTTTGTTTGGAGGACCAGCCTTGCACTTTGGAGCAACAAGAACAAAATCATCAGTTTGTATGGTCCAGTACCGGTTACAGATGCCAGTGGCAACACAAAATTGGTAGAGCAGGATGATCGTGCCAATGGATGGTTCATAGGTAAAGACATCAATACGATATGGGATTTCAACATTCTCGGTGTCTGGAAAGTAGAGGAAGCTGCAACGGCAAGATCATTTGGTTTTGCGCCTGGTGACTTCAAGCTGGAAGACGTAAACAAGGATGGCAAGTTCACAGTGGATGACAGGGTCTTCCTGGGTCGTTCAACTCCTAAATTCAATGTCAACCTCAGAAATGAATTCACCATTTACAAAAACTGGGATTTCTCATTCCAGTTGTACGCCAGATTCGGACAATTGTCACAGTTCAACGAAGCGGCCAACGTAGATCGTTTCTATGATCGTGCCCAGTTTTACAAGCGCCCCTACTGGACGCCCACCAACCAGATCGATAATTATGCCAGGATGATGTCATCTCTGGGATCAGGCATTGGTCTGAATGTTTGGAGGAAGTCATCTTTTGTCAGGTTCAACAACGTGAGCCTTGCCTATACCATGCCGAAGCGTGTGACCGACAAGCTCAAGTTCCAGGGATTGAAATTCTATTTCAATATTCAGAACGCACTGACCATTTCACCATGGGAATATTTTGATCCGGAGAACAAAGGGTTTACGCCTTCCTACGGAACTTTTGGTATCAACATGACACTCTAATCATAAGTAGAAACATTCAAATCATTTGATATGAAGCAAAAATTAAATCGCATAACTAAATACCTGGCCACCTTGGTCTTGGTATTGATGATCACCCAGTCCTGTAACAAGGATTGGCTGAAACCCAAGCCCCTCTCATTCTTCTCTCCGGAAAATACCCTGGTAGATGAAAAAGGATTCAATGCGGGTCTTGCAGCCATTGCCCGTCAGGTAAGGGATGAATTTTATGGTGACGGACATCCGATCATCACAGAAAATATCTTCTCTGAAGTAGCAGTAGAAGGTACTACGGATAAGTTTGGTCCGGCTGTGAACATGAACCTTCTGATCACGCCTGATGCCAACCTGAACAGTGCCGACTTCAACAGGATCGGATGGTACTGGGAGCGCTGGTACATTGTGATCAGGCTTGCCAATACCATTACCACGCGTATTACTGATGTAAAAGGCATTACTGATGCCGCTAAGAATGTTATCATTGGTAAGGCCAACTTCTATCGCTCTTATGCTTACTATCGTTTGGTCAATCAATTTGGTGATGTGCCGGCTACATTTAAGGAGCTGACTGAAGCCAAGCTTGATTTCCAATCAGTAAAACGCGAGGTTATCCTGCAGCGTTTGAAGACCGATCTGGAATTTGCCGCTCAGCATGTTCCCTGGGTTGGAAACAAAGGCGACATCAACAGGGGTGCCGTTTATCATCTGCTTGCCAAGGTTCAGCTCTCTTTGGCTGATTTTGACGGAGCGATTGCTTCAACCAACCAGGTAATCAATAATGGTGCATTTAAGTTGATGACCAACAGATTTGGTACTGATGCTGCTGTTACAAAGAAAAACGTAATCTGGGACTTGCACAGAAGGGCTAACAAATACAGTGCGGCCAATACAGAGGTTTTGTTTTCTGTGATTGATCGTTATGGTGATCCTTCAGCAACTAGCACAGGTACTTCATCCATGCGTCAGGCACTTCCGTTCTTCTCCTCTGCCGCCATTATTACACCTGATGGCAAGTCAGGCATGCTGGCTGTAAGAGCTGAGTTTGATCATATGACCAATTTTGGCCGTGGCATTGGTCGCTGCAGGGCTACTCCGTATTCTACCCGATACATCTGGGATGATGTGAATGACTGGCGTCATGATACCGTTTCCGGCAACTGGATGGAGATGGAGAATCTGGTGTATAACAATGAGGGAACCTTGAAAGGGAAATCTCCATACTATGGAGCCCGCTTGCAAAAGTTCAGCTCCACTGGTACATTGCTGGTGAGCGGTGGTGACACTATCAGAACATGGTTTGCATGGCCTCACTATAAACTTTATGTCGAAGATGAAATCAGATATCCCTTCCAAGGTGGTAATA
>JBKCOY010000083.1:0-17110 GCA_046309555.1 Chitinophagia bacterium
AGAGAAACACGACTCTTTTTTTACCCTCAGATCTGATGGTTCTCCGATAGAGGAATTTGACGGCAACGCATTGACACAGCAAGAGCCTGATGCTTCATCTTTTCCAAGCGGAGGCATAAGGGCTACTTTCGAAGCCAGGGGATATACTGCATGGGACCCGACCTCACCTGCTTTTATCATGAATATTGGTCAAGGACACACTTTGTGCATCCCTACCATCTTTGTTTCCTATACTGGTGAGTGCCTTGATTATAAAGCCCCTTTGCTGAAATCCATTGAAGCGCTTAACAAAGCCGCAGTAGATGTTTGTCATTATTTTGATAAAAATGTTGGCAAAGTCACAGCCACTCTTGGTTGGGAACAGGAGTATTTTCTGATTGATGAAGGATTGGCCAATGCACGTCCGGATATCCTGATGACGGGCAGAACAGTGTTCGGACACTCCCCTGCCAAAGGGCAGCAGCTGGAGGATCATTATTTTGGTTCCATCCCCGAGCGGGTTTATGCCTTCATGAGAGATTTTGAAAATGAATCCTATAAGCTGGGCATTCCATTGCGTACACGACACAATGAAGTGGCTCCTGCACAATTTGAATGTGCTCCGATATATGAAGAATTGAACCTTGCCGTAGATCATAACACATTATTGATGGACGTGATGGCAAGGGTTGCCAAACGTCATAAGCTACGCGTGCTGTTGCACGAGAAACCATTTGCCGGCATCAATGGAAGTGGTAAGCACAACAACTGGAGTATGGCCACTGATACGGGTGTCAACCTGCTGGCACCTGGCAAAACACCCAAGACCAACTTCATGTTCCTGGCTTTTTTTGTAAATACCATCAAAGCTGTTCACGACCATGCTGATCTGTTGCGCGCTGCCATTGCCTCTGCAGGCAATGATCATCGTCTGGGGGCCAACGAAGCACCCCCAGCCATCATCTCTGCTTACATTGGTCGTTACCTCACCAAAGTGCTGGATGCAGTTGAAAGCCGTGTGGGTGATAAATTTGATGAGCAGGATGAAGTGATGCTGAAGCTCGATATCCACAAAAACATTCCGGAATTACTGCTCGACAATACTGATCGCAACCGTACTTCGCCCTTTGCCTTCACTGGAAACAAATTTGAATTTCGTGCAGTAGGATCATCTGCAAACTGTGGATACAACATGACTGTATTGAATACTATCATGACGGAAACCCTAACCAACTTCAAGCATGATGTGGACGCGCTTATTGAGAAAGGGGATAAAAAAGAAGTGGCCATCATGCAGGTGCTGAAAAGCTATATCAAGTCCGCAAAGAATGTATTGTTTGAAGGAGACGGATACAGCGATGAGTGGCAGGAAGAAGCTGCACGTCGCGGTTTACCCAATCTCAAAACCACGCCACTTGCTTTGGATGCACTTGTATCCGACAAGGCCAAACACCTGTTCCACAAACACAAGGTGCTATCACACACAGAACTGGAGGCCCGACATGAGATCGAACTGGAAAAATATATCAAGTACGTTCAGATTGAAGGACGTGTCATCGGCGATCTTGCTGGAAACCATATTCTGCCTTCGGCCATCCGCTATCAGAACATTCTCATTGAGAACATCAGAGGACTGAAAGAGATCGGTATAAAAACCGAAGGATACAAGGCTCAGTTGAACATACTCAATGAGATCTCCGAACACATCAACAAAGTTCAGGTTCTCACTGAAGAAATGACCGAAGCAAGAAAAGCTGCCAATGCCCTCTCTCATTCAAGGGACAAGGCCATTGCTTATTGCGAAAAGGTGAAGCCCTATTTTGACAACATTCGTTATTCAGTAGACAAACTTGAATTGCTGGTAGATGATTCTGAGTGGGAACTTCCAAAATACAGGGAGATCCTCTTCCTCCGTTAGGTATTGAATGTAAATGCAAAGCCCCACTATTAAGTGGGGCTTTTTTATTTTAATCAGTTGCAAAACAGATTATTGCATCTTGAAAGTTTCCAAAAATTTGGTGGTGAAATTACCTTTGATGAAGTCTTCATTTTTCATCAATTGCTGATGGAAAGGAATAGTAGTCTTTACCCCTTCGATCACATATTCACTCAGTGCCCTGCTCATCGTATCTATCGCCTCTTTTCTTGTTCTGGCGATGGCAATGATCTTGGCGATCATAGAATCATAATAAGGAGGAATCACATATCCGGCATAAACATGGGAATCAATTCGGATACCATGTCCGCCTGGCTGATGAAGTACAGTTATCTTACCCGGACTAGGTCTGAAATCCATATAGGGATCTTCTGCATTGATGCGGCACTCGATGGCATGCATTTCAGGATGGTAGTGTCTGCCTGAAATGGGTTCACCCGCAGCAATTTTGATTTGCTCCTTTATCAGGTCGAAATTGGTCACTTCCTCGGTAACACAATGTTCTACCTGGATACGGGTATTCATTTCCATAAAATAGAAGTTCCGATGTTTGTCGACCAGAAATTCAATTGTACCCACACTCTCATATCCAATAAATTCAGCAGCCTTAACAGCAGCTGCACCCATTTTTTCGCGAAGCTCATCGGTCATAAATGGTGAAGGAGATTCCTCGACCAATTTCTGATGACGACGCTGTATGGAGCAGTCTCTTTCACTCATGTGGCACACCTTACCATAGCGATCGCCTGCCACTTGTATCTCAATATGCCTGGGCTCTTCAATGAACTTTTCCATGTAAACACCATCGTTCTTGAAGGAGGCCAGCGCTTCAGCTTTTGCTGTATCGAATGCCTTCTCAATTTCACCTTCTTCCCATACCACTCTCATTCCCTTACCGCCACCGCCGGCAGTTGCTTTCATGATAACGGGATAGCCGATCTCCTTGGCGACGGATTTTGCATGCTCAGCGCTTTCCAGCAATCCTCCACTGCCTGGTACCACAGGCACGCCAGCTTTGATCATGGTTTCCTTTGCCGTGATCTTATCACCCATCGCCCTGATCTGGTCGGGAGTAGGTCCAATGAATTTTATACCATGCTCTCCACAGATCTCAGCGAACCTTGCATTCTCAGCAAGAAAACCATAGCCCGGATGAACCGCATCAGCATTGGTAATCTCCATCGCTGCCATCAGATGAGGAATATTAAGATAGGAGTCGGTGCTGGAAGGTCTTCCTACACAAACGGCTTCATCAGCAAATTTTACGTGGAGACTGTCTTTGTCGGCTGTAGAATAAACCGCCACTGTTTTGATGCCCATTTCCCTGCAGGTACGGATCACCCTGAGGGCGATTTCTCCGCGGTTGGCGATCAATATCTTTTTGAAACTCTTCTTCGAATCGGTTGTCATGCCACCAGTTTAGATGAATAAATACAATCGCGTTGGAACAGACGTGATCATGCAGGCTCTACCATGAACAGCGGTTGGTCAAATTCAACAGGGGTTGAATCTTCCACCAGGATCTTGACGATCTTGCCGCTTACTTCACTTTCGATCTCATTGAACAATTTCATGGCTTCAATGATGCAAACCACCTTTCCGGTTTTTACATCATCTCCTTCTTCAACGAAATTGGTTTTGTCGGGACCAGGCCTGCGGTAGAAAGTTCCGATCATGGGACTTTTGATGGTGATCAGATTGCCGGCAGGTTTTGGAGCTGCCTCAGCGGCTGCAGGTGCTGCAGCAGATACAGCTACGGGAGCTGCTACCTGAGGAAGGGCCTGTACATGCTGAACCTGAACGGGTGCAGCAGTTACATACTTGTCCTCTTTCTGCTTGATCGTTATCTTGATGTCTTTTTCCTCGATGGACAATTCGCTGATATTGGACTTGTTAACCATCTTAACGAGATCCTGGATTTGTTTGAGATCCATGTGATTAGATTTTTTGGTTAATGCGGGCTGTAAAGGTGGGGTAAAAATGGTTTCCGGCCAAATCAAAATTTGGCGATTTTTCATAAAAAAACCCCGATTTTAGGGAAAATCGGGGCAAAAATCATTAAAAACAGGTGAAAAACGGTGAAATTATTCTTTTACCCTTTCTATATATTCTCCTGTCTTTGTGTTGATGCGGATCACATCTCCCTCGTTTACGAAAAGTGGCACCATTACGTTGGCTCCGGTGGCTACTGTAGCCGGTTTGAGCGTACGGGTAGCAGTATCCCCTCTTAGTCCGGGCTCAGAATAGGTAACCTTAGAAACAACTTTATCGGGCAGCTCCACACTCATGGGTTGTTCAGTTTCAGTATTGATCAAAACCGATACTTCCTGGCCTTCAGTCAGGAACTGGGGTGCATCCACCAGGGTTTCCGCTACTGCCACCTGCTCGAAGGTTTCATTGTCCATGAAATTAAAGCCTGTATCATCTTTGTAGAGAAACTGATAACTCTTGCGCTCCACCCTAACCGGGTAGATATTATCACCACTGTTCCATGTTTTTTCAATGGAACGGTTATTGTCTACCCCTTTGAGCTTTGCCCATACCTTGGCAGCAGCCCTGGCGGTTTTGTTTTCGCCGAATTCAATAATGGTATAAAGGCTGCCATCCAGCTTAATGATCATGCCCCTTGAGATGTCTGAAGTATTTGCCATAACAATGTTTTGAGGCGGCAAAGGTAATCCAATTTGGCAAATAACATCATACCTTTGCGGCGCAAACCATCACTCATCAATATAAAAAGTATTCAAATGAAAGTAACCGTAATTGGCGCTGGAGCAGTAGGAGCAACCTGTGCCGACAACATTGCCCGTGCCGGAGTATGTACCGATCTTGTTCTGCTTGACATCAAAGAAGGATTGGCAGAAGGAAAGGCACAGGATATGCAGCAGACGGCTGCCCTGCTGGGATTTGACACCATCATCACCGGTTCCACGAATGATTATAGTAAAACTGCCAACAGCGATGTGGTGGTAATCACTTCCGGCATTCCCCGTAAACCGGGCATGACCAGGGAAGAATTGATCGGCACCAACGCGGGCATTGTGAAAGGAGTTTGTGAAAACGTATTGAAATATTCTCCCGATACCATCATCATCGTGATCAGCAATCCAATGGACACCATGACTTATCTGGCCCTCAAGTCTACCGGTTTACCCAAGCACAGGATCATCGGTATGGGCGGTACACTCGACAGCAGCCGTTTCAAATATCAGCTCACCCAGCACCTTGGTTGCAGCGCCAGTGACCTGAATGCGATCGTGATTGGCGGACACGGGGATACCACTATGATACCGTTGATCAGCAAGGCAACCTGGAACAGCATTCCTGTTTCCCAATTCCTTACAGCAGAGCAGCAGGAAAAGGTTGTAGCCGATACCATGGTGGGTGGTGCTACTCTTACCAAACTGATTGGCACTTCAGCCTGGTATGCGCCTGGAGCAGCTGGAGCAGCTCTCGTAAAAAGTATTTTACGTGATGAGAAAAAACTCTTCACCTGCTGTGTAGCGCTGGAAGGTGAATATGGTCAAACAGATATCTGCCTGGGTGTACCCGTAACCATTGGAAAGAATGGATGGGAAAAGATCCTGCCACTTGAACTGAACTCCTCCGAACAGGAAGCCTTTGAAAAAAGTGCAGCTGCTGTTAGGTCGATGAATGAAGTGCTGGGCTGATCTACTCTTCTATATAGTCCAGGTCTTTATGGAAAGTCTCTTCCGTAAAGATCAGTGCAACAACAGAAATTGCCATGACGATCAGACCGGTTGTCATGGCACTGTTCAACAATGACCAACCCAGATCACCCTGAAGATAATCCTTGAATAACAAATTCATGAGTGGCAGCGCGCCTCTCACCATGTTGGGTATGGTGGTTGCAGCAGTAGCCCTTATGTTGGTACCGAAATGTTCTGCACCCATTGTTACGAAGATGGCCCAGAAGCCGGTTGAGAATCCCAGCAGAAAAGAGACAACATACATGCTGGTGTCGGAGTTATTCAATGGACTAAAGAAATAAACTGCCGAAAGAAAAGTCATGCTGTAAAAAATAGTGAGGGCCTTTTTTCTACTCTGGAAATACTGACTTACAAATCCGACAGTGATATCTCCCAGTGCAATTCCGATGTATCCAAACATAATGGAAGCCCCGGAATCAATAGCATTCTCCCCATACAATTCCGTTGCAAATCGATTGCTCAGGTTCAGCATAATGCCGATTACAAACCAGGTTGGGAGTCCGATCAGAATAGCCAGCAGATATTTTCTGAAACGACCGGCATCATTGAAAAACATCAACATATTACCCCTTGATACCTGGCGGCTTTCAACACCTTTGAAAATTGCACTTTCGGATACCTTGATCCTAAGTACAAGCAGGAAGATTCCTAGAATTCCTCCAATCTTGTAGCACAACCTCCAGTCGTTTGTGAATTTGTAAACCATATATGCAAAAACGGCACCGAATAAACCTACGCCGGCAACAAATGATGTTACCACTCCCCTGTTTTTTTTCGGCATGATCTCACTCACAAGGGTAATTCCTGCACCCAACTCGCCTGCCAGGCCAATTCCTGCAACGAAACGAAGCCATGCGTACTGATCAACAGTCTGCACATATCCAGTGATAAAATTGGCAACGGAATAGAGAAGTATAGAACCAAACAAAACACTGAGACGACCACGCTTATCACCCATCACACCCCAAAGTATGCCTCCAATCAAAAGACCGACCATCTGATAATTGATGATATGGGTACTGGCTGCAAGCATATCTCCATCGGGCACTGCAATTCCCTTTAAACTGGGTTCACGCACAATGGTGAAAAGGAGCAAGTCGTATATATCTACAAAATATCCGAGTGCTGCCACGATTACTGCAAGACTAAGGAAATGAGATCTCAGGTTACTCATGATGACAATTTAAATTGATACTTACTTTTTTTTGCTGATCAGCTTTATGATGACCGGAGCTGTAGTGACCAGGATGATTCCGAGTACGATGAATTCCAGCCTGCTCTTGAGATCAAACCCAAATTGATTGAGAAAAAACTTATAGAGGTAGTGACCGGAGAACATCATGGTGAGCACCCAGGCAACTGAACCAATAATATTGTAAAGTGTGAATCGATGCTTGTCCATTCTTACCACGCCTGCAATGATGGGAGCAAAAGTTCTGATAATGGGAAGAAACCTGGCAAAAACGATTGCACCGCCTCCGTGCTTTTCGTAAAACTCTTTTGCAGTGAACAAATGTTTTTTCTTGAAGAAAAAAGTATCCTTTCTGCTAAATAAAAAAGGACCACTGGCAGCTCCAAACCAATAGCCCACGATGTTTCCGAGAATGCCTGCGAAGATCACCAGTACGCATACCAAAAGCATGTTGAGAAGATCATTGTTCAGGTTGATGATCTCGGAAGCCAGTTCGTTGCTATAAATTCCTGCAACAAATAAGAGTGAGTCGCCCGGTAAAAAAAATCCTGCAAAAAGACCCGTTTCTGCAAATACGATGAACAAAAATAACCAGACACCCCCATGTTGAATATAAAACTCCGGGTTCAGCAAGTCCTTCATATGTATCGCCAATTCAATCATGCCTCAATAGTTTTTATGCAACTTCATCTACAGTTGCCGGTTCGAGTTCTCCTTCCCATTTGCTTACAGCAGTAGTTGCCAGTGCATTGCCCACTACATTGGTCATGGTTCTGAACATATCACAAAAATGATCAATAGGAATGATGAGTGCTATGCCTTCAGGTGGAATATTGAACATTGCACAAGTGGCCGTAACCACTACCAATGAGGCTCTTGGCACACCGGCAATTCCTTTGCTGGTGAGCATCAGAACGAGCAACATGGTGAGCTGAGTACCCATGTCGAGTTGAATACCATATGCCTGCGCTATGGCCAGAGAGGCAAACGTCATGTACATCATGCTGCCATCGAGGTTGAAACTATATCCTAAAGGAAGAATGAAGGAAACAATCTTATCCTTGCAACCAAAACGCTCAAGCTCGGTGGTAAGTTTGGGGAAAACAGCCTCACTGCTGGTAGTACTGAATGCGATCAGCAAGGGCTGTGAAATAACCCTTAGCAATTCACGCAATCTTTTGCCCAGGATCAAGTAGCCAACGGTAAGGAGCAACACCCAAAGGGCAGCAATGCCGATCAGAAATGCAAAGAGGTATTGTCCGTAAAAAGAAAACACTTCCAATCCCTTAGTGGCAATCACAGCCGCGATGGCACCAAAAACGCCCAACGGAGCGAAATTCATCACATAACCCACAACCTTCAATATAATATGTGCCGCTGCATCCAATGCTTTCACGATCACTTTACCTTTCTCTCCCAACGCTGTTGTGCCAACCCCAAAGAATATGCTGAACACCACGAGCTGCAAGATCTCGTTGGTAGCCATGGCTTCAAATACACTCTTAGGGAAAACGTGTTCAATGAATTTCTGTAAGGAGAACTCTTGTGTTTTGCCAATAAGGTCCTTCGCCCCTTCAACATCAGCGTTACTGAGGTTGATGGCCGCACCAGGCTGGAAAAAATTCACCAGCACCATACCCAGGAGAAGACTTGCCAGTGATGCCGTAATGAACCAGAGCATGGCCTTCCCCCCAACCCTACCCACAGCACCAAGATCACCCAGTTTGGCAATTCCGACAACCAGTGTGGTAAACACCAGCGGTGCAATCACCATTTGTACCAGACGCAGAAAAATGGTGGTGAGCAACTTTATGTTGGATGAAAAAGTTTTGATGGTTTCAGGCGCAGCATTTACATGGACCAGATATCCTGTCAGAATACCCAGCACCATGGCGATCAAAATGTAAATGGTAAGCTTGCCGGAAGAACCTTTCATAGTAAAAGCAGTTGGTAGGATTTGTAAAATAGTGGATTTGGACGGATTTGGAAATTTTATTTGAAGGCCTAAATAAAAGATGCAACAAATGGAATTATTGGCTATTTTACGGCCCTTATACAACTCTTCAACCAAAAAAATTGTCATGAGTTTATTCAGAAGAAAATCATTGGACCAGCTGCTTTCTCAAGCCGCGGATTCCGAAAAAGGACTTAAGCGCACCCTGGGTGCTGGAAACCTCATCGCATTGGGCATTGGTGCCATTATCGGAGCAGGTCTTTTTGTGAGAACTGCAGCTGCTGCCGGACAGGCAGCGGGCCCGGGCGTGACCCTTTCCTTTATTGTTGCAGCAGTAGGATGTGCTTTTGCAGGTCTCTGTTATGCTGAATTTGCTTCCATGATTCCAATCGCAGGAAGCGCATACGCCTATTCTTATGTTACCATGGGTGAACTGGTAGCCTGGATCATCGGATGGGCGCTGATCATGGAATATGCACTCGGAGCCGCAACGGTTTCCATTGCCTGGAGTGAATACCTGAACAAGCTGATGGGAGGTGGCATCCCCTATGAATGGTGCCATTCTCCTTTTGAAAGTTATACGGATTCTGCCGGCATACTTCACAAAGGCATGATGAATGCTCCCGCATTGGTCATTCTGCTTTTGCTTACCCTTTTGCTGATCAAAGGAACGCAGGAATCTGCGCTGGTGAATGCCATCATTGTTTTCATCAAGGTTGCAGTAGTGCTGATATTCATTGCCATTGGATGGCAATTCATTGATGCATCCAATTATGAACCTTATCTGATTCCGGCAAATGAACCAGCTGTTGTAGACCAGGCAGGGAAAGTCATTGCCGACTACAGCGGATGGAACAAACATGGCTGGGGCGGTGTATTGGGTGGAGCAGCAATTGTATTCTTTGCTTTCATTGGCTTTGATGCCGTTTCCACAGCAGCGCAGGAAGCCAAGAATCCAAAGCGCGACATGCCTATCGGAATCCTCGGATCTCTCGTGGTATGTACCATCTTGTATATTCTGTTCGGACACGTACTCACCGGTGTTACAAACTGGAAGGAGTTTGTGGATCCTGAAAAAGGACGAGAAGCTTCTGTTGCCTATACCATCTCCACTTACATGACGGAGTACAAATGGCTTGCTACTGCAGTAACAGTAGCTATCCTCGCTGGTTTCTCATCGGTGATCCTTGTGATGCTGATGGGTCAAAGCCGCATCTTCTATACCATGAGCAATGATGGTCTGATTCCCAAAGCTTTCGGTGATCTTCATCCCAAATTCAAAACACCGTACAAATCGAACATGATCCTTTTCCTGTTTGTAGGAGGATTTGCTGCATTTGTACCCGGGCACGTTGCCGGTGACCTGACCAGTTTCGGAACCCTCTTTGCCTTCGTATTGGTGAGCATCGGCGTTTGGATTCTGCGTGTTAAAGCACCAAATATCGAGCGCCCCTTCAAAACACCAATCGCTCCTGTGGTCAGCGTACTCGGAGCTCTGATCTGCACGGCAATGATTGTGGGATTGGATGCACAGACCCTGAAAGTTGCGTTTGGCTGGATGGCGGTGGGTCTTGTTGTTTATTTCCTGTACAGCAAAAACAAAAGTAAACTTAACGCCTAATAAGTACCATTTCCACATAAGAAAGCCCCTTCAAGAGGGGCTTTTTTATGCTTACCCAGTAGCATCCATCACTGACATGTATATCATAGAGAGATGTGAATTAGGGAAACTGACTTACCTTTGCAAACCAACAGATTAATTCACCATGGGAAGGATTTTTGAAGTTAGAAAACACGCCATGTTTGCCCGCTGGGACAGAATGGCAAAGCAGTTCACCAGAATTGGAAAAGAAATTGCCATAGCCGTTAAGGCAGGCGGACCAGATCCCAATACAAATCCGGCACTTCGTCGTTGTTTTCAAAACGCGAAAAGTGTCAACATGCCCAAAGACCGTGTTGAAGCTGCGATCAAAAGAGCAACCGGTAAGGAGATGGATAACTTCGAAGAGATCCTGTACGAAGGATATGCACCACATGGTGTAGCTGTGCTGGTTGAAACAGCAACTGACAATCATGTACGCACTGTCGCCAATATCAAATCTCACTTCAACAAAGGAAATGGCGCAATGGGCACCAGTGGCAGTGTGAGTTTTCAGTTCAAAAAAATGGGTGTATTCAAACTGAAAAACGAAGGGTTGAGTCCCGACGAACTGGAACTAGAGCTGATCGATTTCGGATTGGAAGAACTGGGTGAAAGTGTAAATGATTCAGGTGAAGAAGTCCTCGTGATTCGCTGTGCTTTCAACGATTTCGGGAACATGCAAAAAGCACTTGAAGAAAAAAATCTGAACCCGTTAAGCGCAGAAGTAGAATGGATCCCATCATCAGCAGTTGAGCTTGGTGAAGAGGAAGCACAGGAAGTATTGAAGCTGGTTGACAAACTGGAACAGGACGACGATGTTCAAAAAGTTTTTCACAACCTGAAATAATCCTATCGGTTATTTACTATTTGACGTGATGGGGTTTGTTATTCTGCCATCACTTCCAACGCTAAAGCCACAATGTCTTCTACATTGGGTTTAGAAAAATAATCCCCATCGCTTCCGTAAGCAGGACGATGAGGATGAGCACAAAGTATGCGGGCAGCAGCATCTAACCAACGGTAACCTCCCTGTCTGTCCATCACATCTGCATACATGAAGGATGTGGCTCCTCCCGGAACATCCTCATCTACAAACATGATACGATTGGTCTTCTTAAGAGATTCCAATATTTTATTTTGAACATCAAAAGGCAAAAGGGTCTGCACATCTAAGACCTCAACATCAACATTCAGTGCGCCCAGCATTTCAGCTGCTTCCATCACGAGTCTCAGTGTAGAACCATATGAAACAATGGTAAGATCATTCCCTTCCTTCATTATCTCCGGAATACCAAAAGGCAAAACATAGTGCAATAGAGAGGATGGTAATTTTTCTTTTAAACGGTATCCATTAAGGCTTTCGATCACGAGTCCGGGTTCCTTTTCAGCCAGCAGTGCATTGTAGAAACCTACTGCTTGCACCATGTTGCGGGGAACACATAGCCTGAAACCTTTCAGTGCATTGATCAGCAGTCCCATTGGAGAACCACTATGCCATATCCCTTCAAGCCTGTGACCTCGGGTTCTTACAATCAATGGTGCAATCTGGGTGCCTGCAGAACGATAATGCAAACTTGCTGCATCATCACTCATGGTGGTAATGCCGTACAAAAGATAATCCAGATATTGGATTTCTGCGATGGGCCTTAGTCCACGCATGGCCATGCCTACTCCCTGTCCAATGATGGTAAGCTCTCTGATGCCCGTATCAAATATCCTCTCTGCACCATATTTCTGTTGCAGACCTGCAAAACCCTGGTTCACGTCTCCTATCTTACCCACATCTTCACCAAAAGCTACCACTCTGGCGTTGGTTGAGAACAATGCATCGAAGAACTTATTCAGGATCTCATATCCATTGAGAAGTGGAGCATCCTCTTCGTACTGCAATGCAGGCAATACTGCGTTGGGATTGCCAAATTCAGCAAAATGAAGGTGTGAATTGAATATTGATTTGTTGAGTTGCTTCAGCGATTCATAATAATTGCGGAGACCCTCTGCTTCTGCTCCATTACCAGAGAAATGAATAGCCCTGAAAATTGCGCTCATGATATCCCTTCTGAATGGCAAGGGATTGCCATTCAATTCCGAGTATACTGCATTGAGTTGGTCAAGATTTAATTTTGCAGAAGCGGCTCCAATCAATTTCAGGGCTTCTTTTTTCTGCTCAAGTATGGGCTCTTCATAGAGGTTCCAGGATTCAAGCCTGCATTCAACAACATATTTTCTTGAATTTTCTTCCAGATCATCAACCTCCTCTTCTGTGAGTAAGCCGTTCTCCAGTATCCAGCTTCGCATTTTGACCAGACAATCCCATTCTCTCTCCCACTGCAAGCGCTCAGAGGATTTGTATCGCTCATGACTTCCTGAGGTAGAATGCCCTTGCGGCTGCGTCAGCTCATCAACATGAAAGAGTACAGGAACATGTTCTTTTCTGGCGATAGAGATACCTTCTTCAAACACTTCACATAGCTGAGCATAATCCCAACCCTTCACTTTGTATATCAACATTCCGTTTGTTCCTCTTTCCTTTTCAAATCCGGATAGTGCTTCGGAAATGGAGGACTTAACTGTTTGAAATTCTTTTGGAACGGAAATGCCATAGCCATCATCCCAAACAAAAACTGCCAGGGGAACCTGAGATACAGCAGCGGCATTCATCGTTTCCCAAAAATGCCCTTCACTGGTAGAGGCATCGCCTATGGTACAGAAACAAACTTCATCACCTTGTTGAGAAAGCTGGCTCAGGTCCTTCAGCACATCCACCTTTCTAAACAATTTGGAAGCATAGGCCAACCCAAGTGCCTTGGGCATGTGCCCGGCGGTTGGGGCCATTCCGTTGGCCAGATTACGATGCTTGGCAAGATCCAGGAATTCTCCATTTTCATCCAGAAAAGGAGATCCATAGTGATTGTTCATGTTCCTGCCAGCACTATGTGGATCATGGGCGGGATCAGGATCGGCATACAGCTGGGCAAAGAACTGATGGATGGTGGCAGCACCTGTTGCGAAAGCAAAGGTTTGATCCCGATAATATCCAGCGTAAAAGTCTCCTGGCTTGAAAAACTTTGCCATGGCCACCTGTGGCACTTCTTTACCATCCCCAAAAATGCCAAACTTAGCCTTTCCTGTCAGCACTTCCTTTCTACCCATCAGACTGGCCTGGCGACTGCGATGCGCCAATGTATAGTCGTTTATGACAGTTTGCCGGAAAGCCTCATACGAAAGTGCTTCTGCCTGTTCCTGTTCACTAAGCTGGAGGGGGTCCATAAAACAAAACTACCCCATTTTTGAATAAAAAAAGGGGAGAAAAACCTCTTGGGAGAAAGTGTTAAAAACTTCACCCCAAAAGGTCATTCGCCCCTGGAATTTATCGGAGAAAATTACTTCTTAACCTGCTTGTCGAAATCGGCTGCGGAAAGCACTTCACCTGCGATCTTGAGTTCGAAAGGAACATCCACGCCCTTGATCTTCACGAATACTGTCTTTTCAAAAGGACCAGGAGCTGCTGCATTGAATCCAGCCTTGATCTTGTCCTCTTTTGCTTTCATGACTGGCTGTTGTGGCCAGGTAGGTGTAGTACAACCGCAGGAAGCACTGGCCGTTTCAATAATCACGGGTTCAGCCCCAATATTGGTGAATGCGAAATCATGCGTAACGGGAACACCTTGTTTGATCTTTCCGAAATTATACCTGATCTCCTTGAATTTCACTACATCTTCTGCTTTTTTAATGGCATTTTGTGAGAATCCGGCGATGCCGAGTCCAGCTACCAACAATGTTAACATCAACTTTTTCATGTGCTTGTTTTTATTTTATAAAATTAAGGTTTTTTGATTTCAGAATTTTTGAGTGTCTTCAAGAAGGCAATGGATTTGTTGAGGGGTGCAGGTTGATCCGGCGTTTTCCATACCTCACCCTTGATGGTGAGCAGAATGTTATTACCGCCGGCATAGGCAACGGAGATCGTTTTTTCAAAATATCCGGGAGCAGCGGCATTATACCCAACTTTGATGATTGAACTGCCGCCTGTCTGAATGGGTTCAGTGCTCCACTCAGGGGTGGTGCAACCACATGAGGCCTGTACGGTTTCAATTATCACTGATGAAGAAGAAACATTTTTTGCTATAAAATTGTAGTAAACCGGCTTCCCCTGGGGGATCTTCCCGAAATCATGAACCATTTCATTGATTGCCAGTTTAGCCTGCTGTGTTTCTGCTGCATTGATTTGTGCATTTCCCCACGTAGGGATTGAAAAGGCAGCCAAAACCAGTAAACTGAGGAAGTAAGTCTTCATATACATTATTAACGTTACCCAAATTTAGTTATTGTTCCCAATGATACCAATTTGACTAATTTCGCTTTATGTTAAAATGTTCTAAAAGAGGGGAAAAAATGCCCCCCTCCCCCATCAGGAAGCTGGTTCCGTTTGCCGAAGCAGCAAAGAAAAAAGGAGTAACTGTGCATCACCTGAACATCGGTCAGCCTGATATTGAAACTCCCCCTTCAATTATCAAGGCGGTAAAAGATGCCAACATAAAAGTACTTGCCTACAGCCATAGCGCAGGGAACGAATCCTACCGAAAAAAACTGGTACAATATTATCAAAAGGCAGGAATCGGGATCACCCATGAAGAGATCATCGTTACCGCAGGAGGCAGTGAAGCCATTGTTTTCGGGATGATGGCATGTCTCGATCCGGGTGATGAGATCATTGTGCCTGAACCCTACTACGCCAATTACAAAAGCTTTGCCATGATGGCAGGCGTGAAGATTGTACCGATCACGGCATCCATTGAAAATGGATTCGCACTGCCAACCATTGATACTTTTGAACAGCTCATTTCTGAAAAAACCAGGGCGATCCTGATTTGCAATCCTAATAACCCTACAGGTTATTTGTACAGCAAAACAGAACTGGAGGCACTTGAAGATATCTGCCTCAGACATCAGCTTTTTTTATTTTCAGATGAAGCCTACCGCGAATTCTGTTATGATGGTGAATTCACCAGTGCCATGCAGCTCGATAAAATTGCTGATCATGTGATCCTGATGGACACGATCTCAAAAAGATATTCTGCCTGCGGTGCCCGCATTGGCGCATTCATCACCCATAACAAGGAAGTTTATGGCGCTGCTTTGAAACTTGCCCAGGCAAGGTTGAGTCCACCCGGACTGGCCCAGATCATGGGTGAAGCCGCTGTGGATCTGCCGGATGATTATTTCAATGAACCGAAAGCAGCCTATCGATCCAGGCGCGACCTGATCGTAAGCCGACTCAATGCTATACCAGGTGTATTTTGCCCTACTCCAGGCGGAGCTTTTTATGTGATCGCCAGGCTTCCCATTGATGATGGAGATCGTTTTTGTCAATGGCTGCTGGAATCTTTTTCATACAACGGACAAACTGTTATGCTGGCGCCAGCCAGTGGCTTTTATGAAACAGCAGGATTGGGAAAGAATGAAGTAAGACTGGCCTATGTGATCAACAATGACGACATCAATGCTGCCATGGATTGTCTGGAAGAAGCGTTGAAAGTTTACCCGGGTAAAACCAATTAAACCCGATTGATCAGGTAAACACCTCCGATCACAAGAATAGAACCATAGATCATATACCCATGAATGGTTTCTCCCAACAGCACAACCGAAAGGATCATGGCAAAAATGGGAATCAGATTATTGAAAGCTGAGGTTTTCAATGGCCCAATATTTTTGATTCCTTCGTAGTACCAAACAAATCCCAGCACAGAGCCACAGAAACCAAGATAAAAAAGTGCCAGCCAGACTTCCGGCTTTACCGTTGTTGGAAAGGTTTCAGATGGCACAAAAAACAATATCAGCAATAGTCCCAGCATGATGGCCCATGTGGAAGCTTGCAAAGGCGTTGTGTCCGTTAATGCATCCTTGGCGAAGTACGTGTAAAATGCCCATGATATGGGACATCCCAACATGAAGGCATCTCCCCAGCTGAACATGGAAAACAGATCCGCATAATTTCCCCGAGCAATGACCATTGAAGTACCTGCCAACGAGACGATGATGCCAATAACTTTCAACCCGCTGATTTTTTCCTTTCCCATCACTGCGGTCATGATCAAAACGAGAACAGGATTGAGTGCAACAATCAGCGCACCATGACTGGCTGCTACCAAACGAAGCCCATTAAAAAAGAAAAAACTATACGCAAATATTCCTGACGCACCCAGTATGAGCAATTGTTTGAATTGCTTACGGGTGATTCTGAAAGCGCGGGGATCTTTCCACAACATCAAGGGGATCATGAAGACCAGCGCAAAGAGATATCGAAAAGACGCTCCAGTGAAAGAACCGAAAACTTCAGAAGCCATTTTGGTGGCAATGAAGGTACCACCCCACATGATGGCAACAAGAACCAGTTTGAAGTACGTCACCCTGCGAAGGTAACACTATTGCATTTTTATAATGAAACCATGGCCTTAACTACTTTCTGAGCAGGATCCATCAATGACGAAAACCGATCCCCCAACTCTTCAAAATTCATTCTATGGGTAATCATGACAAGTGGATTGATGGATCGATCTCTTATCATTTGCATCACTTCTTCAAAATCTTTGCGGGTGGCATTGCGACTGCTCATCAATGTTCCCTCACGCTTGTGGAATTCAGGATGTGAGAAATGTATCTCACCCATCTG
>JBKCOY010000084.1:0-12522 GCA_046309555.1 Chitinophagia bacterium
CCCAGTTCAACTTCTGATCCATCAAACTCTGTTCCGTATTGCTGGTTCTCTACCGGGTCATAAACACCAATACCATTGATATCTACACCTGAACCCTGTCCGAATTGCTTCTGGAACTTGGGAAGGAAGAGCACTTTTTCAAACTGGGTAGTATTGCTGATGGTTACAACGGGGTTACCAGATTTGGTTCCTCTCTTTGTCTTAACAATGATTACACCATTCACACCATCCGGGCCATATAGAGAGGCAGCAGATGCTCCTTTCAGGATGTTGATATCATCCACATCATTGGGGTTGATCCTGTTCAGGAAGCCAAGCGCTACCGGAACACCATCCACAACAAGGAGGGGCTGGTTGTTACCTGTCAGTGAACGGATACCGCGAAGGGTAATCCTGGTATCAGCGAAAACGCCATTATTTACAGTGGCGACGTTCAAACCAGAAACCTTACCGGTAAGACCATTCTGGATGTTGACAGCTCTGGCAGCAGTGATTTCCTTACCGGAAACTTTGGCTGTGGAATATCCGAGCTGGCGTGGCTGCTTCTGGATACCCAAGGCAGTTACAACAACTTCCTGCATTTCTGTCTCTGCAGTAACAAGGATCAACGTGGTGTTGTTACCTGCAACGTTGAAAACTTTTGATTTGAATCCTGTGGCAGATGCACTAAGCTGACCCTTTGCCTGGATTGTGATCTTGAAATTACCGGAAGCGTCTGCTTTCACGGCATTATTGGTTCCCGATTCGGTCACGGTGGCATTGGCGATTGACTCACCTTTGTCACTTTTAACGACACCTGAAACGGTTCTTGTCTGGGCGAATGCTGTCATGCCAAAAAGCAAACAGATCGCCAGCACAGAGGCCAATTTTCTCATGTTTGACGTTATTTATTGGTTAAAAAATAGACCTAAACTACCGTCTACGCAGTTTAAATCGCTACAATGTTAAATATTTTTTAACATTTATGCTAAATAATTATAGGCGTTTTTGATGAATTACTTAAACAAAGATTAAAAAAGGCCTATTTTTTGATATGGTTCAAAAAATAGGCCCGTAATTAAAAAAAATCAATCAGCTCCTTCTTTGCGTAATTCTACCAGATCATATATACTGATTTATAATATTTTCCAGCCACTCCTGCCTGCCGCTGGTCGATTTAGGCTCTCCATGTGCGAAAGCAAATGACCTGAGATCCTCCAAGCCCAATAACCCATCCTCAAAACGCTTGCCCTCACCTGAATCAAAGGAAGCATACCGGTTTTTCCTGAACTCCTTGTAGGGGGATTCCTGCAAGACTTTATCGGCTACCACCAATGCTCGGGCAAATGAATCCATTCCCCCGATGTGTGCATAAAACAGATCTTCCATGTCAGTTGAATTCCTTCTGATCTTGGCATCAAAGTTGACACCACCGCCACCAAAGCCACCGGCTTCCAGGATGATCAGCATCGACTCCACCAACTCGTTCAGATTCATCGGAAATTGGTCAGTATCCCATCCATTCTGCGAATCCCCCCTGTTGGCATCTATGCTACCAAGCATTCCGGCATCGGCAGCCACCTGCAACTCATGCTGAAAAGTGTGTCCAGCCAATGTTGCATGATTCACTTCCACATTCAATTTAAAATCCTTGTCCAGTCCATGCTGTCGAAGGAAACCAATAACCGTTGCTGAATCATAATCATACTGATGTTTGGTTGGTTCACAGGGCTTGGGTTCGATGAAGAAAGTACCCTTGAACCCATTCTTGCGGGCATAGTCTTTCGCTGCGTGCAGGAAGCGTGCCAAGTGCTCCTGCTCCCTCTTCATATCTGTATTGAGCAAAGTCATGTAACCTTCTCTTCCACCCCAGAAAACATAATTCTCACCGCCTAATTTGATTGTAGCATCTAATGCGTTCTTTACTTGTGTTGCAGCATGTGCCACCACAGCAAAATCCGGATTGGTGCTGGCACCGTTCATGTAACGTGGATTTGAAAAGACGTTTGCAGTACCCCAAAGCAATTTCACACCACTGGCTTTTTGCTTGAGTCCAGCGTAATCAACAATGGCCGCCAGGTTGCTTTCGTATTCAGACAAGCTGGATCCTTCATCTACGAGGTCAATGTCATGAAAACAATAGTAAGGAATACCCAGCTTGGTAATGAATTCAAACGCAGCATCCATCTTGTCTTTTGCTCTTTCAACAGCATCAGCAGCACTGTCCCAAGCATATCTTTTGGTACCCGGACCAAAAGGATCGGCACCGGTATTGCAGAAGCTATGCCAATAGGCCACTGCAAATTTGAAATGCTCCTTCATGGTTTTTCCAGCAACGATCTGGTCCTCATTGTACCATTTGTACGCAAGCGGATTGTCTGATGTTCTTCCTTCATACTGTATCTTTCCTATTCCGGGAAAGAATTCCTTGTTTCCGAGTGTAACTGACATGATCTATGGTTTATGTTTATTGTTTAAAGTTTTCTTTCCAATGCTGGTATGCTAACGTATACTGTTCTTTCAACTGCGACTGCGGTTCGATGCGCGACAACACTTTCAGCCCCCTGAAAGACTCATCGGTGCTGGCAAAAATTTTAGCCCCAACCCCGGCAGCCCTTGCAGCGCCTTGTGCCCCATCCGTGTTGAAGAGCTCTATGGTTGCGCCGCTGGTGTTGGCAAAAGCTTCCGCAAAGATCTCGCTCTGGAACATGTTCGCCTTACCAGCGCGCACGGTGCTGATGTTAAGTCCCATTTTCATCATCACTTCAATGCCATAGAATAAAGCAAAAACAATTCCCTCCTGACCTGCCCTTGCCAGGTGTGCACGATTATGTCTGTTAAAATGCAGATTACGGATCATTGAGCCCGGATCCGCATTCTCCAACACCCTTTCTGCACCATTGCCAAAGGGATAACAGAGCAGTCCTTCTGAACCTACCGGAACTGTTGATGCCAACTTGTTCATCTCCGGATATGAAAGTCCATTGAATATATTTTTCTGCAGCCAGCTGTTGAGAATGCCGGTTCCGTTGATGCACAACAACACACCATATCGTTTTGCATCTGGCTGATGATTGACATGCAAAAAAGTATTGACCCTCGAGGCAGGATCATGATTGGGCTGATCGATCACACCATACACTACACCGGATGTACCTGCAGTTGCAGCAATTTCTCCTGGCTTTAATACGTTCAACGAATACGCATTGTTTGGCTGATCACCGGCACGATAGCAGACCGGGATGTCTTCCTGCAATCCCAAGGCTGCAGCTGCTTCAGCAGTCAAAAAACCTTGCTCACCAAATTGTGGAACCGTATTACACAACAATCTTTCATCGATACCATAATAATTCAGCAGATCAATGGCAACACCTTCGTTTTGCATATCCCACATAATACCTTCCGACAAACCCGATTGTGTTGTACGCATTTCGCCGGTGAGTTTATAGGCGATATAATCACCAGGCAACATGACCTTGTGGATCTTTGCATAAACATCCGGCTGGTTGTCTTTTACCCACTTTAATTTAGAAGCAGTGAGATTACCGGGAGAATTGAGATAATGCGTGAGACAGAATTCTTCCCCCAGCGCATCAAAGGCCTTGTTGCCAATTGCAACTGCTCTGCTATCACACCAAATGATAGAAGGTCTAACAGGATTGCCATCACGATCAACTGCCACGAGTCCATGCATCTGATAGGATATCCCGATGGCTGCCACTTCATCCTTTCTGAAATCGCATTCATCCTGTAACATGGCCATGGCATTCTTCAACTCCCTCCACCAGTTTTCCGGATCCTGTTCTGCAAAACCCGGTTGTGGAGCATTGATCACCATTTCTGAGGATGGAGAATATGCTGTTCCAATGCATTCACCTGTATCAATAGATAGCAATGCACATTTCACAGACGAAGAACCTATATCAAAACCAAGGAGATATTTCATGTAGTGAAGTATGTATCAATTTAAATAATCATCACTCAGCAATGAGTCCAAATTTATAGATCGTCTGGCTTTTGAAAGTTTCACCGGGTTTGAGCAATGTTGTTGGGAATGCAGGCTGATTTGGAGAGTCTGGAAAATGCTGTGTTTCCAGGCAAAATCCGGTTCTATGTTGATACGCCACACCCCTGCCCTTTTCTGCTCCGTTTAAAAAATTGCCGGTATAAAACTGAATCCCTGGCTCCGTTGTAAAAACCTCCATCATTCTTCCGGATGTTTTTTCCTTTACCACAACAGCAGGAACATTTTTTGAATTTGTATTCAGCACAAAATTGTGATCATAGCCGCCACCAAATTTCAATTGCTCGTCATCCGCTTCGATATCTTTTCCAATCGCTTTGGCTATGGTGAAATCAAATGGAGTTCCCTTGACGGGTCTCAGTTCACCGGTAGGAATCAAGGTGCTATCAACCGGTGTAAAACGATCGGCATTGATCATCAATTCATGATCAAGATTTTTTCTGGATGGATCGCCAGACAGATTGAAATAAGCGTGATTGGTAACATTGATGACTGTTGATTTATCCGTTGATGCTGTGTAATCAATGGCCAGACTATTGTCTTCACGCAGCGAATAAACAACCTTTAGCTTCAGGTTACCAGGATATCCATTCTGACCATCAGGGATAGTGATACTAAATGCAATGGCATCATTCATCACCCTCGCCTTCCAAACCTGTTTATCGATACTGTTTATTCCTCCATGCAATGTATTCAAGCCGTTGTTCAATGGCGCATGATATTCCACACCATCGATGTTGAAAGTTCCTTTTGCTATTCGGTTACCATATCTACCCACTACACATCCAAAATAGGAAGTGCCTGAGGCCAATCCAGCATGATCATCATAGCCCAGGGTTACATTCTCCACCTTGCCATTTTTGTCCAGCACATTGATGGAAACAATAGTGGCGCCATAGTTAGACAATTCCACTGTCATGCCATTTTTATTGCGCAAGGTATAGAGCTGGATTGCATGTCCATTGCTGTCTTTTGCAGCAAAAGCCTCTGCTCGTTTCGGATCAATGGGGGCTTGTTCCATTTTATCTGGTGTGATGACGCAAGAGGAAAGTCCTGCCGCAACTGACAAGACCATGGCAAGCAATCTTCTCATGTATAAAATTATAATTCACAGGCACCATTGCCTGTGGTTGCAATATAATGTTTTGGTTCAACACCAAAAGCATTCTTGTATGATACACTTGTTTTTTCAATGATCCTTTCGAGTTGTGATGTTTTTACAAGATTGATGGTGCAACCTCCAAATCCGCCCCCCATCATCCTTGCCCCCAAGACATCTTCATCTCCGCCAACAGCATCCACAAGATGATCCAGTTCCCGACAACTCACTTCATAGTCATCCCTCAATCCGACATGCGAACCGGCCATTTGTTGACCAGCTTTTGTCCAATCCCCTTTTTTCATCGCATCGGCAAATGCAGACACACGTTCATTTTCAGCGAGTACAAATGATGCTCTTTTGAAAGCAACAGGATCAACTTCAGTTTTTGCTGACTGAAGCATCGACCAGGAAACATCGCGCAGCGTTTGCACAGGCTCTCCTTTATGCTGCAAATATTTCACAACAGACTCACATTCTTCTCTTCGCTGGTTATAGGCAGATGATGCCAGTTCGTGCTTCAGACAGGTATCAAAAAGCAGGATGCTGATGTCATCCATTTGCAGGGGAACATATTCAAAATCTAGAGATCGACAATCCAATTGAATAGCATGATCTTTTTTAGCATGGATGCTCGCAAACATATCCATGATGCCACATTTCAATCCCACGTATTCATTCTCTGCTTCCTGTGCAATTTTGGCCAGCTCCATTTTAGAAAAGCCTGCACCAAAAAGTGTGTTAAAAGCATGTGCCACCACAGATTCCAATGCAGCGGAAGAACTGAGACCGGCCCCGATGGGGATATCCGACCTGATCAGCATGTTCATGTGTGGGATCTTCACACCTCGTTTTTCAAAAGCCCATCTCACCCCCATCAGGTAGTTGATCCAGTGGTTGGAGGAAAGATCAGTAGGACAATTGTTGAAACTGATCTTTTCGTTCATGTCGTATGCGATAAGGGTACAATCCCCTTCAGCTACTCCGATGGCCAGGTAACAGGACTTATCAATTCCTGCCGGCATCACAAAACCGCCATTATAGTCGGTATGCTCCCCTATGAGGTTGATTCTGCCTGGAGACTGAAAAACCCGGGATTCTCCCCCTATTTGCTGTCTGTAAAAATCCTGTAACCAACCTTTGTCCATTCACATGATTTACCCAAATCTAATCATAAAGTGAGATCAAAGCAAGAGTTCCCCGGACTTTAGTCCGGGGCAATTGAAAGCATCCTGATCCTTTATACCGGAATATGTGGTGATGCACCTCAAATGAACCAAAGGGATGGGCGGTTGTTACGATATCGGGAAAAATCACCCACAATCTATCCCGAAACTGCAAATTGGCTTTTTAAGTAGGGTTAAAAAGCGGAATTTTGCGCTTCCAAAATGAAACCGGTATGCCAGAGGAAAATGAAGACATATTAGAACAGATAACCTCCTCGGAATACAAATATGGATTTGTAACCGATATTGAGGCTGATGAGGCGCCAAAAGGCCTGAGTGAAGACATTGTCCGTTTCATTTCTGCCAAGAAGAATGAACCGGAATGGATGCTGGAGTATCGGCTCAAGGCATATCGTCATTGGCTGACCATGGAGGAACCCAACTGGCCCAATGTACAGTACCCTGCCATCAATTACCAGGACGTCATCTACTATTCTGCTCCCAAGCAGAAAATAGCCCCCAATAGTCTCGATGAAATCGATCCGGAACTGCGCAAGACCTTCGAAAAATTAGGCATTTCCCTTGATGAGCAAAAGCGAATCTCCGGCGTAGCTGTAGATGCGGTAATCGACAGTGTTTCTGTTGCCACTACTTTCAAGGAAGAACTTTCCAAAGTGGGCGTTATCTTCTGTTCCATGAGCGACGCAATACAAGAACATCCTGAACTGATCCGCAAGCACCTGGGTTCTGTGGTGCCTGCTACCGATAATTTCTTCACCGCTCTGAACTCTGCTGTTTTCAGTGATGGTTCTTTTTGCTATATCCCCAAAGGCGTTCGTTGCCCGATGGAACTCTCTACATACTTCCGCATCAACGCAGCCAATACCGGTCAGTTCGAAAGGACCCTGATCGTAGCAGAAGAAGGAAGCTATGTGAGCTATCTGGAAGGATGCACAGCACCCATGCGTGATGAGAACCAGTTGCATGCCGCAGTTGTTGAGATCGTGGCGATGGAAAAAGCAGAAGTGAAATACTCCACGGTGCAGAACTGGTATCCGGGTGACAAGGAAGGCAGAGGAGGTATCTACAACTTTGTTACAAAACGCGGCATCTGTGCCGGCGATCATTCCAAAATATCCTGGACCCAGGTTGAGACTGGCTCAAGCGTTACTTGGAAATATCCCAGCGTAATCCTGAAAGGAGATTATTCCATTGGCGAATTCTATTCCGTTGCGGTCACCAACAATTTCCAGCAAGCCGATACCGGCACCAAGATGGTACACATCGGAAAGAATACCAGAAGCAGGATCGTTTCCAAAGGTATATCCGCTGGTAAAAGTCAGAATTCCTACAGAGGCTTGGTAAGTGTGGCGAAAAATGCCAGCAATTCCAGGAATTTCTCACAATGTGATTCTTTGCTTTTGGGCGATAAATGTGGCGCACATACTTTCCCCTATATCGAAGTAAAAAACAATACGGCTGTAGTTGAACACGAAGCCACCACCTCGAAGATTGGTGAAGACCAGATCTTCTATTGCAACCAGCGTGGCATCGATACAGAAACAGCGGTAGCCCTTATCATCAATGGATTTGCAAAAGAGGTTATGAACCAGCTGCCGATGGAGTTTGCTGTAGAAGCACAAAAGCTTCTCGCAATAAGCCTCGAGGGAAGCGTAGGATAATCAACATAAAAAGACAAAACAAGCATATGCTAAAGATCGAAAACCTGCAGGCAAGAATTGAAGAGAAAGAAATTCTCAAAGGCATCAACCTTGAGATCAAGCCAGGAGAAATCCATGCCATCATGGGACCCAACGGCTCCGGGAAAAGTACACTGGCCTCAGTATTGGCCGGACGTCAGGATTATGAGGTAACCGGAGGCAGTGTGGATTTTCTAGGAAAAGATCTGCTGGAAATGTCGCCTGAAGACAGGGCCAAAGAAGGATTGTTTCTGGCATTTCAATACCCTGTAGAAATTCCAGGTGTGAGCACCACCAACTTCATCAAGACTGCTGTTAACGAGAAAAGAAAATATCTGGGACAGGAACCTTTGGATGCAGCTCAGTTTCTGAAGAATATGAAAGAAAAAATGAAACTGGTGGAGATCGATCAATCGCTTCTCTCCCGTTCGCTCAACGAAGGATTTTCTGGTGGTGAGAAGAAACGCAATGAGATCTTTCAGATGGCGATGCTGGAACCCAAGTTGGCGATATTGGACGAAACAGATTCTGGATTGGATATCGATGCACTTCGCATTGTAGCCAATGGTGTGAATCAGCTCAGAACCAAAGACAATGCCTTTCTGGTTGTAACACACTACCAGCGTTTGTTGGATTATATCGTACCCGACTTTGTGCATGTTTTGTACAAGGGAAGGATCGTTCGCTCCGGCACAAAAGAATTGGCACTGGAACTGGAAGCAAAGGGATACGATTTCATCAAAGCAGAACTGGAAGAGGAAACCGCGTAACATGGAAGTGATCAATAATCTGAAGAAGGCTTTTGATAAGCAGGAGAATCCTGCCTCTTCACTGCATGAGTTTCAGTCGGACAACTGGAAAATGTTTGCGGGACTTGGATTGCCTGCACTCAAACATGAAGAGTGGAGATATACCCGAATCAGGAATGCTTATACAGACAACCTGAATGTTAATACCGATCCAGTGATCAGCAAAGAACAGCTTGATCAACATCAACTGCCTGGAACATCAACTGCCAACAGGATTGTTTTTGTAAATGGCCGTTATCAGTCAGCTTTATCTGAGATAAAAGAAGATGCTGCATCCCTGGTGGTCAAACCGCTGGAAACTGCAGCGGGTGATGAAGATGCCGACTTCATCAACCTGCATCTTGGTCATAGTCAGCAATACCATCCCGATGGCATCAATGCGCTGAATGGTGCCTTTGCAGCAGGCGGTGTTTACATTCGGGTAAACAAAGGAAAAACACTGGAACAACCTGTTTTTATTTATCATTTCACTGATACTGCTAATGGCTATGTGTTCAGTCAGCCCCGTATACTGGTGAACGTTGAAACTGCGGCGCAGGCCAGCTTCATCGAAACTTATATCAATACTGGTGGTGGCGAAAGTCTGACCAATGAGGTGATTGAAATTTGTGCAGCACAGGATTCAGTTGTGCACTATGTAAAGATCCAGAATGAAGGGAAATTGGGTAACCATACCGGCACCACCCATATTCGTCAGCTGGGCAAATGTCTCACCCATGCGGTTACGCTAACCCTCAGTGGTAAGCTGGTTAGGAACAATCTCAACATGGTCATGGAAGCAGAGCATGGAGAAAGCCACATGTATGGATTGTATCTCCTGAATGGCGATACTTTGGCCGATAATCATACGATCGTAGACAATGCCATGCCGCATTGTTTCAGCAATGAATTGTACAAGGGGATCCTAGATGAAAGATCTACGGGCGTTTTCAATGGAAAGATCTTCGTGAGAAAGGATGCGCAAAAAACCAATGCCTATCAATCCAACAAGAATATCCTGTTGGGCGATCAGGCATCCGCCAATACAAAACCACAGCTGGAGATTTTTGCGGATGATGTAAAATGTTCTCATGGTTGTACCATTGGCAAACTGGATGAAGATGCACTCTTCTACCTCAAAGCCCGTGGTATCTCTGAGCAAAAAGCCAAAGCACTCTTGCTGCATGCATTTGCTGTGGATATCCTGGATCAGATCAAACATGAAGCTATCCGGGATTATGCCGACAAGCTGATCTCAAAAAGACTTTCCTTCGATTTCTAATATGGAAAATTCCGCTGCCTATAACGTAGAAAATATCAGGAATCAATTCCCCATTCTTTCGAGAAAAGTAAAAGGGAAAGATCTTGTGTATTTCGACAATGCAGCAACCGCGCAGAAACCGCAAAGGGTCATCGATGCACTGACATCCTATTACACCCAATACAATGCGAACATTCATCGTGGACTGCATACACTGGCAGATGAGGCCACTGCAGCTTTCGAAGCAACACGACATACCATACAGCATTTCATCGGAGCGGAATTTGCTGAGGAGATCATTTACACCAAGGGTACAACCGAAAGCATCAACCTAGTTGCCAATTCCTGGGGAAATGCCTTTTTGAATGAAGGTGATGAGATCATCATATCATCATTAGAGCATCATGCCAACATTGTTCCATGGCAGATGATTGCAGCACAGAAAGGTGCAATTCTGAGGGTCATCCCGATGGACGACAATGGCATAACTGATATGGCGGCTTTCGCTTCCATGCTCAGCGAAAAAACCAAAATGGTTGCCATTGTGCACGTTTCAAACGCGCTGGGTGTTATCAATCCGGTTGAAGAGATCATTGGTTTGGCACATGCCCAGGGTGCTCATGTGCTGGTAGATGGTGCCCAATCCAGTGTTCACCTGGATATAGATGTGCAGACCTTGGATTGCGATTTCTATGTTTTTTCCGGGCATAAAGTTTATGGTCCGACTGGCACCGGGATTTTGTATGGGAAAAAGAAACTGTTGGAAGCAATGCCTCCCTACCAGGGTGGTGGTGAGATGATCAAGGAAGTAACATTTGAAAAGACAACTTACAATGAGTTGCCATTTAAGTTTGAAGCAGGCACTCCCAACATTGCTGATTTCATCGCCTTGAAATCAGCCATTGACTTTATCCAGGAAACTGGCAAGGCCATTATCAGGGAGCATGAGAATAATCTGCTAACTTATGCCACAGCAAAACTCAAAGAGATTGAAGGCGTCAGAATCATAGGCGATGTTCCCAACAAAGTGAGTGTGATCTCTTTTGTGGTGGATGGTGTTCATCCGCAGGACCTTGCCATTTTGCTGGACAACCAGGGAATAGCTGTAAGAACAGGTCATCACTGTGCACAGCCACTGATGCAGCGACTTTGCATCGTCGGTACCACAAGGATCTCCTTTGCGGCTTATAATACCATTGCAGAAATTGATATTTTTATAGAGGCGCTCAAGAAAGCACTTCGCATGCTACAATAATGAAATCAGAAAAATCCATCCTCCAAATAGAACAGGATCTGATCGATGATTTTTCCATGTTTGAAACATGGGAAGAGAAATATGAATACCTGATCGATCTGGGCAAAAAACTTTCACCTCTTGACCCTGCTTTCAAAACAGAAGAATACAAGATCAAAGGTTGTCAGTCGAGTGTCTGGATCCATTCCAGTTACAAAGACGGATTGGTTTATTTTGAGGGCGACAGTGATGCGATGATTGTGAAAGGATTGGTATCGCTGATGGTCATGGTGTTGAGCGGACAAGCACCGCAGTTTATTGTGGATGCACCACTGGAGTTTCTCAATACGACTGGGCTAAGCTCACATCTGGCACAGACACGTTCAAATGGTTTGAGGGCAATGATCAAGCAGATGAAGTTGGAGGCGGCGATATACAGCCAGGAGATGGGAAATGGGAATCAGGAATTGGGAGATGGGAATTAGGAATTTGATGAAGACTAGTGAAGAGATAAAACAAGAGGTGATCGAGAAGGTGAAGACCATTTTCGATCCTGAGTTGCCGGTGAATATCTGGGAGCTGGGACTGATCTATGAAGTCAATGTAGTACCGATCAACAATGTGCAGGTGATCATGACACTGACGGCACCTAACTGCCCGGCTGCACAAACATTGCCCCATGATGTTGACCAAAAGATTAGGGAGATCGAAGGCATAAATGATGTCTTTGTGGAGATCACCTGGACACCGGCCTGGACAAAAGACAGGATGAGTGAGGAGGCGAAGTTAGAGTTGGGATTTCTTTGAGGATCACTTAGCCGTAAGTTCAAAATTAATGGGCGAAGTAATGAACAAACATGTAAAAGACTAGAGATAAAACCATCTTGTTTCATATCTAAAAACACTATACTTTTGCAATCCCAGGGGAATTAGCTCATCTGGTAGAGCGTTTGCATGGCATGCAAAAGGTGACCGGTTCGATCCCGGTATTCTCCACAAAAAAGCCCTTAAATCATGAGGGCTTTTATTTTGAATTTAATTGATCAGCGATTATAACCACCGCCTCCACCATAACCACCACCACCGGGCCTGCGATTAAATCCACCACCACCGCCTGGTCTGTTTCCACCGCCACCACCTGAAGGTCTGTCTTCAGCAGCTTTTACCACCAATGGCTTTTTACCAAGATTAATATCATTCAGATTTTCAATCGCATCCATCGCCTCTTCCTTTACGGGCATGTCCACAAACCCAAAACCCCTGCTCTTGCC
>JBKCOY010000085.1:0-6223 GCA_046309555.1 Chitinophagia bacterium
ACCAGGCGTTTACAATTTTATCGCAACAGCAGTAGATGCATTCATAGACATGCACAAGGAAGCTGGGATGCCATTAAAGACGATTCATGTTGGAGGCGATGAAGTGCCACAGGGCGTTTGGGAGAAATCCCCCATTGCACAACAATTGCTGGCAATACTTCCGAAGGATAAATTCAAGCAGACAAGCGATCTCTGGATCTATTACTGGGAGAAAGTACATACTATTCTGAAAGAAAGAGGATTGTATTTGTCAGGATGGGAAGAGATCGGTATGCGCGAATCCAAGGTGGATGGCAATCGTGTGATGATGGTGAATCCTGAATTCGCCAACAACAATTTCCATACCTATGTCTGGAACACTGTGGTAGGATGGGGTGCAGAAGATCTTCCCTATCGCCTTGCGAATGGTGGATACAAAGTAGTCTTATGCCCTGTTTCCAATCTATATTTTGATCTGGCTTATCAAAAAGATTTTGATGAAGTGGGATATTATTGGGGAGGATTTGTGGATATTGACAAAGCATTTTATTTCATCCCTTATGATTACCTGAAAAACACAGCAGTTGATCGGTTTGGGGTTCCCATCGATCCGAAAGTACTGCAAGGGAAAGATAAACTAACCGACTATGGAAAATCAAATATTGTAGGCATACAAGGTGAGCTCTGGAGTGAGAACATACGCAGTGCAGCTGATTTGGAATACCTGGCCTTCCCGAAAATGCTTGGACTGGTTGAAAGGGCATGGGCTGCGGATCCTGAGTGGGCTACCACCAAAGATGAGGCAAGATCAAAATCATTGTATAATGATGCATGGACTGTGTTTGTGAATACCGTTGGCCAGCAAGAGCTATTCAAACTGAATTACTATCAGGGTGGCGTCAATTTCAGGATCCCAACGGTGGGTGCGAAAATCATTGATGGCAAAGCATATGCCAATATTCAGCTGCCCGGTATGCAGATACGGTATACAACCGATGGCACTGAACCCACCATGAGCAGTCCGATCTATTCATCACCTGTCCCTGTCAATGGCAAAATTCATTTCAGGGCATTTGACATCAAGGGAAGAGGCAGCAGAATTATATCCATTGATAACAATTAGGCATAAATAATTTAGAAGATGAAAATATTCAAGATCTCTTTGGCAATCTTCCTGCTTACCACCCTTCAAATTGCCAATGCTCAGGAACAGGCATATTTCAAAGATCCAAATCCCGCGATTCAGCAAAGGCTGGAAGAGTGGCAGGACCTGAAGTTCGGGTTGCTCATGCATTGGGGACCATACAGCCAATGGGGCATTGTGGAAAGCTGGAGCATATGTCCGGAAGACGTGGGATGGGCGGTTGGTGGTCAAAAAAAAGGAGTAGCCAATTCATACCATGAGTATGTTCAGAAATATGAAGCATTAAAGACAACCTTCAATCCTTCGAAATTCGGTCCGGAGAAATGGGCCGCCGCTGCCAAAGAGGCTGGTATGAAGTACATGGTCTTTACCACCAAGCACCACGATGGCTTCAGCATGTTTGATACCAAATTCACGGATTATAAGATCACCGACAAGGGAACACCCTTTTCTGCAAACCCTAGAAGCAATATTGTCAAGGAAGTGTTCAATGCTTTTCGTCAGGAAAACTTCTGGATCGGTGCTTATTTTTCAAAGCCCGACTGGCACAGTGATTACTATTGGTGGAAGAAATTTCCTGCAAGCGATCGCAATGCCAATTACTCTATACAAAAGCATCCTGATCAATGGAAAAAATTCATCGACTTCACCCACAATCAAATTGATGAGCTGATGAGTGATTATGGTAAAGTGGATATCCTCTGGCTCGATGGTGGATGGGTGCGTAAGAAAACCGATGAGGAAGTGAAAGCTGAATTGCTGGATGTATATGATAATTCAAGGTGGTTCCGCAATCCGCAGAGCCAGGACATCAATATGGCAGAGATCGTTCGGAAATCAAGACTCAAGCAACCCAAGCTGATCGTGGTTGACAGGGCAGTGCCGGGAGAACACCAAAATTATCTTACTCCAGAACAACACATCCCTGAAAATGGATTGCCTTATCCATGGGAGACCTGCATGACCATGGGCAACAGCTGGAGTTATGTACCCAATGATCTATACAAACCCACTAATGAGTTGATCGAAAAACTGGTAGACATCGTCAGCAAGGGAGGTAATTATTTATTGAACATCGGACCTTCTCCTGAAGGCGAATTTGACACCAGTGCCTATCAAAGATTAAAAGAAATCGGACAATGGATGAACGTAAATGGTGAAGCCATCTACGGAACACGGATGAACAATAGCTTTGGCGAAGGCGAAAGGATCCGATTCACCAAAAGCAAGGATGGCAAACAGCAATATGTTTTCCTGTTTAACTATCCTGAAAACGGAAAAATCGAATTCAGCAAGATCTTAATACCTGAAAAAGCAATTGTTTCCCTCCTCGGCAATAACAAGAAACTAAAATGGAAAAAAACGGCAACAGGATATGATGTGGAATTGCCAGCTTCACTGAAACCTGCTACTAACCACGTTTGGGTGCTGAAGATTGCGCAGCAATAGTAACAGACTGGTATACTGCCGGCAATGCTTGTTTCAATCGATCGTAAGTTGCTTCTGAAATGTTTTTGCTGTCGAATGGAACAAACTTTACATATTGTTTGTCTTCCCCCGCATTACGTCCGTATTTATAATCGTACGTGAACCACCCATCCTGCTGCAGCTTTGCTTCTTGTAATGACTTATTTGGGATGGTGATGAAAAAGCGATTGCTTTCCTTTGATGCAGTATTGCCGAGAGCAATCTTTCTCATTTCAATATAAGCTTCCTTCGCTGTCTCTACAGCAGGATCAATCAGTTCAACATGTGAGGCAATCACAGAACGATAAGGATAGGCCCCATTCAGCTTTAGGTTGTATAATTCAATCAAAAGATTCTTTATTGTATCCCGCATGAAGGGATAATGGGTGCACCCCAGGATTAGAGTGTTCATAGGCTTTGTGATACCTTGTGCTCTCATTCTTTCAAACAAACTTACCAGATGATAGCGCACATAATTTTCCGGATCATTCAATTGCACATCCAGGCATCTTCCTTTATCATCAAACTCACAAAGCAACTTGTTATTTGCCTTGTTGAAATTGTAAACGTTCAGCAAAGCCGTATCAATGCGATACGTGGCGTTGGCAACTGAGGGACCTTTATAGTCTTTACGATAGCCTGCAGCTTTTTCATCAAAAAAACTATAATCACGATCGATCGCATCAGCGAGTCCGAACCCACCCTGACTAACAATACTTGGTTCTGACATTCCCAATTGTTTGGCCATGTTTCGCAATGTCTTTGGATAGCCATCAGAAGCAACCGTACCGGCAGTAGCAAAAACGCCAATGGTGCCTTTCTCATGAGTTGCCTGATAAGCCAAGGCTGCTTTAACACCGGCATTGATCACACCCACAACTGGAACATTTTTATTAGCTCTCTTGACAAAATCCTGCACTTCAGGAAGCGCAAAAGCTGTTGCGGTATTGCAAGCGAGTACCAGCATTTTTACTTCTTGCTTATAGGATGCATCAGCCTGAGATAAATCATATTTGTTTTTCAGCAGGAAATCCATGTTCTTGATCACATGTTCCTGCAACAATCTGGTTTTGTTCTCTGCGGCATAATTGCCATAAGGCATGTTGGCCTGATCGGCTAAATATTGAAAATATTCTTTTTCAAAATCAGGTTTCCCATCTGCTCCGGGCTGACCAGTTACATTATTAAAAGCATCAAGATTGAGCATGGCTTCGAGCACGGTTAGCCCTCCCGTTCCTGAGTCAAATACACCAATTGGTAGTTGCGACTTAGACTTTTCCTGAGCAAGGACTTCAGTACTGTTTACCCATAAAAGGGTAAAAAGGATTGAAACATTAAACAAAAATCTTCTTTTCAGCCACATTTTGGGTATATAAAGCATGTATATGTAAAAATAGCACCTATTTGATGGTAATCTCAGCAATGTAACGGAATTTTACAATGTTAATGTTGTAGTTCTTCATCAAATCAAAAGCAATGAAATTGACCAAAATCCTTTTGGGTATGTTCTTGTTTGCGGCTTCCTGCTCACAACAAGGTACAGAAAATCAGTCGAAACCAACTGACAATCAACCTCAAATGGCCACACAGGAAAATTCCCACTTCACCACTGACATGGTGGTGAACACAAAGGACTATGCCTGCGGAATGCCAACATCTGCTGGCATTAGTGACACCTCACATTATGAAGGGAAGGTCTATGGATTTTGTTCTGTTGAATGCAAAGCAGAATTCCAAAAAGACCCGGTCAAGTACCTGGCGTCAAACCAATAATTTATCATGCATACAGTCAAAGCCTTTGCGGCAAGCGACAGCAAATCTCCGCTTGCCCCACTCACTATTTCCAGAAGAGACCTTCGTCCACATGATGTTGAAGTTGAGATTCTCTATTGTGGTGTTTGCCACAGCGATATCCATACTGCCCGCAATGAATGGGGTGGAAGCACCATCTATCCTGTAGTTCCAGGTCATGAGATCGTGGGCAGGGTTAAAGCTGTGGGCTCAGCTGTCATACAATTTACAGTTGGACAAACTGTGGGTGTAGGTGTGATGGTAGATAGCTGTCGCCATTGCAAAAATTGCCAGTCGCATCAGGAACAATATTGTGAAGAAGGGATGACAGGCACTTACAATTCAAAGGAAAGAGACGGATCTGGTAATATCACCTACGGAGGTTATTCTGCAGAGATCGTAACAGACGAAAAATATGTGCTGAATGTAAAAGAAACAGAAAACCTCGCTGGGGTGGCGCCATTGCTTTGCGCAGGCATCACTACCTGGTCGCCCTTGAAATTTGCCAATGTGAAAGCAGGAACAAAAGTGGCTGTTGTGGGATTGGGTGGACTCGGACACATGGCAGTGAAGTTTGCTGTAGCATTCGGTGCTGAGGTAACAGTTATCTCTACATCTGCATCTAAAGTTGCAGAAGCAGGAAAGCTGGGCGCCCATCATTTTATTCTGGCCAAAGATGCAGAAGCACTGAAACCATATGACTCTACCTTTGATGTAGTGTTAGATGCCATTTCTGCAGATCATGATTATACACCCTATCTTAATTTACTCGGACTTGAAGGAAAGTTATTGGTAGTAGGATTGCCTGAACATCAACCCAAAGTATTGCCCTTCGCTTTGATCAAGAACAGACGAAGCATCGTTGGTTCCATGATTGGCGGCATCAAGGAAACACAGGAGATGCTCGACTTCTGCCATGAGCACAGGATCTTTGCAGAGATCGAAACAATTGACATATCTTACATCAACGAAGCCTATGAGCGCATGATCAAAGGTGACATCAAGTACCGCTTCGTGATTGATATGTCAACACTATAGCATGCCATTTAAAAGAAGAGATTTTTTATCGGTGATCCCGTTTTTGGGAGTTGGGAGATGGGAGTTGGGAGATGATCAAAAGTCTAACAACTCAGATCAACTTCCAATTCCTAAATCCCAATTCCCAGTTCCTAATTCCCAACTCCCAGTTCCCAACTCCCTCCGCCTCAGCCTCAACGCCTACTCCTTCAACGACATGCTGATGAAAAAACAAATCAGCAAAGATGAGGTGCTTGCCTTCTGCGCAAAGACCGGGTTTTCAGCAGTTGATATGACGGGGTATTATTTCAGCACTTATCCTGTAACTCCATCCGACGAGGAAATATTCGGATTCAAACGAAAGGCTCATGAACTGGGCATTGAGATCAGTGGCACAGGGGTTAGAAATGAATTTTCATATGAGGATGATGCCGCACTGAACAAGGAGATTGATACCGTAAAAAGATGGATCGAAGTAGCTGCAAAAATGGGAGCTCCTGTTTTACGGATTTTCACAGCCAAAGCATATAGCACAGGAGATCAAAGAAAAAAAATCAGAGATCGAATAGTAAAAGCCTTAGATGCTTGCCTGCCTGTTGCAGCTTCTCATGGCATCATTCTGGGTATTCAAAATCACAATGATTTCCTGCATACTGCTGATGAATGCTTTGAACTCATCACACCATTCAATAGTCAATGGCTTGGATTGGTTCTCGATACAGGGACCTTTGTTGCACCAGATCCTTACGAAGAGATCAGAAAAGCTACACCCCTGGCAGTGAACTGGCAATTGAAAGAGAAACTCCTGATCGATGGGAAGCAAAC
>JBKCOY010000086.1:0-2936 GCA_046309555.1 Chitinophagia bacterium
GTGCCCGGAGCGGGAATCGAACCCGCACTCGCTTTTTCGGCGAACAGGATTTTAAGTCCTGCGTGTCTACCAATTCCACCATCCGGGCAAAAGCATTGCTGCTGACTTGGTAATGTCCAAAAATAAAAAATTCCATTCGAATGAATGGAATTTTTGAGCGGAAGACGAGATTCGAACCCGCGACCCTAACCTTGGCAAGGTTATGCTCTACCAGCTGAGCTACTTCCGCATATTCAAGAACTTATTGGGGTGCAAAAATAATGAATTGATGCAATCCAAAAAAGTATTTTCCTATTTGTATTTAGGGGTGTATTGCGTGCTTTCAGGTACTTCTACCTTTGGCTTTCCCTTATAATGCATGCTGTAAAGACCATAACAGCCACCGAGCATGAATGCCAGTAAGGCGAAAAGTTGGATGTGAAAAAGAAAGCGGGAAGAAGAAACCCAGTTCCTGCCGAAATCCTTGTTGTCTGCACTTGGGGTTGTATTGTGTTGCATAGCGCTGTTTTGCCTTGCAAAAATAGTTAAAAAGGTAATATTTTAAATCGCTTCACTAATAATTTCTGAAAACAACTTCTTGCCCTTGCCAAAGTGCTGCCAGACAACACTTCCATCATATTTCCCCGTTGGTTTTCCGGTTTTGTGTTGTGGAAATACGGACTTTTTTTGTTGAAATAACAACCATTGGATGAAGGCAAAATGGGATTTCATCACAGCAAAGAAATAGCTGGGTTGTCCGTCCAGCAGGTTCTTCCAGGCACTGATGGCATCAAGAAGGAAGCGGGCAGGAAGAATACGCAGCGCTTCCCAGATTCCCAGGTTTTTCCAAAGCATGATCAGGTTGTTCCGGAAGTTGAGAAAAACCTTTTTGGGGTTATTTTTCGGTAATGTGCCCCCACCGATATGATAGACCACCGAATCCGGACAAGACCTGATGCTGTATCCAGCCAACTGGAGCCTCCAGCAGAGATCGATCTCTTCTTGATGGGCAAAAAAGTAGGGATCAAAACCGCCTGCTGCATCGAAGGCCGAATGTCGGATGAAAAGCGCTGCTCCTGAGGCCCAGAAAATAGGCGTAGACTGGTCATACTGACCTTTGTCTTCTTCCAGTATATCAAAGATCCTTCCTTTGGAGAAAGGATAGCCAAAACGGTCGATCCAGCCACCAGCAGCGCCGGCATATTCAAAATGGGTTTTCTTGTTGTAGTCCTTTATTTTGGGTTGTACGGCTGCCAGGTTTTTATCTTTCTCCCACATGTCAACAACCGGTTCCAGCCATCCTGGCTCTACTTCTATGTCGGAATTCAACAACACAAGATATTCTTCCGGCACGCTTTTCAATGCTTTGTTATAGCCCCCAGCAAAACCCTCGTTGGATTGATTGTTGATGATGTTGACGTTTGGGAAATTGGTCGACAAAAAACTGAGAGAGTCATCCGTGGATCCATTATCAGCCACATACACCTTCATATTGCCATAAGTAGAGGCCAGGAGGGAGGGCAAAAACATTTCAAGGTAATGCTTGCCATTCCAGTTCAGGATAACGACCGCTACAGGAGGCAGAGAGGAGTTTTGGGTCATAAACCTCAAAAATACTGTCATTATCCTGAAAAAAATGGTAACCTCATTTGAATTGGTAAATTTGTTTCATGCGGAATGCAGGGATATGGAAATTTTTGTTGTCTGTGCTGGCGGTCGTGATCGTGGTCGGAACCTTTTTTTATTCAAATTTCCTTGCAGAAAAAATCTCTGAAAGGGAAAGGGCCATGATGTCATCCTGGGTAACTGCCCAGCGAAGCATTGCAAGCGCAACAGCTGACGATGACATTTCATTACCCTCCTCCATTGTAGCAGAGCAGAGATCGATTCCCATCATTGAAACAGATGAAAACGATCAGATCATATCCTCATTGAACCTGGACAGCAGTAGAGCACAGAACGATCCGCAATATCTGAAGGGAAAATTGCAGGAATTCAAATCAAGAGGGAATTTGATCACAACCTTCTTTGGCACCGATTCTTTGCGATACAATCGGTATTATTTTGGCGAATCCCTTTTGCTTCGGCAGATAAGATATTTCCCCATGATCCAGTTGCTGATCGTTTTGATTTTTACGATCATGATGTTGCGATTCATCAATACCCGGAATCGTTCATTACAGGATCGTCTCTGGGCCGGACTGGCCAAGGAAACAGCCCATCAGCTGGGCACGCCGGTTTCAGCATTGGAAGGATGGACGGCACTGCTCAGAGAGGGTGGGGATCATGAATTGGTCTCAAACGAAATGGACAAAGATATCCAGCGGTTGAAGCTGATCACTGATCGATTCAGCATGATCGGGGGAGAGCCAAAGAAAGAAGTTACAAATCTCAAGGAATTGGTTATTGCTGCGGTGGAATACATGCGGAAGAGGGCGCCAGAGACGGTTGTATTTGAAATTATAAATAATGGTCTTGCTACGCCGGTTTCGGTTTCCAGGCCACTGCTCGAATGGGTGATTGAAAATATTTTGAAGAATGCACTGGATGCAATGAATGAAAAAGGGAGAATTGAGATCAAGCTTGGTGAGGAAGTGGATATGGTATGGGTTGAAATTCGGGACAATGGAAAGGGAATGGCTGCAGGTTTGCAACGCGAGATCTTTAATCCAGGCGTCACCACCAAAAAAAGAGGGTGGGGACTAGGGTTGACCCTTTCCAAAAGGATCGTTGAAGAGTATCATGGTGGGTTGCTCTTTGTAAAGGAAAGTATGATCGGGCAGGGCACTACGTTCAGGATTCAGCTCAAAAAATAATGGAAATCCCATTTCTTCATGTCTCTCAATTTTCATAATTTTGTCCTCCCTCGGGCCCAGGTGGCGAAACTGGTAGACGCACTACCTTGAGGTGGTAGCGCTGGAAACGGCGTGCTGGTTCGAATCCAGTCTTGGGCACAA
>JBKCOY010000087.1:0-7881 GCA_046309555.1 Chitinophagia bacterium
AAGTGATAGCAATCATTTTTTGCGCTGATGTACATTCTTGAAAAGAAATAATTTGAAAAATAGATTTGTGATGGAAAAATTATTCATCACAAAAAAATTTAAGATTATGTCAGGAAATGGTAGATCCCTGCTGCGCTCTTCGCTGTTAAGACCTTCGGTATTTGAAGACATCATGAAGCCATGGAACGAATGGTTTGATGAAAAATGGCCGTTTGCTACACATACACCTGCCGTGAATGTGAAAGAAACAGACAAAGAATACGAAATCTGTATGGCAGCGCCGGGATTAGAAAAAAGTGATTTTAAAATTGATGTCAACGGCTCATTGATCACAATCAGCGCAGAAAAAAATGAAAAGAAAGAGGAAAAGGAAGAGGATTACACCCGAAGAGAATACAGCTTTCGTTCCTTCGCTCGTTCATTTAACCTGCCCGAAGATATTCTGGCCGACAAGATCGATGCAAATTATGTCAACGGTGAACTGAAACTGCATCTTCCCAAAAAAGAAGAAGCAAAAAAAACAGTCCACCAAAAGATCAGTGTACATTGATTGGACGCGCAACCATCCCGGCATGCAGGTGCAGCCGGGGTGGTTTTTTTAAAAATCAAGGCTCATGATGACCCAAAAAAAAGTATTAAGTAGCAACCTTCAGCAAACTCTTTTTGAAAATAGCTCCTGGATCAGACTCATTGAATACCTGAAGCAGGAGAATACTTTCATGAAAAATCATTTGTCTGAAATGATGGATCATGTACACGAACGAGAATCATTGGCACTCGCTGAACATTTCCAGAATCAATTCATTATTAAGGACGATGTTTATGATCACATCATTCATGAACTCAGGATCCAAATTGCAAAACTGAGAGATACCATTTGGGGTACTCATCAGCCGATTTCTGCAGATATGAAAAAAAATCATCTCCACATCAAAGAACAGGTGGGGAAAATTCAACAGGAACATCTTGTATTGTCAGCTGACTACAACACATATTTGAACTCCATCAACTGATCAGTTGAACAGATTCTCCAGTTTCTTTTCGTTCAGAAAAACAATACTGCCATCTTTGATATCAATTAGTCGTTCGGCCTTGAAATCGCTCAATGTCCTGATCAAAGATTCAGTTGCTGTTCCTGCAATATTGGCAAGATCCTCACGGGAAATATGAATGGAGAATGGAGATTCTCCCCTGCTGAATTTATCTCGCAATAAGATTAGCGCATCAGCCACTCTCTTACGTAATGAGTTGTAAGCAAGTCCAAGCAACTGATTTTCCTTTTCCACCACATTTCCGGCAAGTATCTGGATGAACTTTTTCATCACTACGGGATTCTCCTTGATCAGAGCATCAAATTCCTCTCTTGGAATCATGGCAATCTCAGAATCTTCGAGCGCTTCTGCCGTTTCACGGTATGTGGTATTCTCCAGAAGTGACATATAGCCGAAGTATTCTCCTTCACCAAAAAGAGCAATGGTAAGATCCTTTCCATCGTCATTGGATTTGAACAATTTGACCTTCCCTTTTTTTACGTAAAATAATCTGTTGGGATGGTTACCTTCATTGTAGATCACATGACGCTTTCGGTAATTGTTCACATTGCGTCCGGTTGACAATTCCTCCCAGGCATCTTTCTTACCTATATCTTCCAGTAACTGACGCATCCCGTTCTGACTGCCATCATATCGCTTTTTCAGCATCTCGACTTTCTTGAATCGCTGCTCAATGGCATTGAGCAATTCCAGCTCAGTAAATGGTTTGGTAATGTAGTCGTCAGCTCCCATTTCCATCCCTTTCCTGAAATCATTCCTCTCGGTTTTGGCAGTGAGAAAAATAAAGGGAGTGTCTTTCAGTTCTTCACTTTTGTTGAGCATGTGCAAGACACCATAGCCATCCAGCACCGGCATCATGATATCACAAATGATCACATCTGGTTTTTCGGTATATGCTTTCTCTATTCCTTCCTTTCCATTCTCTGCAAGCGTTACACGATAATTTGCCAACTCAAGAATCTCGGCAGTGTTTTCCCTGATCTCAGGATTGTCTTCGATCAATAAAATCGTTTTCATACGTTAAAATTTATGGTGAATTCGGTTCCTTTTTCCAGCTGACTTTGTACTTCTATCCTTCCGCCCATCAGATCAATGTACCGAGAAACAATGTGCAAACCGAGTCCGGTTCCCTGAATATTGACCACATTCTTACCGCGGAAAAACCTTTCAAACAAATGCTTCATATCATCTTCCGGTATTCCTAATCCTTCATCCTTAATGGATATCCTGATGTTGTTTCCATTGTTCTCACTTTGAACCCATATTGTGGATTGCTCTGGAGAAAACTTGATGGCATTGGAAATTAAGTTTATCATAATATTTCTCACCAGCGAAACATCCAGGTTGGCATGATCATGGCCATTGTGCTCGTAATTGATTTTTTGGTGGCTCTTGAGAATAGGATAGATCTCACTGATGATCAGCTGCATTTGTTCCTTAAGATTGAAATCAGACAAATGAATCTGGATCTTACCTTCTTCAATCTTTCCGAGAGAAAGAAACTCATTGAGGATATCGGTCAGGTTACTAACGGCTGATCGAATACGAAGAATGTGCTTGTCGCGTTTGTCCTGCTCATCAGCACCGGTATACTTTCCTATCAAGGATACTGATGATAGAATGGTACTGAGCGGTGTGCGGAACTCATGTGAAGCCATCGAAACAAATCTCGATTTAAGGTCACTCAACTCTCGCTCTTTGCTCAGTGCTTCTGTGAGCTCGTGCGTTCTCATTTCCACTTTATGTTCAAGCTCTGCATTCAACTCCTCAATCTCCTTGTTAACTTTCTCCACTTCCTCTTTTTGCGTGCGAAGTGTATTTTCAATCTCTACACGTTTGGTGATGTCGATGATAAAGGCAATTACGTAAGGTTCCTGATCAATCGTATAATGTCCGAGACTTATCTCAACCGGAAACTCATCACCATTCTTTTTCACTGCAAGCAATTGCATTCCCCTTCCCATAGGTCGATTTTCCGGATGGCTGTCATATCCCTTTCTGTGCCCTACATGTCGGTCTCTGAATCTTGTCGGGATAAGCTGTTCAACCTTCATCGTACTGATCAGGGCTGCCTCATACCCGAACAAGTCCATGGCCTGTTGATTGGCAAGAATAATCGATCCGGTTTTGTCAACCAGGATGATAGGTAAGGTTGCATATTGAAAAAGGGCTTCGAATTTTTTAATTTCACGAAACAGATTTTCTGAAAATATTCTTTGGTTATCGATATTGATGATACGCTGCAACAGAATCGTCTTACCCTCCATCTCAAATTTTGCCACATCGAGTCGCCCCAGAAAATGTTCGCCATTCATCCGCTTGAACATAACCTCTTCAGTCCAATGTCCGGTCTTATTAATGGTATCCAGTATCAGCAGTTCAAGTTCCGGTTCCAGCACATTTTTCCGGAATGAAAAAAAATACAGCCCTGAATCAAGTTCCTCCTGATCCTGAACACCAAAAAAATGAGAAAATGCTTCATTACAATGAATCAGAACCTTTCCGGATTGGTCCCAAATGGCGATGTATTCACCAGGAAAGGCAGAGAGCGCCTGCAGGATGGTGTCTTGTACTGAGGTTGGTTGATGGGAGGTATTCATAATTCGGGGTCAAATTATCAAACCGGCATGAAATGAAAAAGCTTTCCACAACAAGTTACCCAAAAAAATACCCTTAAGCAGAAATTGGTCAGCTCAACAACACCCTGAGCATGAGAAAAAACATGAATTCAATCAGCAGGAGAGGTAAGGCAAACCGGTTTCTGTCCTGCTGCTGCATACCCCTGAAGATGAGAACGATCAGAAAAGAGATGATGAACCAGCAGACATAATTGTAAAAAGGAACATGATCGTTCACCCATTTCCAGTACCCGAATTTGATGGCAATTGGCTCCATTACCCAATCAAAGGCCGTAGCAACAAAAGCTGATCCTGAGGCAAACAGAACAGGATGAATGTTCCTGCCTCTAGAAAAAATGGTAACAGTAACCATTGATCCGTACACAGTGCAAAACCAATTGATTCCGATGAGCAGGGGAACACCCATAATCTTTGGACCCAGAAAGTTGTAGTAGGCATAATCCCCAAAGAGCCATCCGGTATTGACGCCAACAACTTCCGTGAAAAATCCTACTGAAAAAGCGGTAATAAAAAAAAAGAACCATCTTCTATCCAGTATTTTTTCATTCCAGACCAGCAGCATGAACATCAGCATAAGATTTACCGGTGTCATGCCAAGGAAAAAATCTCTTTGAAAATATACGATACCGATGATGCCGGAAACATGCACGAGTAACGCAATAAAGATCGAAACATAGAGTCCAGATCTTTCTCCTATGGCCTTAAGTTGATTATGTATTGCTTCTTTTAACTTCATTGAAAACAACTGCAAGTTAACCTATTGAGGTAATGGAATCATATTGCTTACGATAGCAGCACTTTTCAGACATAGCGGAATACCTCCCCCTGGATGCACACTGCCGCCAGTGAAGTAAAGACCTTTCAGTGATTTTTTTCGGTTGGGATGACGCAGAAACGCTGCCCACTTTGAATTCGAACTCGTACCATACAAAGATCCCAAATAGGAATCAGTTCTCAATTGAATACCTGCGGGTGTGATAACCTCTTCAACCTGAATGGCCGATGAAATATCCTTCCCCAGCATACGCGAGAGTTTTGCAATCACATTGCTCCTGAGCATATTGATTTCTTGATTCCAATCGGCTTCAGCCATGGCGGGTGCATTTACCATCACAAACCAGTTCTCACCTCCAGCAGGTGCCTGACCGGACTCCATTTTAGAAGTGATGTTGATGTAAATCGTCGGATCCTCATAAAATTTCTTGGTCCGAAACAAGTGATCAAACTCTTCACGATAGTTTTTACTGAAAAAAATATTGTGCAGATGCAATTCGGGAAATGATTTTTTCATACCCCAGTAAAAGATCAACGCACTGCTGCTGCGTTCATTGCGAAGAATCTTTCCGGCAGCAGCTTCATCAGCCAATAGATCCCTGTACGTATAATAGGCATCAACATTGCTGACCACAATAGAGGCAGGACAAAACATTCCATTGGCCATGATCCCTTTGGCAGAGCCACCTTCTGCAACGATCCGTTCAACTCGACTCTTCAGTACAAACCTGACACCAAGTTTTTCGGCAAGCTTCACCAATGCACCCGGAATACTGATCATGCCTCCCTTCGGATAAAAGGTTCCCTGGTTCTGCTCAAGATGGGGTATAAGGCTCAGCATACCCGGAGCACTGTATGGATTACTGCCATTGTATGTGGCGAAGCGATTGAAAAGCTGCACCGCTTCTCTTGTTTCAAAACGCTGTCGATTGAACCCATCCAGTGTTTTGAAGAGATATTGCCACCGCACCGTCTTGAATGCTTTTATGACCCTGGGATGGAGCCAGGTTGAGACCTTATGGAGTGAATGATTGAGGAAAATGGTACCCACATTTTCATATACCCGCTCTGCATCTTTGAGGTACTGTAAAATATTCTTTGCCGGTTCTCCAAGCACCTCCTCCATTTCATTTGCAAAATCCTCTGCATGGGTGTGCGCGTTGAGCATCTTGCCGTTCTCAAAAAAATATCGACAGGCAATATCAACCTTTTCATATTCAAAATAAGAACTGATATTTTCCCCTGCCAACTGAAAAAGTTCCTCAATATTAACAGGCTGAGTAAACAGTGAAGGCCCTGCATCAAAACGATAACCTTCTTTTTCAATCAAATAGAGTTTACCGCCAGGGACTTCATTTTTTTCGTGCACTTCTACAGCATACCCTTTTACGGCAAGTCTGATGGCGGTTGCGATGCCGCCGATACCGGCACCGATCACAATGGCTTTGTCAGTTGGCATTGCTGCTTACCTTGTTTTTAGCCATGAACTCTTCCAGCATTGGAAATGCTATCCTGAACCAGGCAGTATATTTGAGCGGATGACTGACCAAATTATCTTTCAACTCATCCATGGATTTATAACAGTAATCGCCTACTTCCTCTTCATTTGGAAAAACAGGACCATCATATTGCCCGAGCAACACATGATCATACTCATATTCAGTCAGGTCATTGTCGAGTTCAGCTTTATAAATAAAATGGAAAGCAGGACTCACTGATGCTTCGAAGCCAAGTTCTTCTTTGATTCTTCTTGATGCTGCCTCCTGAGGTGTTTCATTCGGATAAGGATGACTACAACAGGTATTGGTCCATAACCCACCGCTGTGATATTTCTTCAGAGACCTGCGTTGCAACAACATCTCACCTTTGCTGTTGAACAGGAAAACACTGAAAGCACGATGGAGCATTGCTTTCCGGTGTGCCTCCATTTTTTCCATCGTTCCGATGGGCTGATCCTGTTCATCTACCAGTACCAGCATTTGTTCTTGGGGTGCGCTCATATCATCAGGGTTTGGGTGTATCAATGATTTTGAGGAAGGAATCACTAAAGGGTTCAATGGCAGGATCACAATAAGCGATCAGTTTTCCATCCTCATCCAAAACATATTTAGAGAAATTCCAGGATGGAGGAGCATTATTCCAACCATTGTTCTTCGGATCCGACAACCACTTGTACAAAGCATGCTGATCAGCACCTTTGATAACAGATGTTTTCATCGCCATCGGAAATTCCACTCCGTAATTTTTCTTGCAAAAGATGGCTATCTCTTCGTTGCTGCCCTTCTCCTGCTTTTTGAAATCATTGGCAGGAAAACCAATGATCACAAGATCCTGCTTTCGCTGCGTGTAAAGATTTTGCAAGGCTTCATATTGTGCAGTATAGCCGCAATCGCTGGCTGTATTCACCACAATGATCTTTTTACCTTTATAGGCCGCAAGAGTAGAGGGCTGACCATCAATCAGTTCAAAAGGGATATCATAAATAGAATTGGAAGGTGTGGTTGAGGTTGGGGGCATCAGAATTTTACTATTCCCGCCAAAAAATCTTGTCACCCCTGTAAGCACAGGATACACTGACCTTAATATGGATTGTCTTGTTGTCATACCAGAATTTTTTTTAGCAGCACTGCAGGCCCAGAACAAAATCATGGTGAGCACCGCAATGGAAACTGTTTTCAAAGTGGATCGTAAAGTGAAAGCCATCAGGTGTATTTGAATATTTTTTTCAACAAGGCTGCCTTGCCCTTGTAAGGCGCATACCAAACGGGCACATCAAACCAGGAGCGGGAATGCAATACTGCTTTAGGACGTGTAAAAGCTTCAAATCCGAATTTGCCATGATACTGACCAATTCCACTGTAACCTACACCGCCAAAAGGCAAATGAGGATTTCCCAAATGGATCAGACCATTGTTGATGCAACATCCGCCGAATCGTAAGCGACTGATATAATACTCCTGAATTTGAGCATCATCGGCATAGATGTGAACAGACAACGGAAAGGGATTCTTCTCCACCCATTCCACAACTTCACCACGCTCCTGATAAGTGATCATGGGTAGTATTGGTCCGAATATCTCCTCCTGCATCACAGCATCATTCATGCTCACCTCTTCCAGTATCGTAGGTTCTATATAAAGATCATTTTCGTCATGTCGGCCGCCGGCAACGATCTTGCCTTGATCAAGATAACTCTTCAGTTTCTGAAATCTTTTCTGGCTAATGATCCTTCCCAGATCTTCACTTTGCTGTGGATCATCACCCAGCATCTTTTGCATGTTGTCCGTCATTTTTTGCAAGAGTGCATCTTTGATGGATTGGTGAACAAGAACATAATCTGGTGCAACACAAGTCTGACCGGCATTCATGAGTTTACTCCAAATGATTTTTTTTGCAGCATAATCGAGGTTGGCAGA
>JBKCOY010000088.1:0-5423 GCA_046309555.1 Chitinophagia bacterium
TGATATTTCAGAAGAAGTAAAAAGCCTGGCCAGAACACTACAGCCATTCGGAATAGTAATGGGCACACGTGGAGTCAGTGGGGCAGGAAGATTTTTTCTGGGAAGCAACTCCATTTCTGTAATTGAAAAAGTAGGGGTGCCAGTTTTCATCATACCGCCGGGAGCCAAATTCAAACCCATAAAAAGGATAGGCCTTACAACTGACCTCAGGGATGTGGTGGACAATACACCGGTTGGTGCCATCAGGGAGCTGGTAAACTTTTTCAATGCCGATCTGCATGTATTGAACGTAGATTTCGAGAGGAGACATTTCACGCCTTATACCCCCGAAGAGACCCTTAAGCTTGAAACTTTGTTAAGCGGATTAAGCCCGATCTATGATTTTATCGAAAGTAAGGATGTGGAAGAAGGGATCATCGAGTTTGCTGAAAGAAAAGACTTTGACCTGATTGTTAGTTTTCCGAAAAAACACAGCTTCCTCGAGAAGGTGTTTGAAAGCAGTACCACCAGAGAGCTGATCCACCATACACACATTCCCCTCATGTGCGTGCATCCTGTGAGGGAAATGGCAAGCGCTTAAAATTCAGCGCTCTTGGGCGTTCTTGGGAAAGCAATCACATCGCGGATATTGGTCATACCGGTAACAAACAACACCATTCGCTCGAAGCCGAGTCCGAATCCTGCATGAGGAACAGTACCAAACTTACGTGTATCCAAGTACCACCAAAGCTCCTCCTCCGAAATATGCATGTCGCGCATACGCGATGTCAGCTTATCCAACCGCTCCTCCCTTTGTGAACCACCCACAATCTCTCCGATACCCGGCGCAAGGATGTCCATGGCAGCAACGGTTTTCCCGTCATCATTCTGACGCATATAGAAGGCCTTGATGTCTTTCGGATAGTTGGTCACAATAACCGGTTTCTTGAAATGCTTCTCCACCAGATACCGCTCATGCTCACTTTGCATATCAATACCCCACTTCACCTCATATTGAAACTTTTTCTTTTTATAGGCTGAAGAATTGAGGAGGATGTCAATGGCCTCGGTATAGGTGACTCTTTCAAAATCATTGTCTACAACAAATCGAAGTTTATCGATCAACCCCATCTCGCTGCGCTTATCGGCAGGCAATTGCTTTTCTTCCTCTGCCAGACGCTGATCGAGAAACTGAAGGTCTTCCATATTGTTATCCATCACAAAGCGAATGATGTACTTGATGAAGGATTCTGCCAGATTCATGTTGTCTTCCAGATCATAAAAGGCCATTTCAGGCTCAATCATCCAAAACTCAGCGAGATGGCGGGTGGTATTGGAGTTTTCGGCACGGAATGTGGGACCAAAAGTATAGATCTCGCCAAAAGCAGTAGCACCCAACTCACCTTCGAGCTGACCACTAACGGTCAGGTTCGTGGCTCTACCGAAAAAATCTTCTTTGAAGTCGATGGTACCATCTTCATTTCGAGGTGTACCGTCGAAAGGCAGGGTGGTAACCTTGAACATCTCGCCTGCGCCTTCTGCATCGCTCGCAGTAATGATCGGGGTATGCATGTACAGAAATCCCCTTTCGTGATAAAACTGATGTATGGCGAATGCCAGCGCATGACGCACGCGAAAAACCGCTCCGAATGTATTGGTGCGGAAACGCAGGTGGGCTATCTCCCTAAGAAATTCAAGGCTGTGTTTTTTGGGCTGGAGAGGATATTTCTCTGCGTCTGAATCTCCCAGGATCTCGATTTGCTCCGCCACCAATTCAACGGTTTGCCCCTTTCCCTGTGATGCTACCAGGTTTCCGGTTACCTTTAGCGCTGCACTGGTGGTGATACGCTTCAGCAGCGACTCTTCAAATCGGCCCAATTCTGCCACCACCTGAAGATTGGTGTTGGTAGAACCGTCATTGAGAGCAATGAACTGGTTGTTGCGAAAGGTTCGCACCCAACCCATTACCACTACTTCTTTTTGTCCTGCCGGCTGTAACAACAGCTCCTTTATCTTGATTCTTTTATTGAACATAGGTCCTTATTACGGCTGCAAAGGTGGCAAATATTTTTTGGAACTGTAAAAATTATGTAACATTGCATTGTAATCATTGGGCTTCAGCATCTCACTTCGCCCTAAACTAACCTCCCGAACCTTACTTCATCATCTGCACAGACCTTCAAAGGGTTATTTTCAAATAAAGACATATGTACGATATTTTACAGCTGAATGACATGCTTGTTCCTGAATTACTGGACATAGCAGAACAACTCAAAATTACCGGAGCCAAGAAACTTGAAAAACAGGATCTCATCTATAAGATCCTTGACAAGCAAGCGTTGCTGAACAGCGCAACAAAAAGTGGCGGCGCTGAAGATAGCGGAAAAAGAAAGCGAATCGTCAAAGCATCCACCTCCACCGGAACGGAAGAGGCTATTGTGGAAAGCGATGAATCTCCTAAGCCAGTTCAGGAAAAGCCCGCGTTGGAAAAGAAGCCGGGAAAGCGCGGTCGTCCTGCAGGAAGTATGAATAAAAATAATGCTGTAGAAGAAGAAGCGCCCATTGCTACTCCTCCGGCAGATGCCAATCAGGAAAATAACGGTGACATACAGGCGGCTGAAAATACACCCGCGTCTGATGAGGCACCCACCAAACAACTTTTTATTAAAAAAGAACCCGCCTTCAATGTAGAATTTGATGGTGCCATTCAGGGCGAAGGTGTGCTGGAAATGATGCCGGACGGATATGGATTCCTGAGGAGCAGTGACTATAATTATTTGTCGTCACCCGACGATGTTTATGTATCCCCCTCACAGATAAAACATTTTGGCGTTAAGACGGGTGACACCATTACGGGTTATGTAAGGCCTCCCAAAGAAGGTGAAAAATATTTTGCACTCTTAAAGGTTGATACGGTAAACGGCAGAAATCCTGAGGAGGTGCGCGACAGGGTGCCGTTTGATTATCTGACACCCTTGTTTCCCTACGAGAAATTCAATCTATATACAAAACCTGATATTTATTCAACCCGCATGATGGATCTCTTTACCCCTCTCGGTAAGGGACAAAGGGGATTGATCGTGGCACAGCCAAAGGTGGGTAAGACAATGTTGCTGAAAGAGGTGGCCAATTCAATTGCTACCAATCATCCGGAGTGTTATCTGATGGTAGTGTTGATCGATGAAAGACCGGAAGAAGTTACCGATATGGAACGGAGTGTTAGGGCGGAAGTGCTTGCCTCAACCTTCGATGAACCAGCCGAAAAACACGTGAAAGTTTCAACCATTGCCTTGCAGAAGGCAAAGCGTTTGGTGGAATGCGGACACGATGTAGTGATTTTGCTTGACTCTATTACCCGTCTTGCACGCGCTCACAATACCGTTGCTCCTTCATCAGGAAAGGTCCTTTCAGGTGGTGTGGAAGCAAATGCCATGCAAAAACCAAAACAGTTCTTTGGAGCTGCCAGAAAAGTTGAGAATGGTGGATCGTTGACCATTCTTGCTACTGCACTGATTGACACAGGAAGCAAGATGGATGAGGTGATTTTTGAAGAATTCAAGGGTACGGGTAACATGGAGTTAGCTCTCGACAGACGTCTGGCCAACAAGCGTATGTTCCCTGCAATTGATCTTACTGCATCCTCTACAAGACGTGAAGATTTGTTGCTTGATAAAGATGTACTGCAAAAAATGTGGATCATCAGGAATCATATTGCAGACATGAATAGCGAAGAAGCGATGTCGCTCTTGCTAAAACAAATGAAGGGCACCAAAGACAACTACGAGTTCCTGACCAGCATGAACAAATAATTTGTTCTGACCATGGGAGTTGAAAAAATTTCTATCGAACGCTTTGTAGCGCTGTCGAAACAGTTTCCTGTTATCGACGTTCGAAGTGAGGCTGAATTCCAGCATGCACATATTCCGGGAGCGCACAACCTTCCCCTGTTCAACAATGATGAGCGAAAAGTGGTGGGAACAATCTACAAACAGCAATCCAGAGAACTAGCGATCAAAAAGGGTTTAGAATATTTTGGTCCCAAGATGAAAGACATGATTGTCTTTGCAGAAAAAATCAATGCTAAACTCGCAAACGAAAACAAAACATTTTTGGTGCATTGTTGGAGAGGGGGCATGCGAAGTGCAGGTGTAGCGTGGTTGCTCGATCTCTATAGCTTTAAAGTGTATACATTGGTAGGCGGATACAAGTCCTTTCGCAACTGGGTATTAGAACAATTTGAAAAATCCTGGAAGATCAATATTGTTGGCGGTTATACCGGTTCCGGAAAGACCATTGTACTTGAGGAGTTGGTCAAAGCTGGAGAAGCCGTAGTCGACCTTGAAGGAATAGCTGGTCACAGGGGTTCCGCCTTTGGGAGGATCGGATTACCCGAACAGACCAGTGTGGAAATGTTTGAAAATAAGCTTGCAATTGAATTATCAACTATAGAAAAAAAACACGCCGATAAACACATTTGGATGGAGGATGAAAGCCAAAGGATTGGTGCGGTAAGCATTCCGTACACGCTTTGGACAACCATGCGAAAAAGCATGGTGTATTTTCTGGAAATACCGTTCGAGCAGAGGCTTGCCTATCTCACCGAAACCTATGGTAAGATGGATAGAGAAGAATTGGCGGGCGCAACAACAAGGATACAAAAGAAGCTGGGTGGGTTGGAGACCAAAACCGCATTGCAACACCTTGACAACAATGATATCGGCGGATGTTTCAACATACTACTCAAGTATTATGATAAGCTGTATCATAAATCTCTTTTATCTCGAGAAGAGTTTCACAAAGAAAATACAGATGGTTATAAGAAAGAAGTTATTTCAGCTGTCGTTGATCCAGTGGTGAACGCAAAAAAATTAATGAATGAATTTTATGGAAGAAATTAAACTCACGCAATATTCACACGGTGCGGGATGTGGCTGTAAAATATCTCCCAAGATACTGGACGAGATTTTGCACAGCAGTTTCAGCATGCCCGATAATGATAAATTGTTGGTAGGTAATCATAGTAAAGACGATGCTGCAGTATATGATCTTGATAACGGGTCTGCCCTTATCTCTACCACCGACTTTTTTATGCCCATTGTGGATGATCCTTACAATTTCGGCAGGATAGCCTCTGCGAATGCAATCAGTGATGTATATGCAATGGGGGGGAAACCCATTCTAGCCATAGCCATATTGGGCTGGCCCATCAACCAACTTTCACCACTGGTAGCAAGAAGAGTAATTGAAGGAAGCAAAAGCATTTGCAAAGAAGCGGGTATTCCTCTTGGAGGTGGACACAGCATCGATTCGCCTGAGCCGATATTTGGCTTGGCGGTGAACGGATTGGTAGATATCAAAAATCTGAAACAGAACAATACCGCAAAATCGGGAGATGTTTTGTTGCTAACGAAAAAAATCGGAGTGGGCATTTTAACAACTGCCGA
>JBKCOY010000089.1:0-19414 GCA_046309555.1 Chitinophagia bacterium
GGCCAGGATTGCATGGTCAAAGGCAAATGAAAGAAATTTTCATTATCGCATCCGGCAAGGAGAGGGGCTGGATAATTCACTGGGGATCATCAAGTTCAATTTTCGCAATCCCTATGATGTTTATTTACATGATACCAATGTGCGATCACTGTTTAAATTAGATGATCGTTCCTTAAGCCATGGCTGTATCAGGGTTGAAAAATGGCAACAAGTTTCAGATTTTTTGTCAAATCCCTCATTGAAGCCTGCGGAAGACACACTTGTAAAGCGGTTGCTGAGTATGGAGAAAAAGGCCACGAGGGCACTGAGAAGAAAGGCCGATATCTATATCCGGTATTTTACCCTGATCGATAGCGGAGAAGGACTGAAATTCTATCCCGATCTGTATGGGGAGGATAATCAGTTGATTGACAGTTATTTATACTGATTTAAGATAAATTAAACCTTCTAACGTACAAAGTGTTGTATTTTTAGATTCAATAAGAGGTTAAAAGTTGAACAAAAAGATTCTGCTCATATTCTTTTTCATTTCTCTTTTGCCAGCCTTGCGGGCACAACAAAAGATAAATTACCGACAGGTTCCTGCAGTAGATTCAGCAGAAGGACTGGCAAGTTTTTATGCAGACAAATTTGAAGGTAGAAAAACTGCTAATGGGGAAGTTTTTACACAAGGCAAAATGACTTGTGCCCACAATACCTTGCCTTTCGGAACCAAAATCAAGGTAACTAACTTGAATAATGACAAATTTGTTATTGTCAGGGTGAATGATCGCTTGCACCACAGGAATCCACGCCTGGTAGATCTGACCACTACTGCAGCTAAACAATTGAAATTCAAGGGTAAGGGAGTAGTAAGGGTAAGAATTGAGGTTGTCAAACCCCAGGAAAAAGAGATATCCCCATCCAAATAATAATAATTTTTATCATTCAACTCTCTGCGAGTATTTTTGTTGTATTCAAAAAAACCAAACTGTTTATGAAAAGGATCTTGTTGATCATTATTTCTTTTGCGCTGGTGGTAGCTACAAAAGCCCAAACTGTAAAAGGCAAAAATTTCGGTGTCCAATTCACGCTTCATGATTATAAAACAGCCTCAGAGTTCAAAAATATAGGTGCAAGTGCTGTTTTTACTGCTAAGCAGTGGAAAAAGTTAAGCAGGATGAGACCCGGTATAGCCATAACCTACAGCGAAGGCTTAAATGAGCATTTCGATTTTAACGGAAGAGTAGGTTTTTCTTACCTGGAATACTCTCTTACAAATCAGCCATTTGCCGCAAGCAATGGTTCCAAGCCCTACTTTGAAGCTGATGCAAACATCAACATGAAAATGACCTCAGATGACAAACTGCTTTCTCCATACCTTTCTTTGGGCGTTGGAGCTGCAAATTGGAATGGATATTATTCCTCATATATTCCAGCAGGTGCCGGACTCCAGCTCAATCTTTTCAACCAAACCTATTTTGTTGCTCAGGCTCAATACAGGATTCCTGTAACATCTAATGCAAGCGGTAACCTCTTTTATAGTATTGGCATTCTCGGTAACATCGGAAAATAACAGCGATTTATAGATCATATTTAAAAAGGACTGAGCTCGCTCAGTCCTTTTTATTTCCCTGGAATATTCTTTTGATAAATCCATTTCTCTTTTTTGATACCGTATCCGGTACTGCAGGCTTTTGGGATTCTTTTGGAGTGTTGGCCGGTTGTGGCTTAGCAGGCTCCTTCTTTTCTTCGGGGTCCTCAAATTTTTGAGATTCTGTAATTACTTTTTCTTTTCCGTCACTAATAGGTATTTCAATATACTCAGAAGATCGACTCGTCTCATCACCCTCAGCTGGTAAAAGTTCATCTGATTCCTGTAGATTGTCATAGTCAAAAATAATCTCATTCTGCATGTTGGCTGGGGGAATAAAAGCAGCTCCCGGGTCAATATTCAAGGAAGCGTCATTAAATACCTGCTGGTGATAATAGGCCCATGCAGGCATTGCCATTTGTGCACCCCCCGATGTATACAACATCCGCAAGAATGGATCATCACAACCTACCCACACTCCGGATAACAATTGTGGACTAAATCCAATGAACCAGCCATCTGCATTGTCATTGGTTGTTCCGGTTTTACCCGCAATTTGAGCTGAAATGCCATAAGCACCTCTCAGGGCTCTTCCTGTTCCAAAATCTACAACTCCCTGTAGCATTTTTGTCATCACATAGGCCTCAGATTCACTGATCACTTCTTTTGTTTCTGATCTGAAAGATGCCAACACATTACCGTTTTTGTCTTCTATCCTGCTGATGAAGTAAGGCTTTACATTGAATCCCCTGCCTGGAAACATACTGAAAGCTTGTACCATTTCAGTCAATGAAAGATCTGCTGAACCCAGGGCAATGGAAGGGTAGGGGGGGATCTTATTTACAATCCCGCATTGTTTTGCAAATTCAACTGTTCGCTCTACACCAAGCTTGTTGATGAGATAGACGGCTCCCGGATTTTTTGAAAAAGCCAGACAGATTGCCATGGGGCCTCCGCTTCCATCAATCATTTTTCCACCCATATCAATCGGACCACCAGGCAGTTCTGTTTCCGGCTTATATCCGTTCATAACTCCCAACGTGTAGAGAATGGGTTTAAAGGTTGAACCAACCTGCCGTTTGGTTTTGATGTTGACATGATCAAATTTGAAACGCCTGAAATTACTACCACCTACCCAGGCCTTCACTTCACCGGTTAAAGGATCCATCGACAAGAGACCGATTTGCATGATTTGTTTATGATAGCGAATGGAGTCAATGGGAGTCATCACCGTATCTTTCTCTCTCTTTTCATTCCAGGCAAACACCTTCATCGGTATTGGCTCCATGAATGATTTTTTGATCTCATCTTCGTCAACACCTTCCTCAATTAGATTCCGCCAGCGATCAGATTGTTTCATGGCATTCTCTAAAACGATTTTACCTTCCTTGCTTTTCCATACGGAACCATCTTTTATATTTTGCTGACTGGCAAAAACTTTTTGCAGGTTTTGCATGTGGCGATAAACGGCTATTTCAGCATATTCCTGCATCCTGGGATTGATGGTGGTGAATATTTTCAGTCCGTCTTTGTAAATATTATAAGGCTCACCGGTCTTAGGATTTTCATTTTCCTTGCACCAGTTTTTGATCTCTTCTTTTAATACTTCCCTGAAATATGGCGCAATTCCAGAATTTTCATCCAGCTTCTGGTAATTAAGGGAAATGGGAGAGATCTTTAGCGCTCTGGCTTGCTCTTTAGAAAGAAAATCATTCCTGACCATCTGATCCAAAACCGTATTCCTTCTTGCCATGGAAGCTTTTGGATTCCTTCTTGGATTATACCGAGTGCTTCCTTTTAGCAATCCAACCAACACTGCTGCTTCTTCCACAGCTAACTGTCCGGGTTCTTTTTGAAAATAGGTTTTTGCAGCATTCCTGATACCATAGGTCTCATCACCATAGTTAACCATGTTCAGATAAAGGGTGATGATCTCTTCTTTTGTAAAATTTCGCTCAAGCCTGATCGCAACAATCCATTCTTTCAATTTATCAACAACCCGCTTGAGGCTCTTGCTGCTTTCCTGCCCCAGTAAAGCTTTTGCTGTTTGCTGTGTGATGGTACTGGCACCACCCTCGCTTCCCAGAAAAATAATGGCCCTGGTCAGACTTTTGATGTCAATGCCTGAATGGGCGTAAAATCTTTCATCTTCTGTGGCAATAAGTGCCTTGATCACATTGGGAGAAATATCCTGATATTTTACATTGATCCGATCTTTCAGATAGTATTTCCCCATCAATGTTCCATCATCAGCATAGATTTCCGATGATGACATCATGGAAGGGTTTTCCAATTCTTCAATTGAAGGAAGTTTGCCGAAAAGACCAACATAGATCAACAATAATACCAGGAACAACGCACCCCATCCATAAAAGAATATTTTCCAGAATATTCTTTTGGGCTTTGAAATTTCACCCTCTTTTTTGGCTTTCAGAGACATGCAGTAAAACTAATCAAAACCACGGTGATTCGGCCGAAAGGAATCCCTAAAATTTTCCGGGTAACTGTGCTTTGATGAAGTCCAGATAGACATCCGTCTTTTTTTCTTCCATCATTCTTTTTAGGTTGTCAGGAGAAACTATCCAGAATTTGTATTTATCCGCACCCAGCCAGGGGAAGATTTCTCTGTTGGCAATGGGAGCAGTTTTTTCAACATAGGCAAGTGCCTCGTTTGCATTTGCAAAGGGACTTATCAAGATATATGGATTTGACCCGATCTGATCGTTGCGGATGTTCAGCTGAGCTGAAGCGAATCTTTCACCATTATATTTTGTGAGCGCTCTCTTTGCTTCGTTCACAAAAACGATATCAACATTGTTCAACAACATGAAAACGGCATGTGGCTCAGCCGGATTGAAGGAGTAGCCCAGTTTTTCCTGAACCACAACCGATTGTTTTACCGCGATTGTATCCGCTTTTGGTTTTGTGATCGCTACTGGCGGTTCATTCAGCTTGAGTATTTTGCTTTCTTTTTTTGCAGCTTCCGGTTTTGCTTTGATAGCAATTTTGTCTTCGATCCATTCAACGGAATCTTCTGCTTGTCTTACTACGGTCATCGACCTCAGTTCGTTTTCAATCGACTCCCTCCTGTTAACCACATCTGCGAGCAAACCAGCTTTTTCTGCAAGCGGAGAGTTCGGGAAATTAGCCGGAATCTGATTCAACAGGGCAACTGCCTGACTATCGAGTCTGTTTTTGACATAGTAAACCGCTTCTATATACAGCAATTGAGGTGTCCATTTGTTTTGAGGATATAAGCTATCGGTTTTGGTTTTTTCTGCTATGGCTTCTTTGAATTTACCCGACAGAAACATATCGTAAACCCGTGTATAGGTTTTTGCAAGATCTTTTTCCTCCTCATTACTTTTTTTAGCTGCTAAAACCGGATCCTTCAGCAGTCCAGTCATGTTACTGGATGGAAAATTTCTGGTGAGTTGATTTTGATAGAAAGAGGCCTTAGATTCATTTCCTGATTTCCTGTAACAATAGGCAAGATCAAACAGTATTTTTTCGAGTTCGGGATGATCAGGTTTAACACTCAATAGCTTTTCGTTCCATTCAATAGCCTCCTGGCAGAAGCCTAGTTTATCCTTGTATACAAGCGCAAGTCCTCTGAACGCCTTAAATCTTTTATCATTTGAGGCATCCATTTTTTCAGTGGTTAGGGGCAGATTCTCCATCAGACCCTCTACAGAAAGTGAACTCGGTTGATTGAGTTCAGTATCAGTATTTTTGTCTCCTAGATTATTTTGAGCAATTGGTCTTGCATTGCTGTTGAGGGACTGCGACCTTCTCCAATTGTCGGCATTCGGTCTTTCTCCCCATTTATTTTTGAAAGCAATTGCGCCTTGCGCCTTTAGGGAAGGATTATTGAAGTACCATTCGCCCTTCTTCTGATCAGTAGGGAAAAGACTGCTGGTATTGTCCTGCAATAAATTATTCTTGGGTGTGCTTGATCCGGTTTTGTTCTCCGATTCATCCGCAAGTCCTTGTTCCTTTCTGAGTTTTCTGACCAGGTCTTTAAGATAAGCTTCTCTTTCTTTCTCGGGTAATAAGGCAATCCGTTGTAGGCTATCTTCCGTGGATACTATCTTGAGTTGATTGTAAAGCAGATTGGCAATTTCTTTTTTTCTGATGATATCTTTTTCCTGGACCAAACCTGCAGCATTGATGCTGTCATAATAGGTTTTGGCGATATCATATTTTTTGATGGAAAAGGCCAGTTCGGCAATCTTGATGTTAGATTCATTTTTTATACCAGGATCATTTTCGTTGAAAGCATTGCTTTTCAACAACAGATCAATCGCAGCAGCTGTGCCATTTCTTTTGATCTCCATCTCTGCAGCTGCCGCATAAATCAATGACCGGTAACTGGCATACTTCTCCCTGCCTGCCATTGTAACCAATGCCTTAACATTATTGTCAATTCGTTTGTCCTGATCTGTTTCATTGGAAGTAAGTCCGGTTTGATAAATTCTTGCGTAGGCCTCCAAAACCGGATCGGTGGTGAGGGATACTGACTTTTCAAAATGATCATCAGCCTTCTCATTCATCCCCTTTTCAATATACAGTTGAGCAATCAAAAAATGACGTCTTGCTCTCTCATCATTGGAGTTACAAACATTCAGACTTTTTTCAAGATATACAGCAGCAGAATCAGCGATTCCTTGTTTGTAAAACCAGTGGGCTTTGATTTCTGCGAGCGCTGGTTTTAGTCGCTCCGGAAACTGAGTATCTTTTTGAAGCGTTTCCATCAACCCCCTTGCATCATCATCGTTTCCCTGTGCAATCAGGGTTTTGATGATCCACAGCAATGCCTCGTTTCTGATGGGTCTGTGGGGTGCAAGTTTGGATTCTTTGGTGGAGACATTGAAAACGTTTCCGTTTTCATTTGCATTGGAACCAATATTTTTTTCAAATCCTATCTCATCTTTTTTTCTCGGCTGGAAATTATAATTGATGTATTGAAAAACGTCATAAGCGGAATCAAATTTTTTCTGGTAATAATAGGATTGTCCCATTAGGAAATACAGGTCGTCAACCCAGTCGTTCCGAAGGTCATGCAAGAGAATTCCATTATTGGATTTGATGATTACGGAATCCAGCTCGGTTTGCTGACTGGCTGTTTGGTCTAGACTATAATTGTAGAATGGCAACAGCCTCGTGAAGGTATCCTTGTGGGTCTGTTTTGCACTGGCTACAACTGCATTGATTTTTCGATTTGCATTAAAGTAAAAATTGTAGTGAGAAACAATATTTTCCTTTAGTCGCTTTACAGGATTGATCTTTTTATCAGGCGTCAACTCTGAGGCAAGTTTTCTGTTCTCATATGCCTTGGGCTTTACCAGGTCAGTTGCAATATTGAACTGAGCAATGAGAAGCTGGCTCATGAACAGGGAAATACCCAACAAAATATATTTTCTCCTGTATGGCCTGATATGCAAAAACTTGATTTTCACCGATTGTAAATCTACGGCTAATCCCTTGATTTTTAAAAGACCGGATTGCAGATTTAAGCATAACTTTAGGTTTTGAAATGAACAGCTGCATTCCATGAGTGAGTCAACACCCAGGCAAAGCCGATTCAAGCGATTGACCAACCGATACCGACTGGTGATCATGAACGATCACACTTTTGAAGAAGTTGTGGTTTTTAAGCTTACACGCCTGGGAGTCTATATAGCATCTTGTTTTGTATTTGTTATGCTGGTCGGTCTCACCACAGCCTTGATCAGTTTCACTCCACTCAAATATTATATTCCAGGGTATGGTTCTCAAAATGAACGCCGGGCTCTAACAAAAATGAAACTCAGGGCAGATTCACTTGAGCGTCAGATGAAATACCGTGAGGCGTATTGGGACAACGTAAAAAAAGTATTATCAGGGCAAGCTGAACTGGTATTGGATACTGCGGTAATTGCTATTCCTGAATTGGAAGAAGAGCCAGATTGATCATGCAACAGTGGATGAAATACCTCGGATTGGGCGCACAATTTTTTGTGTCCATTGCTCTGATGCTTGCATTGGGATGGAAGCTGGATGAATGGTTAGAACGGCAAACGCCATTGCTGATCTGGGTTCTGCCATTGCTCATCATCATTTATACCCTGGTAAAACTGATCATAGAAACCAATAAAAAATCATGAAAGTACGCAAAGCTCTTTTTCCGGTAATACTCCTTTTTGTCATTGTGAATCTTTTTGGCTTTCTTGTTCCTGGCCCTCTCGGTAAACTTGACGTCAATGTTGAGGTACTGCTCCTGGGCAATCTCTTTGTATGTTCTATCACTCTTTTTTCATTCTGGATGTTGTTCAAGGGCTTAAAGGCAAGCTCAACCCATTCTTTCATGTCATCCGTTTATGGATCATTCATCATCAAACTTGTAGTCTCAGCAATTGTGGTAGTTGTTTATGTAAAGCAAAGCGGCGCTGCCATGAATACAGCTGGAATCATGGCTTGTATGTTCCTTTATCTCATATATACGTTCCTTGAAATGAGGGGACTACTCAATCTGACCAAGAAATCCTGATATGTCGAAGAAAGAGGCTCCTCTAAATTCACTAAATGATTTCCTTCCCGAAAACACCTTTGGGTTAATAGAACCTTTTCTTTTGCATTACAAAGTACATCTAACCATAACCCGTTCAAGAACAACGGTGTTGGGTGATTACCGTAACGCTATTCCGGGCAAAGCCCATCGCATTACTGTAAATGGTAATTTGAATCCTTATGCCTTTCTTATCACCCTATTGCATGAACTTGCCCACCTGATTACTTTTTTGCGCTTCGGAAATCGTGTCGCAGCACATGGTAAGGAATGGAAACAACAATTCAGTGAACTGCTAAAACAGTTTTTACTGGCTGAAATTTTTCCGGAAGACATAAAGTTGCAACTGCTGCGATCACTGAAAAGTCCGGCAGCAAGCTCCTGTGCTGATGATGGGCTGATGCGTGTTCTCCGGAAATATGATCCTGTTCGGGAAGGCTTTTGTTTGATTGAAGAGTTGGCTATCGGATCAAAATTTATGATCAAAAACGAGAGAGTTTTTGTCAGACAGGAGAAAATCCGAAAGAGAATCAAAGCCCTGGAACCGGCAACGGGTAAAATTTATCTGTTCAGTCCGGTTTATGAAGTAAAGGTAATCACAGTATCATAATTCTTTGAGCATCCAAACGCCACAGCCAAAATGTCCTGTATTCCCCAAAGGACCCTTCAGGTATTCAAATCCAAATTTTTCATATACGCTGATTGCTCTTTTCAGTTCAGGCATGGTTTCAATGTACATGTGTTTGAATCCTTTTTGTTTGGCGATTTCCATGCAACAATTAATTAAGGCTGCTCCTGTTCCCGTTCCTCTTGCTTCTGGCAGCAAATACATTTTTACCAGTTCGCAGGTATCGTTTGGCAGTGCAGGTGAGGGGAAAATACCGCCTCCGCCCAGGATCATGTTATCAGTCCGAGCAATGAAATAGGCTGACCGTTCATTTTCTGTAAACAATTCATACAGCGCATCCGTCGTAGCATCAAAATAGACCGTTCCAGGTTTGTTGGCTCCAAATTCCTCAAGGCATTGCCTGATGATCCTCGCGATCTCAGGGTTATCAGCGGGTTGTATCGGTTGCAGTTGAAAAGAAGAGGTCATGTGCAAATTTATCCAAAAATCACCCAATGATTTTCGTTGGTTTTTCCGAACGAATCAACTTATCCATAACATCGAGGTGCGGAAGGGTAATGATGGAGAGGAAAATGAAAAGTGCAGGAATGGGATCCGTCTTGATACCCAGGCCAGTCCAAATGTAGGCCATGAAAATAAATCCGAATGCTGCAAGAAAGGTCATGGGAAGTGCATTTTTCCACATCGTCATTGGATCAGCAGCTGTTTCTTCTTTGTGATGGTGAAGAAATTTGAAGGTGAGTTCAAAGGATCGTATGGCATGCCATCCCCCAAAGTACAGGGCAAAGGCTGGTAGTAGCGGAAGTTGGCTGCAGAGTATTAAAATCAGGATAAGGTTGAATGATCTGGCTATTGAAAGGGTTTTCTGTTTTTTAAAAAAACCCAGGAACAGAAAAATGGAGGAATAGAGTCCCGTAATGATTAGGCCTAACCAGCTGTTATTTGCAAAGAACTGCCAGACCATAAGGGCACTTGTCTGTTTTTTGGTTATTCTTTCAATTACTGAAAGTGTTTCCTTTTCGTGGGTAAGCAGGATGAGCATCAGGATGAAAATACCCCAGGTGATCCTGCCCGTATTGTTCCAAAAGTTTTTTCCTTCAATGTCTGAAAGATCGGTTTCTCCAAAATGCCAGGCCGAGATGAGCAAAAAGATCATGAGGCTGATGCTCGGAAAAAAGATCCAGCATACAGAATAGGTGATGATGGCCAGCATATATTTACCCAGAAACTGCTGGATCTTAAAAGTCTGGCTGTTATCTGAATTGTTTTTGGCAATGATATGATCAAGCGCTCCGTGTGGTATTCCGGTTCCCCCGATCAACAATAAAAAATATCCCATTTGTAAACCTTCTGGGATTTTTCCATTGGTCCACTGCAGAATCAATAGTGAAAGACCCAACAGGGCATTTATCCAGGAAATGAGGGGAAAGATATGGAGGGAGCGATTTGGCATGGCCTAAAAGGAAGGGCCCATGTTGTTACATGGGCCCTAACTATACTTGTTTGTCTTTCTTATTTAGATTCAGAACGGCTGAGTGCATAGATAACCAGACCAAAACCGATCTTGTTAACAGCATCACCGATGTTGTAGATTACGTCCATGTCAAGACCAAAGTCAAGCTTGGCACCGAAAAGACCACCAGGAGTACCTTGGATGTAACCGATTGGATAGATAGCCCATCCTACGAGTACGAACCATGCAAGTGTTTTTACTGCCTTGGCAACTGCAGGTGAAGTAGCACCAGCAAGCTTTGCCACATCGCCAAACCATACAAGATAAACGATGTAGAAATAAGCAATACCAGAAGCAAGACCCCACTGCCAGCTGTGCGCCATGTCAATGGTTTCACCGAAGTAACCGGTAACGAGCATTACTACTGATGCGAAGATGAGTTTCCAGAGAAGACCTGTGGTTGCACCGGCTTTCTTGGTGATCAAATAAAACTCAACGCACATCAAAGGAACTGTCAGCAACCAGTCTACATAACGGAAGAAAGTTGGAGATACATTGTTCTCCAAGTTGTAACCGCGCATGTAGTAATAGTGTACTGCAGCGATGAATGTGATCAAACCTGAAACGAGCACAGAAGTTCTCCATGCTTTCTCAGTGTTGCTCAATTCAAAAAAGAAGAAAACAGATGCTGCCATCATGGCCATGGTGCCTACGAAAAATGTAAACGCCACATAGTTGTCTGCCGCAATGGCGGCCTCAAGGAAGAAGGGACTCATACATGTATAGTTTTGGTTAAGAAATGACTTTGTTGTCTCTCACCTCACACTATCGGGCAATCGCAGAATCCACTAAACCACTCTCTTTTCAGAAAGTTCGGAAAATTTAAAGAAATTTTTGAAGATTTTTTTTAAAGTGCTGATAATCAGCGGTTATGGAAATTGATTTTTTTTCCAATGTAAGTATTTTCATCACAGAAGGTGGTGGTTCCAGTGTTTTGCCGATCGCATTTTCAACCGTATCCGGAAACTTTATGGGGTGTGCTGTACCCAGTAGGATGCCTTTTTTACCCTCATGCAACTGTAAATATTTTTCCAAGCTGGTATATGCCACAGCACTGTGGGGATCAAGTATGTATTGGTAATCCTTGAATACTGTTTTAATGGTTTGAAGCGTTTCCTCATCGCTGATACTTTGACTGCTGACGACCTTCTTTATACTGTGGTATTCGTGCTGGAACAACTCAAGGATCCTGATGAAATTACTGGGTGCCCCAACGTCCATGGCATTGGAATATGTCGCAATGGAGGACTTTTGATTGAATGTTCCGGTTTTTATGAAATCGGTAAAAGCATTGTTTGCATTACAGGCTGCTATAAAATGTTCAATCGGGAGTCCTGATCGCCTGGCAGTTAGACCTGCACAAATATTGCCAAAGTTCCCACTAGGCACCGAAACCACAGGTATCTGTTCCTCATCCCATTGAGCATATGCGAGCGCATAATAAACTTGTTGTGATAACCATCTTGCAATATTGATGGAATTTGAAGATGTAAAACTGGCCATTTTCATCAACTCCTGATCTCGGAAGGCTTCTTTCACCATACGCTGACAATCATCGAAATCTCCCTCCACTTCAAAGGCATGTATGTTGCCGCCATGGGTAGTGAGTTGTTTTTCCTGAACGGGACTTACTTTCCCTGAAGGATAAAGTATGAAAACAGTTGTACCCCTCACCCCATGAAAGGCATCTGCAACTGCGCCTCCTGTATCTCCACTGGTGGCCACCAGAATGTTTGTTTGGGCATCATGCTGCTGTGAAAATATTCCCAGACACCTGCTCAAAAATCTTGCACCCAGATCCTTGAAGGCAAGGGTAGGGCCATGAAACAGTTCAAGAGAATAGATGTTATCATGTATTTTTTGAAGAGGGAATTCAAAGTCGAGTGTTTCTGCCATCACGTTGAAAAGCTCCTCATCCTTCATGCTTCCACCCACATAGGGTTTCATGATCCTGAAGCCGATCTCTGTTTTGTTAAGTCGTTTCAGGTCGGTAACGAATCCCTTTTCCCATGATGGTATGTGTTCTGGGAAATACAATCCACCGTCAGGCGCCTGCCCTCCCAGTGCGGCAGTTTTGAAATCCACACGAGTATTTCGATTGTTGATACTATAATATTGCATCCTTTTATGAATTGATTGTGATACCCTGATGATTCAAACGGGTAACATAGGTTTTATGGTCAATGCCAAGACCATTGAATATTTCTTCCATCACAGATGCGACAGATGTTGCTATGGCTTTCGTTTTGCTGAGCATAAAGATCGATGGCCCACTTCCTGAAATGCCACCACCCAAAGCACCTGCTTCAAGTGATCTTTTTTTCACTTCTTCAAAACCAGGTATGAGGATACTTCTGGCGGGCTCAATGATTACATCTTCCAGTGATCTGCCGATCAGATCATGATCACCTTTCATCAGTCCCGCTACCAATCCTGCAATGTTTCCCCATTGCTTGATCGCTTTTTTCAGTGAAACTTCAGTTTTCAGGATCTGCCGGGCATCAGCTGTCCGCACTTCAATTTGCGGATGCACAACAGTAATGTGCAACTCCGGTGATTCGAGTTTGATAATGTCCAGGGGATGAATTGACCGGATCAGCGTAACGCCGCCCAATAAACAGGGTGTTATGTTATCGGCATGCTTAACGCCACTGGCAACTTTCTCTCCGAACATGGCAAAGCGAATCAGGTCATCATTAGAAAAAATATCCCCCAGTAATTTATTGGCGGCAAAAACCGCTCCGGCAGCACTGGCGGCACTGGAACCGAGTCCGCTCCCGGGTTTTATTTTTTTGTCGACCTTCAATAGGAATCCTTTTTTTTCCGGCATTTCTTCCATGAGCGCCAGTAGGGCTGCTCCTGCAACATTGTGTTCTGGAACAGTGGGAAGGTCATGGTTGTCGAGATGTATGATTTTCAAGCCAGGGGAATCCTTGGTCTCTAGTGTCATGATATCATAGGGCTCTTCCAGTGCCAGTCCGAGTATATCGAACCCACAAACAAGGTTGGCAATGGTGGCAGGAGATTTGATGCTGATGCTATTCATGTCAATGGTTTAAGGTTCTCATGATGTCTGCGAAAACACCGGAAGCGGTTACATCCGCACCTGCACCTGCACCCTTGATCACAAGGGGATGTTGATCATACCGCTCTGTTTTGAAAAGCACAATATTGTCCTTGCCGTATAGATGATACATCTCGCTTTCCGGCCGAATGTGCTGCAATCCCACTGATGCCTTACCCTCTGCAAACCTGGCTATAAATTTTAATTTCGCTCCCACAGCAGCTGCGTCATCCAGCAGTTGCCTGAAATGCGATTCGTGTTTTTCCATTTCTTCATAAAAATCTTCAACTGTTCCTTTTGTGCAGGATTCCGGCAGGAAAGATTTGCAGGTGATCTGATCCATCTCAACAACATGGCCCGACTCCCTGGCCAGGATCATGATCTTGCGCATCACATCCATACCGCTGAGGTCGAGTCTGGGATCAGGCTCGGTGTACCCTTCGTTCTGTGCGTCTCTGACAACTGCAGCGAATGGCTTGCTTCCATCATAATGATTGAAAACATAATTCAACGTTCCACTGAGTACAGCCTCTATACTTTTAATGCTGTCACCACTATTGATCAGATCGTTCAGGGTGCCGATAACTGGGAGTGCTGCACCTACATTGGTCTCAAATAAGAATTTGCAGTTGTATGAAACTGCCAGTTCTTTGAGCTGTTTGTATTGTTCAAACTTATCTGAAGCTGCGATCTTGTTGCAAGCAACTACCGACATGGATCTCTTCAACACTTCTGCGTATAACACCGGGATCCTGTCATTTGCCGTTACATCTACCAAGACTGCATTCCTGAGGTTAAGTTTTAACATTGATTGACAAAACAGAGAACTGTCAGCTATTTCACCTGCCTGTAAACCTTCTTCCCAGTTGGTCAGCATTATACCATCTGAATTGATGATCATTTTTCTGCTGTTGATCAATCCTGTCACTTTTAATTTGAGGTTTTGCGATAACAATTTCTCCTGTTGTACTTTGATCTGACTGATTAGCTTTTTCCCAACATTCCCGGTTCCAACAATGAAAAGGTTGATTTCCTTTTTAGTGTGTCCGAAAAAGGATTCGTGTAATACGTTTAGTGATTTTATCCTGTCGGATTCTTTGACGACCGCAGAAATATTTCTTTCATTAGATCCTTGTGCTATCGCAAGGATATTGATGCCATTTCTTCCCAGTGCACCAAACATTCTACCGCTGACTCCCGGATGGTTTCGCATGTTCTCCCCTGCCAGTCCGATAATGGCCACATCTGCAATGATCTTTGCAGGCTGCAGTATCCCTTTGCCGATCTCTGCATAAAAAGCTGCCGTCAGTTTCTGTTCTGCAGCTTCAGCCTTTTGATTGTCTACTGCCACGCAAATCGAATGCTCGGAAGCCCCTTGTGAAATCAGGATTACATTGATACCTTCATCATGTAAGGTGCTAAAAACCCTTTTTGCAAAACCAGGAACACCAATCATTCCTCCTCCTTCCAGATTCACCAAAGCGATGCCAGGTTTACATGAAATGCCGGTCACCATATTCTCATCATGCAGATCATGATCACCGATAATCGTTTTCTCATCAACAGTAGCGTTGAAATTGATTGTTGTTAAACTCACACGAAGCCTGGCAGCAATGGCAAGTCCTTTTACATCCAATACATCCTGATCCTGCGGTAACAATTCCAACGCTTCTTCATAAGACATTACCGGAATTACACGCGATTGTATAACTGCGTCAGGATCTGCAGTGGAAAATATATTTCCATCACTCCAAACGGTTAAAACGTTGGTATGCTCATCCATCAAAGCCTGCAAAGGAGAATGATCTTCGCCGGCATCGGCAAGAATGACGGTCTTGTCTTTTACCAGCTCCGGCTTTTCCTTCAGGATGACGGGCAATGCTGCCTGAACACAGGCAGCATGGAAAAGGTGCGACTGAATCTGGGCAGGGTAGGTTGTGATTGCATCAATGGTCTTAGCAGTAGACTCACCCAGCAATTGAATTCCTTTGCAGAGATCGTCTATCTTGTTGAATTGTTGTCTTATATAACTCAATGAACCACTCTGGTTCTGTACAGGCAGAATCTCTCGGGCCAGTCCAAGCAGTCCGGCTTCAGTATCCAGCAGAGCTGAAGTAAAATCTTTGTTTTTATCAATTGACATGAGGGCGATCTTTCGCAAAGCCTCTTTAATATCACGACTTCCGCTGATCAGAATGGCAGAAGGCTTTTTCTCCATATGCAACAGAATATCAATGGCTTTTTGCATTCCATCTCTGGAACAAAGCAATTGTCCGTCTATTTTTAAAATTTGCATGTGTGTTAAGTTAGGGGTAGAATAAAATGATCCGCTTCATGAAGCGGCGACCTTGGTCCAATGGATAATATGCAATCGTTCAACCCTTAACGGGTTGTGGTAGTGGTTGTAGTGAAAGCAGTAGCAGCAACGCCTGTAGGGCGTATGGATTTGCTGTTGTATGTATTTGTTGCTTTCATTGATAAGACAAAATTAATGAAAATTCCAACATTCTTGATTTTTATTTAAATTTGTGGTTCGATTGTTGCCTTTTCCCCAATAAAAGATTGAAATGAGTATTAATTCTTCTGTAGAACTCGCAAGGTTCAATAATGAAGTGGGCATACGTTACCAGTTGTATAACAGCCTGTTCACATCACTTCCTTTTCACCGGATTGAAAAGACAGGCATCCTTTTGTCGCTGCTTCAATCCAACTGTGAAGATGGCTTTAAAAGAAAAATGAGCCCCCTTCAGATCATCAATGATTTCTTCTCCCGGCATACTTCTTATCAAAACGAACAGCAACAACTCGACCTCATGTTCCGCTTTGTACAATACGTTGAACGACAGGTGGTCTTGTTCGATGCTTTAGAGGATGCGGCATTCCCCAAACTCAATGATATGAAGGGAATGGGTACACTGAAACAATTGGAAACAATGGTCAGGCAGCAAGGGAAGGATGGTCAGCTGCAAAAGAAGCTGAAAGACTTCTGTGTTAGGTTGGTCTTGACAGCTCATCCCACGCAATTTTACCCTGGTTCGGTTTTGGGTATTATTCATGATCTTGCCAAAGCCATTGCCGACAATAACCTTGATCAGATCAATATTTTTTTGCAGCAACTGGGTAAAACTGCATTTTTCAAAAAGCAGAAACCTACGCCTTATGATGAGGCCATCAGTCTGATTTGGTATCTGGAAAATGTATTTTATCCCGCCAGTGGCAGAATTATAAACAACTTGAATCAGCAATTTCCGGATGCATATAACCAGGAGAACCCATTGATAAGGATGGGTTTCTGGCCTGGAGGCGATCGGGATGGAAATCCTTTCGTTACCAGTGAGATTACATTAAAAGTGGCAACTGCATTGCGGGGAAGTATCATCAAGTGTTATTATCTCGATATCCGTAAACTCAGGCGCAGACTTACTTTTGAAGGGGTGGAGTCAAAGTTGCAAGACCTCGAAAAGCGACTGTATGACAATATTTTCATCCCGGGATATCAGGCTGATCTCAGGAAAGAAGATGTGCTCGATACATTATATGCGATCAGGGAAATCATCGTCTATAATCACAACGGGCTCTTCCTGAACATGATAGATTCATTGATCAACAAAGTGCATTTATTCGGATTGCATTTTGCATCGTTGGACATACGTCAGGATAGTTCCATACATGAAAAAGTGGTGAATGCCATGTGCAAGGCTGATGGGCGAGGAGAGTATTCGCATTTATCAACTGAAGAAAAGGTTTCTTGGCTGTCTGAATTGGAAAAAGAGATCGACTTTTCAGCAGATGAAGATCCCATCATTCGGGAGACATTGTCTTCCGTCAAAGCCATCCGACAGATACAAGAAAAAAATGGAAAGCCCGGATGTGAGCGGTATATCATCAGTCAGTGCAACAGCGCCATTGACATCCTGGAAGTATTTGCGCTCTTTGTAGCCGGGGGTTGGAAACGGGAAGCGATTTCTGTTGATGTTGTGCCGCTGTTTGAAACAATTGAAGATCTGAAGAATGCAGCCGGAGTTATGCAGGAGCTCTATACATTTCCATTGTACAGAGAGTACCTGAAGCGAAGAGGGAATAAGCAGACTGTTATGCTGGGATTCAGTGATGGTACAAAAGATGGTGGATACCTGATGGCAAATTATAGCATATACAAAGCCAAACAGGAACTCACGTCCATCTCGGCAAAATATGACGTGCAGGTGGTCTTCTTTGACGGAAGGGGAGGCCCCCCGGCCCGTGGAGGTGGTAAAACGCATAAGTTCTATGCTTCCATGGGAAGTGATATTGCCAACAATGAAATTGAACTTACTGTACAGGGGCAAACCGTCAGTTCCAATTTTGGTACGATAGATGCGGCCCAGTTCAACATTGAACAACTGATCAATGCCGGAATAGGCAGTGAAGTTTTTTCGAATGGCGCCAGTACGTTCAGTCAGCAAGAGCAGGTGCTGCTGCAGCAGCTTGCAGAAGAAAGTTTCCGATCCTATTCGGCATTGAAAAATCACCCTTATTTTCTGGATTATCTGAAGCATGCCAGTCCACTCCGTTTCTATGCTGAAACCAATATTGGCAGCAGGCCGGCAAAGCGTGGTGGCAATACGAGGTTGTCGTTGCAAGATCTTAGGGCCATCCCTTTTGTGGGTGCATGGAGTCAGATGAAACAAAATGTTACCGGGTATTATGGTGTGGGGTCTGCATTAAAGTCTATGGAGCAAAAAGGTGCAATGCCTGAGCTCAAGGCTTTGTATCAGCGGTCGGCTTTCTTCAGAACCCTGATCGATAATTGTGAGATGGCTATGAAGAAGTGTTTCTTCCCGTTGACTGCATATCTCGCTGATCATCCGCAGTACGGTGAATTGTGGAGGGATATCGAAGCAGAGTTTGAATTGACCAGGAGATATGTCCTGATGCTATCCGGTAAATCTGATCTGATGGCCAACTATCCCATTGATCAGGTGTCCATTCAGACAAGAGAAAGAATTGTGCTGCCCATCCTGACCATCCAGCAATATGCCCTTACAAAAGTCAGGGAAATGGAGGAAATGAACATACCCTCCGGTTTGAGAAGCAGTTATGAAAAGCTGGTGATGCGCTGTTCATTCGGGATCATCAATGCTGGCAGGAATTCAGCATGATTCATTCATTGGCATGTCCCTTGTGGATTCTTTTTTCAAGTCCCTCAAATATCCAGGTGATGATCACCAGCAAGAGTGTGGCAACAATAGGAATTAGGTACATGTTAGAACCGATGAGAATGCTGATGGCACTCATGGCCCAGATGAAAGCTGCAGTTGTAACACCAGTGACTTTCTGATCTGATTTCACAATTGCGCCTGCCCCCAGGAAACCTATACCTGTCGCGATTTGTCCGATGATACGCGTGGGGTCTACATTGGGATTTTTTTCTGCGAGATAAAATCCCAAGCTGGCATACAGGGTGCAGCCAACAGCAATTAAGATATTCGTTCGGATCCCTGCAGGACGATGCCTGATTTCGCGTCCGTATCCTACAATAAATCCGCAGAGGGTGGCGGTGAGCAGCTGTGGAATCAGTCGGTTCAGCAGAAACGGTAATTCATTTTGCAGCAATTCTTCCATGGTATAGACCTTTCTCCTAAGATACTAATTAAGTAAGCAGGTTGGTAATAACGATTTCTCTTTACATTTGTACAAATACATGTTATGAACATTTTTGTAGCCGGACTTCCTTATGATCTCGATGATGCAGAATTGATGGAGATTTTTGAGAAGTTCGGAGAAGTTAAGTCGGCCAAGGTAGCCATGGACAAAGAGACAGGCAAGAGCAGGGGTTTTGGGTTTGTGGACATGCCCGTAAAGGAAGAGGCGATGGATGCGATTGAAAATCTGAATGATATTAATCTTGGTAAAAAGCCATTGGTGGTAAAAGCTGCTGAAGACAGACCTTCAGGTGGTGGAGGTGGAAACAGACCAGGCGGTGGAGGTGGATTTAATCGCAGGCCCGGTGGTGGTGGTTATGGTGGAGGCGGTGGTTATAATCGCTAGACACTTCATGATATTCACTGTGCTCTTTTCTCTTTGAGCATTGGTTCATAACCAAAAAC
>JBKCOY010000090.1:0-26933 GCA_046309555.1 Chitinophagia bacterium
TAATTACAACTGAAAAAAAGACTTCTTTATCCTTTCCCAATAAATAATTTTTCATTGCCGAAATAATGATCAACAATTTTGGCAGGTTTAAAATAAATCGCACCCGTGGCATAAAAATAATCAAACCCGGGCTCCTTGAAACGACGATACAAACCTGCTCCAGGAACAGACCGAAGGCGAATATTTTGTTCCTTTGCAAACACCGGAGGCTTCTCCTGGTTTTCGGTGAGATAGGCCATGAACCCCAGTTTTTTGGCTACCAGTGATCTCACCACGGCTCCCCTGGTGTTTTGGTAGAGCAATTCATCGGTAGCATCATCCCGGATGGCTTGTAACTGTAATACAGGGTTGATGGACAGAAAAAAATCCTTCTGTCTTATCCCTACGAAATTGGCAGGATCCTTGTAAAAGCTATTGAATATTGATTTTTTACTGCGCTGTGTTTCATTTCCATCCGCTAACCATTCCAGGTTGTTCAACTTAGATCTGTTGATGTTGTAGCGATCTACCTTTGATAGATTCAACTGCTTATCGGAGGACGCCCTTTCCAGTCCCTCTACCCACCACTTTCTGTTATAGGGCTTGAGAAATGAAAAGTTAAGTATCGAATCCGTCTGCATTTTAATTTCAAGCCTATCGAGTAAAATGTATTCCTTAGACCCCTGCTGGATGAAGGTGGATTGCGCTTTTAACAGGAAAGGTGAAACAATTATACAGGCTACTGAAAAGGTTTTGATAATTTGCATACAAATCAATTCAAGATGTCAAAAATCCTCATCAAAAATGTAAAGGTGGTTAACGAAGGCCGCAGTTTTCATGCGGATGTACTTTTGGGAGATCAAAGGATACTGAAGATAGAACAGGTAATCGACAATAAATATAACGCAAGGGAAATTAATGGGGAAAACAAATGCCTTTTACCGGGTGTGATCGATGATCAGGTGCATTTCCGGGAGCCCGGACTCACCCATAAAGCAAATATCCATTCAGAATCTATTGCAGCCGTGGCGGGTGGCACCACCAGCTATATGGAAATGCCGAACACCAGACCACCGGCGCTGACACAGGAGCTGCTGGAAGAAAAATACACTGTAGCTGCCAACACATCACCTGCCAACTATTCTTTTTTCATGGGTACTTCAAATGACAATGCGGATGAAGTGCTGAAGATCAATGATAAAAAAAATGATGTTTGCGGCATCAAGATCTTCATGGGATCCTCCACCGGAAATATGCTGGTAGACAATCACCTGGCTCTTGATAAAATATTCAGAGAGTCAGAAGTGCTCATTGCCACACATTGCGAAGACGAAAGACTGATCAAAAGAAATCTGGAAGAGATCAGCAAACAGAAGTCGGTTCTGGAACCATCTGACCATCCCATCATCCGTGACGCTGAAGTGTGCTTTGAATCTTCCCTCATGGCTGTGCAGCTGGCCAAGCGCAACAATACGCGACTACATATCCTGCACATCAGCACAGCGAAGGAATTACAACTCTTCACCAACTTCATCCCCCTGGAAGAAAAAAGAATCACCTCCGAGGTATGTGTACATCATTTGCACTTCACTGCAGATGATTATGCTCGTCTTGGAAACAAGATAAAATGCAATCCTGCCATCAAATCGGCTGATAACAAAGCTGCCCTGTGGGAAGCCTTGCTGGATGATCGACTGGATATCATTGCCACTGATCATGCACCCCATACGGTAGAAGAAAAATCGGGCGACTACTCCCATGCCCATGCAGGACTTCCTCTGGTTCAGCACAGCCTGCTCATGATGCTTCACTATGTTAAAGAAGGAAAGATCAGCATGGAAAAAATGGTAGAGAAAATGTCGCATGCACCCGCAAAATGCTTTCAGATCAAGGAAAGGGGATTCATCAGGGAAGGATTTTTTGCAGACTTGGTTCTTGTAAATACTGAAACTCCTTACACCATTTCAAAAGAAAATATCCTGTATAAGTGCGGGTGGAGCCCCCTTGAAGGGTTTTCTTCTCCCGGCAGCATTGAGAAAACTTTCGTGAACGGATACCCCGTTTATGAAAGCGGAAGGGTTGACGCATCCCAAAGAGGTATGCGCCTTCAATTCAACAGGAACTGAATTCATGCAGATCGATCAAACCACCTTGAATGACCTCTCCATTTTCCACAGGGAAGATGAGCATGCTTTATTCCACAAGATCGATCATACCCGAACAGTAGAAGGCAGAATGGTGCTGCAACATATTTTTCACCATCCCCTTGACAACAAAAAAGAGATTCTTGAGGTGCAGCAGATCCTGCATCACATAGCCAACAATATCAACCAATGGCCTGAACGCATCACCAATGGAACCTTACTGGTTATTGAAAAATTTCTGGATGATAATCCTGATGAAATACCGGAACGTCCAGATCCCGTAAAAGCGATACTCTACAAATGGCTGCATCCGGCAGACCATTCCATGATACAGTTTTCCATGCGGCAATTTTTTGAGTTCATCAAAGGATTTGATGAAGTTCATCATTTTTTCTCCGGCCCACAAAGGCCTCCGATGCTGGATGTTGTTTTGCAACAGACCGAACATATCCTGGCAGACCGCAGAATATCAGGACTGAAAGCAAAACAAACTTTCAGCGACCTGAGCAGATCTGAAATTTTACAATATGCAAGGCTTTTCCATGTTGACATGATCGCTTCGATAAGGAAGCTGATCTCACTTTATGGCAAACTGGATGCCTGGTATGCGATGGCCAAAGCCAATCAGTACCTTGGTTTGCAAGCCCCGCAGATCATCGAAGCTGATGAGCCAATGATAAGTGCGAAAAGCCTTTGGCATCTCATGCTTTCCCATCCTGTGAGCTATGACCTTGAAATGGATCGGTCACAGAATTTTATATTTCTGACAGGTGCAAACATGGCGGGTAAGAGCACCCTGATCAAATCAGTGGGACTAGCAGTATATCTCACCCACTTGGGAATGGGCGTGCCAGCAAAACACATGCAACTAACCCTTTTTGAGGGCATTCTCAGCAATATCAACGTAGAAGATAATATCACCAAAGGAGAAAGTTATTTTTTCAATGAAGTGAAACGGATCAGAGAAACCATCAGCCGGATCAGTGATGGGAAAAGGTGGCTGGTACTGATCGACGAAATGTTCAAAGGAACCAATATTCAGGATGCCATGAAATGTTCGCTGGCAGTGATAGAAGGATTGGTAAAATTTCCCAAAGGGCTGTTCATCTTATCCACCCATCTTTACGAGATTGGAGAAGAACTCAAAAAACTTTCATCCATTAATTTCAAATATTTTGAAACAATTCTCGAAGGAGAACAACTTCATTTCAGCTATCAGCTGAAAGACGGTATCAGCCAAGATCGTATGGGATATCTGATCCTTAAAAAAGAAGGCGTCATCGATCTTCTGGATAGAATCGGCAAATAAAAAACAAGTGATTTTTCACCTTTGCTCCGGAGAATAATCCCCTTTCATTACGTTCCTTTTCACATTGCTGCATTACTGGCCTCTGCTACCTTCATTTCATGTTTGTGAAAACATTTGGAAGTGCTGTTCATGGCGTAGATGCCATCACCATCACCGTGGAGGTGAACTGGAATGCCCAGGGCAAAGAATATTGTATCGTGGGGTTGCCGGACCCTGCCATCAAGGAAAGTATGCAACGGGTTGAGAGTTCGATCAAATCGATCGGATTTGAAATGCCACGAACAAGGATACTCATCAACCTTGCACCGGCAGACATCAAAAAAAGTGGAACTGCATTTGATCTTCCGATCGCGATCGGGATTCTGGCTGCTTCTGAACAAATTGAACTAACGGAGATATTTGAGAAGTTCATCATGATGGGAGAACTAAGCCTGGATGGCGCACTAAGACCAATCAGAGGTGCACTGCCTATCGCTGTATCAGCAGCACGACAAGGCTTTAATGGCTTCATTCTTCCTGAGATGAATTGCAGGGAAGCTGCTCTTGTACAGGAAATAGATGCTTATGGCATGCTACACCTGAACGATGTGGTAGCTTTCATCACATCAGGAGGTGTATCAAAAGATCCCGTTCGGATCGATCTGAAAAAAGAGTTCATCGATCCGCAGGAAAAGATAGAACATGATTTTGCAGAAGTAAAAGGTCAGGAAAATATCAAACGTGCATTGGAGATCGCGGCATCGGGCGGACATAATGTTATTCTCATCGGTCCGCCCGGTGCCGGGAAAACCATGCTGGCGAAAAGACTTTCTTCCATCCTGCCACCCTTGACTCTTGAAGAAGCACTTGAAAGCACCAAAATACACAGTGTTGCCGGTAAGCATGCTGAGAATGCTGCACTCATTACAAGGCGTCCCTTCAGAAATCCGCACCACTCCATTTCAGATATAGCCCTGGTAGGCGGAGGATCAACACCCCAACCGGGAGAGATTTCACTGGCCCATCATGGAGTTCTGTTTTTGGATGAACTGCCGGAATTCAAACGTACAGTATTGGAAGTAATGAGACAACCCATGGAGGAAAGAAAAGTTACCATCTCAAGGGCCAAGACCACCGTTGAATTTCCATCAGCCTTCATGCTGATTGCTTCCATGAACCCTTGTCCATGCGGTTTCTATAATCACCCTGAAAGAAACTGTCATTGTCCGCCCGGCGCTGTAGCCAAATACCTGAACAAAATTTCCGGTCCTTTGCTCGACAGAATCGATCTGCATGTAGAGGTAACTCCAGTGACCTTTTCTTCACTCTCCTCAGTGATGCCGGCAGAATCCTCAAGTGTGATCAGGCGCAGGGTGATACTAGCCAGAGAGATACAAACAATGCGTTACAGGGACAAACCGGGTGTACATAACAACGCACAGATTGGTCCGGGTGAATTGAAAAAAATTTGCCATCTGGATGAAGCGAGTCAGCTTCTGCTTAAAAAAGCGATGGAAAGATTGAATTTATCAGCAAGGGCATACGACAGAATATTAAAGGTTGCCAGAACCATTGCAGATCTCTCAGCATCAGAGCATATCAGCACTGAACATGTGGCAGAAGCCATTCAATTTAGAAATCTTGATCGTGAAGGTTGGGGAGGATGATCTGCCTAAGAATCAAGTTCTTCTGCTGCGTTCACTTTGGGTTCAGCAGGAAAAAATCTACTCTGGAAGATCAGAATCGCAAATACACCACCGGAGATAGCGGCATCGGCTATATTGAATACAGGCCTGAAGAAGACAAAACTCTCTCCTCCCCAGATTGGGAACCAATTTGGAAAAACACCGTCTTCAATGATGGGGAAATAAAGCATGTCAACCACTCTGCCATGCAAAAATCCTTCGTAGCCTCCCATGAATCCTTCACTCCAAAAACCCCTGGCAAGATTTTGAGAATAAGTATCGCTGAACTCAAAGATCATTCCATAAAATAAACTGTCGACAAGATTTCCGATAGCGCCGGCATAAATAAACGTAACACAAATGATGTATCCGTAATGATATCCTTTCTTCAGAATGCTGATGATATAATAGGTTCCAAATCCAACTGCAATGAGACGAAAAAGGGTAAGAGCAATTTTCCCGAAACTACCGCCGAGTTTCCATCCATAAGCCATGCCCTCATTTTCAAGAAAATGCAGCCTGAACCAAGGCAATGCCCTGAAGGGAATCAATTCTTCCTGCATGTAGAAATGGGTCTTGATATAGACCTTCAGCGCCTGATCAACAAAAAGGATCAAAAAGGTTATGAATAATACATGTTTGAACTTCACTAGCCGCAGTTTTTGCAAATATAACGATTAGGGCAGTTCGTCTGTAGAGAAAGGAAATTAAGCCAGATAGATACGGGGAACTCTCTGGGAAATCCCGGTCATGATCTCATAGGGAATGGTGCCGGCGGCCTTTGCTACATTAACGATTGAATGCTCCTTGCCAAAAACCATCACCTCATCACCAAGGTTGATTTCAGGATAATCCGTAATATCAACCATAGTCATGTCCATGCATACATTCCCAACAATAGCGCAGATACAGCCCCTGATCCAGACTGAACCATTCCCATTGCCCAGAGACCTGGGAAAGCCGTCAGCATATCCGATCCTGATGGTGGCAATCCTTACGTCTCTTGTCATTACTGCCTTCCTTCCATAACCAACCGATTCTCCCTTTTGTACTTTTCTGATCTGGGCGATGGTGGTTTTCAGTGAAACAGATTCTTCCAGTTGCAATCCCGTTTTGCCTGTATCGATACCATACAATCCTATCCCCAATCTCACCATTTCAAAAGTGGCTTGTGGATGCCGAACTATTGCAGCGGTATTGGCAGCATGCCGCATGAAAAAATAACCCAGTTTCTCCTGCATCATGCCACATATCCATTCAAAATTTTCCAGCTGTCGCTTTGTAAAGTCGTCGTGGGCCTCATCTTCCGAAGCAACGAGATGGGTAAAAACAGATCGAACCCTGAACTGAGAAACCTGCGCATATTTATCCAGAAAAGAGCTTACATCCTGCTGATCAAGCCCCAACCTATGCATGCCCGTATCCAACTTGATGTGAACAGGATAGAATGATATACCCTCGCTTTTGAGATAGACATATAATTTTTCAACGATGTCCAGCGAATACAATTCCGGCTCCAGATCATACTCAACAAGGGTCTGAAAAACACCGGGTTCAGTATTCATCACCATAATCGGAACATGTATGCCTGCTTTTCTCAGTTCAACTCCCTCATCCACATAGGCCACAGCAATATGATCTACACGATGGAATTGCAAAAGATTGGCTATCTCAAAACTTCCAGCACCATAAGAAAATGCTTTGACCATGACCATCCATCGGGTCTCTGCAGGTAACAGGGCCTTATACTGATTGAAATTATGTGCAATGGATGTGAGGTCAACCTCCAGCCTTGTCTGATGTGTTTTGCTTTCCAGCAACTGGCTCACCTGTTCAAACCTGAAATGTCTGGCCCCTTTGATCAGGATCAACTCATTTCTAAACGATGTGGTTGCAATCGCTTTGAGTAGATTGTCAGTATCTGCAAAAAACCTACAATCAATTTCACCATGCTGAAAAAGATCCGCAAATGATTTGAATACCGGACCTACAGCAAATAACTTTTTAACATTTATAAGGCTAAGGTGTACGACAAGTTTCTCATAACTTTCCTTTGCTGTCATACCCACACCGGAAATATCAGAAAGGATAACAACTTTTGATTTTCCATCCTGCTGCAAGCCCATGAATTCCAGGGCTGAAATCAATCCGTTCAGATCTGCATTGTAACTGTCGTTGATCAAAGTACATGCATTTTGTCCATCCTTCATTTCAAGCCTCATTTGCAAAGGAGGTAAATCAGCCGTATGCTCCAAAGCAACACTTGACAATCCCAATGCACAGGCTGCAGCATAACAATGCATGATATTTTCAACAGCAGTATGATCCCGAAAGGGAATTTGGAATTCTTGCTGCACATTTCCATGCATCACCCTTAAAACTGTATGAGCAGCATGATGAATGACTTCCTGCAGACGGATATCTGCTTTTTCATGCTTGCCCCAGGAAAGAAGACTACCGATCTTTCCTACGGATAACAAAGCTTGTAAATGTTGATCAACAATCTCGTGATCCTTGCAATAGACCACTGTTCTGACACCTTCAAAGAGTTTACATTTCTCTGTGAGTTTTTCGTCCATTGAAGTGAAGCCCTCACTATGGGCATCCCCGATATTGGTCATGATGCCCAGGGTTGGCTGAATGATTTTTTGTAATTGCTGCATTTCACCAACAGTTGAAATACCGGCCTCAAAAATTCCAAGCTGATGGCTTTTATCCATTTGCCACACACTGAGTGGCACACCCAGCTGAGAATTATAGCTGCGGGGACTCCTGACGATATTTTTGGAAGATTGCAACAAATGAAAAAGCCATTCCTTAACAATGGTCTTTCCATTGGAACCGGTAATGCCCAGCACAGGAATGTCCAATGTGCCTCGGTGAACCATCGCAATTTTTTGCAAAGCACTGACAACATTATCGGTTATATAAAAAGCGGCATCCGGATATTGGGATACGTCAGGCATCTGATTCACCATAAAATGTCTGACCCCCTTTTGATAGAGATCATTTATAAATTCATGCCCATCTCTCTTTGATGATCGGATCGCAAAAAATAAGGTATGTTCAGGAACAAGTAATTTTCTGCTATCAATCAACAAATAGCGTATCAAACCTTGAGGAGTACTTCCTTTCAATGTTGCACCTGTCTGAAGAACAATATCGTCAACGGACAAATTTGCCATATTATACTTTGTCTGGCTCTGCTTTTGCCCGTCTGGTTTTGAGAGAGTAGAGAATCGAGCCGGCAAGACAGGCAATAATCACGCCCAATGAGATGCCAATATGAATATGAATATCGAAAAACTCGATCAGCATTTTGATGCCGATGAATACCAATACGATGGCAATACCCTGCTGCAGATAGTCGAACTGATCAACAGCCCCTCTCAACAGAAAGAATAAAGAACGCAGTCCCAGAACAGCAAAAATATTGGAGGAATAGATCACCAGAATATCATCAGCAGTAAATGGACTATGCGCATCCTCTCTTACCAATGAAACAACTGTAGGGATGGAATCCAAGGCAAAAGCTATATCTACGGCGGCGAGCATAAAAACGACCACAGAAAGATTGGTAAAGTATATCTTACCATGCAGATTGATAAAATATCTTCCGTTAGGCTCCAGCGCACTAACCCTGAAAAATTTATTGAAGAACTTATAGATCTTGGTTTCTCCCGGATCAAACTCTGCTTCATCCTTTTTGAAGAAAAGCTGATATCCTGTGTACAAAAGAAAAAATCCAAAAACGTACAGTATCCAATGGAAACGATTGATCAGCTCAATCCCAAGAGCGATGAAGACCATCCTGAACACAATAGCCAGTAGGATGCCAACCAGCAATGCCCTGCCGGCATCCCCTTCCTTTACCTTGAAATAAGTAAAGATCAGAATGAAAACAAAAATATTGTCGATGCTGAGCGACCACTCCATCAAATAGGCTGTGAAAAACTTGGTAGAAACCAAGGGTGTTTTCTCTACCCATAGAAAAAGACAGAAAGCCACAGCAAGGGAAACCCAAAACAAAGTTTGCCATAGGGCCTTTTTAATGCTGATCGAACTATTTTTCTTGCTCATCAGTCCCAGATCCAGCACCAATGCTGCAAACAAGACAATTCCGAAAGTGAGATAAGTGATCTGGTCTGTAGTCATGAAAAAAACGTAAAGTGTGGCAAAGATAATCAATCCGTATTGCCATCTGATCAAACAGACAAAGCATATTTGCGTTTCCTGACCATTTGATACACTCCAAAAAACAACAATGGGAAAACCAGCGGTAAAAGAAGGTTGAGAAGTCTCCAAAAACTTATTCGTTCAGACAATGCCTCCTTATCCAGCAGCCTCAACCGGTAAGTCTTACCCCTGGCTGCGATGATGGAATTCCCCCCGGTGAGATGGAAGATGCAGTTGGAGATGAAATCACGATTGGCAAACTGCTGCCTGGTGTAGCTATTCATCCCCATGGAAAGCGGTCCATCCTGCTGGCTGACAGGATTCAAAACAATATCGGCATCAGAGAGAATAATCATGCTGTTTGCTGATTTTCCGGAAGAAAGAAAGGGACTTCCCAACTCCTGTAGTGCCTCACTGGTAACACGATTTGAAAAAGCTGAATTGAATTTCCCCTCCAGTAAAACTGCAACGGGTAGGGCGGATTTATTAAACATTTTCAGATCAGCCTCTGTGCGAATGCTCCTCCACTCAACCAAAGCAGGTGTTTGAAGTGTCCTGGCGTATTCCGAACTTCCCAAGAGCAAATGTTTTTGGATGCCGGGAGTATTGATTGTGTCGAGTGTCTGAGGAAAAGAAGACACAACCAGATCAAGATTATTGGCTATGGGATGCTGACTTACATTTCTCAACAAGGGCGCATAAGGCCAGGGTAGCAATTCGATCTGCGGTTTGTTTCCGGCATTTCCAATCACCGAAGGGACCTTATCACATTCAAGATCCTGCAGCAGATCTCTGTTGATGCGAACGCCATACTTGAATAACATATCATCCAGTCCCAATCCGAGATCAAAGGCAACGAACGAGCCACTGCTCCGCTGCAGGCTGTCCATACTGGCATAGAGATTGTCCATCGCCCACAAAATCTTACCTCCATTCATGACATATTGATCGATCTTCAACTTTTGCTGGTTGCTAAAAGCATTCATCGGCTTAACAATAAGCAATGCATCAAAATCGGCAGGGATACTTTTCACGGAATCAATGGGAACAATTGAAAACCCGTAGTCTTTTCTTACTATCTTTTCGATCAGATCGTAAACACTGAGATCGAGTGGTTGCCCGTTGCCAACAAGGTAGCCGACCAATGGCACTTTTGCTCTGTTCAGTGTCATCAAAGCCTTTGCCAGCTTGAATTCCATCAGGGCCTCCGCATTGTTGAGAGATTCCAGTCCGTTGACATTGCTCTGTCCTTCCAGAAAATCAATACCCACATTACCATTCTCATTGGAGAGTATGGCTCCGGGAAAAACAAGGGTTTCTTCTGTTTGCTCATTCTCCTTTACCTGTGCACGAACATTGGTAGGGTTGATGCCCATGCGCTGGAGTGAGTCAAAAAGCATGGCTTTTGATGAATCCGTCAATCCCGCGCCTGGCCTTTCAAATTTGATCTGGAAATTACCGCCACTGATTGAGCGGAAAGTTCTTGCCATATCACCGGCAGCATTGGCCAATCGCTTGAAACCTGCAGGGATATCTCCGTCCAGATAAACAGTGAGGGTGACAGGATTTTTCAGGTCGGCTACCAATGCCTTGGTAGATGCAGAAAGCGTAAAACGCTTTTCCTCTGTAAGATCAATTCCACCATAAAAAAATGATGCTGCAAAATTGATCAGCAACAAGAAGATCAAAGGGAAGACCCACAAACGAATATGTTTTGTTTTCTTTTGCATCACCTTGACTTCACTTGTTGTATGGTCATGTAAAGGAAAAAGATGATTACTGACAGAAAATAGACCACATCCCTGCTGTCAATATAGCCCTTGCTGATATTCTGATAATGTTGCATGATCCCGGCCTGAGCAATATAATATCCGAAAGAATGGGCCAATCCTTCAATGGCAGACAGTGAATTAAAAACTGCATAGCCCAGGAAGCAAATCAGTGCAGCAGTCAAAAATGCCGTCACTGCATTCTGTTGCAAACTACTGGTGAACACACCAATGGAAGCATAAACGCCACAAAGGAGAAGCAAGCCAATATAAGAACCTGCAATTCCGCCGGTATCTACTCCATCGGTTGATAAATATGATAAAGTAACAGGATACACAACTGTACAAAGTATTGCTAACAGGGCAACAAAAAAACAAGCAACGAATTTACCGGCAACCAGCTGAGCGATGCTAATGGGTGCTGTACGAAGCACTTCAAAAGTTCCGGTTTTGTATTCATCGCTAAAAGATCGCATGGTAACTGCGGGTATCAAAAAAAGCATGATATAGGGAGCGAAACTGAAAAAGGGATCCAGTGTTGCATACCCTGCATCCAGCACCCCAGATTCAGGCAATACAAAAACTAGGATGCCTGTGATCAACAGAAAAATACCAATCGTGATATACCCAAGCATTCCGCTGAAAAACTGACGCAATTCTTTTTTAACGATGGTATACATATATGAAATGCAAGATTACGAGTTGTCGTGAAAATAACGGAAAAATTAGGGTGAAAAAACGTTTTTCTGAAAATTGGCTGTTAATACCTTGCCAACAAATAAAACGAGGAGCATGAAATTGAGGAAATTGTCTATCTGCATTGTATTGCTAATGTCTTGCCTGTTCTCATCTGCGCAAAAAAAATGGGATGGTGAAGGAAAAGACAACCAATGGAGAAATCCCGCCAATTGGTCTCCGGACGGAATTCCCATCATCGGAGATGATGTGATCCTCGATCACACATGGATTCAGGAAGCCTATTCCGTTTATTTACAGGATACCATCACCCACAGCGTGAATAGTCTTTCGATTGTAGCAAACCCTATCGCTGCTATTCAGCTTACCATACCCCCCGAGAATATTGCATCTCCTGCCCTCCACCTGAACACAAATATTACTGCACTGATAGTGGGAGAAAATGCATTTCTGATCAACAGATCAGGAGCTGCTGCCGGCAATGCCATCACCCTAAATGGAAACATGATGATTCAGAATGGAGGCAGATATGTACACGGAACCTTGAGAGGCAATACAGTGCTTGTGTCTAAATTGACAGCAACAGATGTTCACCGAAAAGGAATTTTTGATTTTGATGTTCCTGGAGCTGCAGGGTATATTCTTTCCGTTTCGGGGCGACAATTCGGCACCCTGCAGTTATCCTCAAATGCAGCAGTCAAAAAATCTTATAGCGGCAGTGGTAATGGAAATCTTACGATAAGAGGAGATCTGCTGATTGCCGATAGTAGTTCACTCAACCTGTCTATCAATGGAAATGTGATGATCAGCGGCAACCTGAAGTCATCAGGTAAATTTCAATGGCAGCCATCCTCTGCAGACAGCACAGGCAGGGAGTTGCAGTTCTACGGAGATTCAAGCCAGTTCAACGCTGCAGGTATATTTAAAACGGGGGTCAACTTCAGGAAAATGGTTGTATCAACAGGAAAATTGAAACTAAAAAACAATGTGCGTTTTGATTTCCCTGCACAAGGCATACATGTTTCAAGTCGAGCCATGTTGATCCTCGACAGCAGCAACTTGTCTGGTCCGGGCTGGCTACAGACCGATAGCCTTTCTACCCTGATGTTAGGATCAATATATGCTATAGACGACACAACAAAGGGTGCAATCAGAATGGCAACACTCAACCTTCATCCTGGAACAGTATATTGGTTTACCGGAGATCAGGAACAATACACAGGAGCACGATTTCCCGAAAAGGGAGGAATAATGATGCTGGATAAATTGAACGGAGCCTTGAAATTGACAAAAAACCTGATCATCAATGATAGTATCGCACTGAATAGAGGAAACATCATCTGCAACTACAATGCAATACTGGAATTCAGAGGTAACAAACTCTCAGGTTCTCCGGTAAGCTTCATAAAGGGTCCATTGAAAAGAACGGGGAGTTTTAATGGTGATATTTTATTCCCCATAGGAGACTCATCATACTCGCCAACAATCATCAGTACTGCTGGCAATGCAGAAGACCTGCTTTCCTACACGATCTCTTATCATGCAGACGATCCATCTTTAAGAGACAGCCTGAAGACTTATCCTGTACATAGCATTGGTAAAAATGAATACTGGATCATGAACAAAATTGTTCATCAGGGGTCTTCCCAGTCAAATGAGATTATTCGACTGCCGATTAGCTCCTATAGTCTAATCGGAATAAATGGACAACCCCACATCATCCATTTGGATTCTACGGATATGAAATGGGAAATGTTTCCGTTTATGGTCGACCATCAATACCCCAACACCGTTTCCTCATCAGTTCAAGAGTGGAAAAACGGACTTTATACTTTGGGAGAGCTGGAAGCCATAGCCTTATCGAATGAGAGACTTTTTCTGAATTGGAAAAGGCAGTCCGAACAAATCCTTCTGGGCTGGCAAATCTCCGGCGATCCTGCAATACAGCAATTCATCCTTGAATTTGCTGCTGCTTTGGATCATGATAATAAATGGCAATCCATAGCTATACCAAAAACAACATTACATTTCGTTATGCCTGCCAAAAATATTCAGGACCGATATATCCGATTAAAAGGAATTACAGAAAAGGGAGATACTTTAACGTCGAACCTAGTCAGGATTGCGGGAGCTGATCAAGCCTTGTGTATTTTTCCGAATCCTGTACACGACAGATTGTATATCACTGATCATGAAAAGAGTGATGTGATTATCCTGTTGAATGATGGCAGAGTACTAAAACAAAAGGTCACAAGAACATCAGTGGGATCATTTGCAGACCTTACATCACTCCCATCCGGTGTCCACAGGATTGGCCTGATGACTAATTCTACCATAAAATGGCAAGCCTTTGTCAAACGTTGATCAAACCGAAAAGCTTTCGCCACAGGCACAGGTTCTGTTGGCATTGGGGTTAAGAAAATGGAAACCCTTTCCATCAAGTCCATCAGAAAACTCAAGTGTAGTATTGAATAAATACAATATGCTCTTTCTGTCTGTCACCAGCTTCATTCCCCTGTCTTCAAATACCTGATCCCCCGCCTTGATTTCATTGTCAAAGTCCATTTTGTATGTCAAACCGGAACAGCCGCCACTGACAACACTAACCCTCACAAAATAATCTGCACCCCTGCTTTCTTCAGAAAGCAGCTGCTCCACCCGGACTTTAGCCTTTTCGCTGATAAAAATTCCCTTCATTAGGGTTCCTGTATCCATACTGCTTGTTTCTCATGCAAAATTAGGGTTTCCTGCATTGAAATGAATTGTACTTTAGTAGGAGTACAAAATCAATGATGAACAAGATAGACCACATCGCCTTTGCCGTTTCTTCTTTGGATCATTCCATACCCCTATTTGAAAAACTACTGGGTGCCCCCTGCTATAAAACAGAGCTGGTAGCATCAGAAAAAGTGAAAACTGCATTTTTCAAAACAGGTGACAGCAAAGTAGAACTGCTGGAAGGAACTGAATCCGGGTCTGTTATTTCAACCTATATTGATAAAAAAGGGGAAGGCATGCACCATATTGCTTTTCTTGTAGAAGACATCCATGCCGAAATAATCAGGCTAAGGTCAGAGGGGTTTCAATTTATCAATGATATCCCCAAGATGGGGGCTGATAATAAACTGATCTGTTTTTTACATCCCAAGAGCACCAATGGCGTGCTGGTTGAGATCTGCCAGGAAATAAAATCGGAGTTATAAAATATTCAATTTCTCTACTGCTACCTGGGCAGCAATCTGACTGGCATCTTTCTTGTTAAAAGCTTTTCCTTCTGCAATCACTTCCCCATCTACAACAGCTGCAACGGTAAAAAGCCTTCTTCCATTTTCCATTTTTTCATCCAGCGTTTCAAACTCCAGTTGCCTTCCACCCTTATTCGCCCAGCTGTATAATTTATTTTTCTGGTTGATCTCGGTATTTTCAAGATCATCCATGAAGAGATGGGGAATGATCAGTTTTTTGAATACCCACTTCTTGGTAATGGTATAGCCTTTGTCTACATAAATGGCTCCCACAAGGGCTTCCAGCGCATTGCCAAAGATCTGACTGGATTTCAGTGAATTGTCGTGCCGGTTGAAAGAAGTAAGCTTTTTTAGCCCCATTTTGATGGCGATATCATTCAGCATCTGGCGGTTGACCATCTTGCTTCTCATCTCTGTAAGAAATCCCTCTCCCTTATAGGGATACTTCATGAAAAGGTAATCGGCAATAATTCCTCCCAGGATGGCATCGCCAAGATATTCAAGTCGCTCATTGTTATCGGTAGCCTTTTCTTTGATGGAACGATGTGTAAGTGCGGCATCGTAAAGACTTATTCTGCCGGGATGAAATCCAAGCAGATTGCAGAGCTGCTGAAGGAAGATCTTCTTTTTTGTACTGCTGAGTAAATATCGTAACCTATAAAACAAAAACTATTGTTTGGTGATGCATCAGAAGAGCATAGGAAAACTGTCTCTCAGATTAAAGATACTTCTTTACGATGACAGATGCATTATGCCCGCCAAATCCAAAGGTATTGCTGAGGGCTGCGCGAACGGGACGATGCTGTGGCTTCCAGAAAGTAAAATTCAGTTTTGGATCCAGCTGGTCATCATCAGTAAAATGATTGATGGTAGGAGGAATGACATCATGCATAACAGCCTTCACACAGGCAATGGCTTCAATAACTCCGGCAGAACCAAGCAAGTGCCCCGTCATTGATTTGGTGGAACTGATGTTGAGGTTGTAGGCATGCTCGCCAAAAACCCCTAAAATGGCTTTGGTTTCAGCAATATCCCCTAATGGAGTAGAAGTTCCATGTACGTTGATGTAATCAATATCTTCAGGGTTCATGCCGGCATCCTGCAAAGAAACCCTCATTACATTGAGTGCTCCCAGCCCTTCTGGATGAGGAGCGGTAATATGATGTGCGTCAGCAGTTGCACCGCAACCTGCTATTTCAGCATAGATGGTAGCGCCCCTGCGAACAGCATGTTCATACTCCTCCAAGATGAGGCATCCGCTACCCTCTCCCATAACAAACCCATCACGGTCTTTGTCAAATGGCCTTGAGGCGGACTTTGGATCATCATTGCGTTCGCTGAGTGCTTTCATGGCATTGAATCCTGCTACGCCGGCATCAGAAATTACAGCTTCGCTGCCACCCGCAACAATGATATCAGCTTTGCCCAGTTTGATGTAGTGAAAAGCTTCAATCAGGGCATGGGTAGATGAAGCACAGGCACTGACTACAGCGAAATTCGGACCCCTGAAACCATGTCGCATGGAAATATGTCCTGCTGCGATATCAAGAATCATTTTGGGAATGAAAAAAGGATTGAACCGGGGGGTTCCATCTCCCTTGGCATAGGCCATCACCTCTTCCTGGAAAGTGATCAATCCTCCGATACCGGAAGAGAAGATTACTCCTGCCCTGTCTGGGTCAATGTTATCCTTGTTGATGCCTGCAGCTTTGATGGCCTCATCGCTGGAAACGATAGCCAGCTGCACAAAACGATCAAGCTTTCTGGCTTCTTTTTTGTCGAGATAGGCAACAGGATCAAACCCCTTAACCTCACAGGCAAAACGGGTTTTGAACTTTTCTGCATTGAAGAGGGTGATATGATCCGCTCCTGAAACACCACTGAGGAGACCATTCCAGTACTCCTCTAACGTGTTCCCGATGGGGGTGATGGCACCAATACCGGTGACAACTACTCTCTTCAGTTCCATATTTTTAAAATAAGATGGGAAATACCCAATTATTTTGAGTGCTCCTCGAGATAGGAAACAGCCTGACCAACAGTTGTGATGGTTTCAGCTTGCTCATCAGGAATTGATATGTTGAATTCTTTTTCGAATTCCATGATCAGTTCTACTGTGTCCAGAGAATCAGCACCAAGGTCATTCGTAAAAGAGGCCTCAGCAGTTACTTCATTCTCGTCAACACCAAGTTTGTCAACAATAATTTTCTTCACTCTTGTTGCAATGTCTGACATGATTGTATTTTTTGGTTTAATGGGTGCAAAAATAAACTATTTGAGAGAAAAACAATTTTTCCGATGAACTTATCGGTAATTATTTTTAAACAAGCTTGGCTGCGTAATCACTTCATTATCAATGAACGAGATGTGCATATCTTAAAAATATGGTTTAGAATTTTTGAAACAATCCTCTTTCGAAGCATACTGTTTACTCCCAAAATTTAATTAAATTGAAAGATGGCATTGAAATTTATCGACCACGGATCGCCGGAATATAACGCGATGATTGACCTGAGAATGGAAATCCTGAGAAAGCCATTGGGGCTTTCTTTCACAGAGGAAGAACTTGCCAGGGAAAAAGGAGATATCCTCCTGGGTGCATTTGATGATGATAAAATCGTGGCCTGTTGCATACTGACAAAGGTTTCATCAGATACCTGTAAACTTCGTCAAATGGCCGTCAGCCAGAAAATGCAAAGAAATGGAATTGGCGCTGCCTTGATGCACTTTGCCGAAAACGTGGCAAGGGATGCCGGATATCGGAACATGATCATGAACGCCAGAAAAACTGCTCAGGGATTCTATGAAAAATTGGGATACAAGGCTGATGGCAGTGAATTCATAGAAGTGACCATTCCCCACTATGAAATGAGAAAAAATATTGTCTAGCCCCTAGAAATATTCTCCCTGAATAATTTCCGCGCTTGATCAAGTTGTTCCTGACCCTCAAACGCATCCTTGGGTACCAGAAAAAAACTCTTGCTGTCAAAATACAAATGGAAGAAAGCAGGTGTCTCGTAATAACTGCTGAATTCGCGCCAGGCCCAGCTCTTGGTACTCCCTTTGGTTTCTATGAAAAAATGCTGCTCAGACAACGTCACCTCAAAGTTATCCTGAAATGTTTTGCTCCTCCTGTAGATCAGAGCCGGTAACCAGATCCAGTAAGCCACCATCATCGATAACCAAAGTACTGAACTCATCAGAAATGGCAGCGGTTTGATCAGTTTGAAAGCATACAAGCCCCCTGCCAGAAGTGCAAATACATTTACCAGGATCATCATGAGTTTGATCTCCCTCCTGGAAAAGAAATGGTACCGCAGTGCCTGCAGTACCTTTCCTTTATTATAACTGATGTTGATTTTCACACTTACCGATTAGCTGCAACCCATGCTGTTGCCACAATTGAGACATTTGTAGCAAGTTCCGCTTCTTACTGTGATGTGTCCGCATGTATTACAGGCTGGTGCATCACTCTGCATGCTCTTCATATATTCCTGTGTGCTATTCTCTGCTTTTACCGCTACAGGTGCCTTGCTGGCCTTGGGGGCAGCAGCAGCTGAAGGAGTAGTGGCCACAACACGGACATCTGAAAGTTCAGGTCCCGCATCATCCCAGTCATCTTTACCGGTATTCATCACTTCAGGCCTGTCGAGTACATGTACAAGATCGGTCCTGTCGAGATACTCATACGCAAGGCAGCGGAACACGAAGTCAACGATAGAAGTCGTGGACTTGATATTCGGATGATCGACCATGCCAGCTGGTTCAAATTTGGTGAAGACAAATTTCTCAACAAATTCCTCCAATGGAACACCATACTGCAAGCCAACTGAAACGGCGATGGCAAAGCAGTTCATCAGACTGCGGAGGGTTGAACCTTCTTTTGCAAGATCAATAAAGATCTCACCGAGAGTATTATCGCCATACTCACCGGTACGGAGGAAGATTGCCTGCCCGTTGATCTTTGCCTTCTGCGTGAAGCCTCTGCGTTTTGTTGGAAGTGCTTTGCGCTCCACAATTCTTGAGAGTTGACGCTTCAGCTTGGTATCAGGAGAAGCCTGCATGCGCTTGTTGAGTTCATTGAGCAATTCGTCAACTGTAAGCTTGCTTACATCAATAAAAGGACTATCTGTTGAAGCTGTTGATTCTTCTTCCTTGCTTTCTTCTTCTGATGCTTTGCTGTCGCTCTTGTTGCTGAGTGGCTGACTGAGTTTGGAACCATCACGATACAAGGCACAGGCTTTAAGACCCAGCTCCCAGCTGAGCATATAGCAATCTGCGATCTCGTCGATGTTCGCTTCGTTGGGGAGGTTGATGGTTTTGGAGATGGCACCACTGATGAAAGGCTGAGTAGCGCCCATCATGCGGATATGCCCGTGTGCATGAATATAGCGCTCACCTTTCTTGCCGCACTTGTTGGCACAATCAAAAACAGGATAATGTTCAGCCTTAAGATGTGGAGCACCTTCGATGGTCATGGTACCACATACATAATCGTTGGCAGCATCAACCTGCGCACCGGTGAAGCCTAAGGCCTGCAACATATTCCATTCAAAATTGAAATATTGTTCTGGCTTGAATCCAAGTCGCTGTAAACATTCTTCACCCAGTGTATATACATTGAATACGAATCCAATCTCAAAAGCAGACATCACCGCACTATCCAGCTTCTGGATCTCCTCAGCAATAAATCCTTTTTCACTCAATGTCTGATGGTTAATGAAAGGAGCACCAGAGAAAGAAGCAGCACCAACAGCATACTTGATAATAGCATCTTGCTCTGCAGCAGTGTATTTCAAATTGGCAAGTGCCTGTGGAACCGACTGATTGATGATCTTGAAGTAACCACCACCGGAAAGCTTCTTGAACTTCACCAGGGCGAAATCAGGCTCAACACCGGTAGTATCGCAATCCATCACCAGACCAATCGTTCCGGTTGGAGCAATAACTGTAGTCTGTGCATTGCGGTAACCATATTTTTCTCCCAATTCAACTGCATCATCCCAAGCCTTGCATGCTGCATTCAACAGGTAATCCGGACAATCCTTGGCTTTGATACCTTGGGGCTTGATGCTCAATCCAGTATATGCCCCTTCTGCATCATAGGCTGCGGCACGATGATTGCGCATGACCTTGAGCATATCCTCCCTGTTCTCGTTGAAGCGCGGGAAAGGACCATGGATCTTGGCGATCTCGGCTGATGTTTTATAAGAAATACCAGTCATGATTGCAGTGATGGCTCCGGCAATACCCCTTGCTTCATCACTGTCATAAGGAATACCACTCACCATCAGCATGCTGCCCAGGTTGGCATAACCCAATCCGAGGGTGCGATAGTCATAACTCAGTTGGGCCACTTCCTTACTGGGGAATTGCGCCATGAGCACGGAGACCTCCAGCACAGTGGTCCATAACCTTACGGTATATTCAAATCCTTTTACATCAAATGTATTATCATCCTCATTGAAGAATTTCCTGAGGTTGGCCGATGCCAGGTTACAGGCAGTATTGTCGAGGAACATATACTCACTGCAAGGATTAGAAGCTCTGATGGGTCCGCCTTGTGGACAAGTATGCCACTCATTGATGGTGGTATCATACTGCGTTCCTGGGTCTGCACAACGCCAGGCAGCATAGGCGATCTTATCCCACAATGCCTTTGAGGAAATCTTCTTCATCACCCTGCCGTCCATTCTGCCAGTCAGTTCCCAATCTTCACCCTTGGCCAGCTTTTCAAAGAAGGCATTGGGTATCCTTACAGAGTTGTTGGAATTTTGTCCGCTTACGGTACGATAAGCTTCCCCTTCATAATCGCTTGAATATCCTGCAGCGATCAGGGCAGCCACTTTCTTCTCTTCTTCAACCTTCCAATCAATGAAAGTTTCAATCTCAGGATGGTCCAGGTCAAGACATACCATTTTGGCAGCACGACGGGTGGTACCTCCGCTTTTGATCGCACCGGCAGCACGATCACCAATTTTGAGAAAGCTCATCAAACCGGATGAAGTACCGCCACCACTGAGTTTTTCACCCTCACCGCGGAGGTTAGAGAAATTGGTTCCTACACCGGAACCATATTTAAAGATCCTGGCTTCGCGAACCCAGAGGTCCATGATACCCCCTTCATTCACCAGATCATCATCCACACTGAGGATGAAACAAGCGTGGGGCTGTGGGCGCTCATATGCTGAAGTGGATTTCTTTAGCTGACCGTCATTCTGATCAACATAGTAATGTCCCTGTGGCTTTCCTTTGATGCCATAACTCTCATGTAAGCCAGTATTGAACCACTGGGGTGAGTTGGGCACACAGGCCTGGTTGAGGATACAATATACAAGCTCCTCGTAGAAAACCTGTGCATCATCGGATGAAGCGAAATATCCATAACGCTCACCCCACACCCTCCAGCAGTTGGCCATACGATGGGCCACCTCTTTAGCAGATGTTTCCCTGCCCAAAGAACCATCGGGCTGAGGCACACCGGCCTTCCTGAAATATTTCTGCGCCAGGATGTCCGTGGCGATCTGGCTCCATTGCTTAGGAACCTCAACATTATTCATTTCAAAAACCACTTCTCCACTGGGGTTTCTGATCACCGATGTTCGGTAATCATATTCGAACATATCAAATACGTTCCGCTCACCTGCAGTAAAATGTCTTTTGAATTTCAGCCCTTGGCTGGAGGCAGTGGTTTTGGTTTTGGTGGCCATTAGTCCTTTATGTTAAGTTTGTGTGAAGTCTACCTTAAAACGGGGAGAGGCAGAGTACGAAAATATCCACCCCTGCCTTCATGGCAAACCCATAAATATCAACAGGGTGTTGATAACCTGTAAATATCCGCATCTGCAAAGGATTTGACGTTTTATACACCTTTTCGGTAAAAATAATTTTGGCCAAATTCAGGAAATTCAATAACAAAGGAAAGCTATGCACCAAGATCAAAAGATGATACAAATCATACGCTCTGAAAAAACATTGATTAGCTTTGCCATCAACAAAAAAATAAACTTGCATACACTGTCAAGATTGCTGCTTTTGATTACTCTCTGTACCAGTTATTTTAGTGCTAACGCACAGCTAACAAAATTCAGTGGATGGACGGCTATTTTCAGCACAATCAAGCTGGGAAATAAAACGCAGATAATATTTGATGCACAGCTGAGGTCAACCGATAAAATAGGCAACATAGAAACTACAATTATCAGACCAGGCATAACCTATGCTATTAACAGCAGATCTTCGATGTCGCTTGGGATAGCACTGATCAATAACAGAAAAATATTTTCAGGTGTAACTGATGTTGTTTCGGATAACCGGATATGGCAACAATATCTTTTGAATCAACCTTTGGGCGTGAATGTGCTTCAGCATAGAATTCGATTGGAAGAACGAATGATCCCTTCACTCTATGCAGAGGGTGATGAACTCAAAAAAAGAAATGCAAAATTCAATGCGAGACTGCGCTATTTCAATCGATACTTGTCTGGATTTAAGAAAGGGGTAAAAATAAAGGATGGGCCTTATTGGGTTATACAAAACGAGTTTTTCTTCAATACCATAGGAGCACAATTTGCCAATAAGAAAATTTTTGACCAAACAAGAACCTACGCCGGAACAGGCTGGAGGTTATCTTCCAAGTTTGACCTCGAGATCGGCTACATGCTTCAACACATTGAAGGAACAGGCAAAGGATACACCAACAACCACATTCTTCAGCTATCTTCATTCCTCCGATTGTAGAAAAGTTTTCGCACATTTGCAATAGAACCCAACAATGAGCTCCTACGTTTACGATACCATTCAGTCACGAAAGAAACAGCAGATGAAAAGTTTTGCTGTGCTGATCGATCCTGACAAAACAGGACCCGAACAGGCAGAAGAAACAATAGGATTGTGCAAAGAGGCTGAAGTGGATCTGATCTTAGTGGGCGGCAGTCTTGTGGTGAGTGAACATATGGAAGCACTGGTGCAGCAGATCAAGAAAGAATCAGACATTCCTGTGATACTGTTTCCGGGGAGTCCCTCCCAGGTTACCCCGTTCGCTGATGCTTTACTCTATCTTTCACTGATATCAGGAAGAAATCCTGAGCTTCTCATCGGGCAACATGTTGTCTCTGCTCCTCTGGTTCGCAAAAGCGGATTAGAGATCATGCCCACTGGATATATGGTCATTGATGGCGGCGCCCCAACTACGGTTTCTTATATCAGTAACGCAAGCCCCATACCTTCAGATAAAAATGAGATTGCAGTTTGCACAGCCATGGCAGGAGAAATGCTGGGCATGAAACTCATCTATATGGATGCAGGAAGCGGAGCCAGAAATCCTGTCAATGAAACCATGATTCAGGCTGTTTCGAAACAGATTGATATCCCCCTCATTGTTGGAGGAGGTATACGCGATGCCGAAAGAGCCTACAGAAGTGCAAAAGCGGGTGCCGATGTCGTGGTAGTGGGTAATGCATTTGAAAAAGATCCCTCTCTCATATTGGAGATAGGCAAAGCAATACACAATGTTTCCTCAGTTGCATTAAAGGGTGCCTGAGCAAATAATCCCGCATTTTTGGCAGATTATTTGAAAAAATTGATTTTATTTGTGCCTTAACTTTCTCTTCTTACAAGACAGACCAAGAAAAATGAAAAAAAACCTGACCTCCTCATCAATAGCAGAAACGGTTGCTTCCGTTTCCATGCGTTGGGTTTTTGCTGTACCTAACGGAACAGTTTTTTTAAGCCGACCGGTTCCATTTTTGGTACGACGTTGATAGATACCACCTCCAGTAATTCGACGCAGTCGTATGTCCGGATGATCACCAGGGTCTTCATCCGGGAGTATTAATTTTTTCAATTTCCCAAAAATGGATCAACAGCAAAAACAAGAATTCAACATCGTAATAGCAGATACCTCTCATTTTGGTTTCGCCGAAGAGATCTGCCTGGAAATGGAAGAATCTGCCAAAGCCAGGGGAACCGGCATTGCCAAGAGAAGTCCAGAATACATCCGTGAAAAAATGCGGGAGGGAAAAGCAGTCGTTGCGATTTCCAAATCAGGCGAATGGGCAGGCTTTTGCTACATCGAAACCTGGAGCCACGGAGAATATGTTGCCAATTCCGGATTGATTGTCAAGCCATCGTTAAGAAAGAGCGGACTGGCTAAAATGATCAAGCAAAAAATCTTCCAACTCAGCAGAACCCAATATCCTGAAGCCAAGATATTCGGTCTTACTACCGGACTTGCTGTTATGAAGATCAATTCCGATCTGGGTTATGAGCCTGTGACCTATTCTGAACTGACACAGGATGAGGCCTTTTGGGCAGGATGCAAAAGTTGCATCAATTATGAGATACTGATGAGCAAGGAAAGAAAGAACTGCATGTGTACTGCTATGCTTTTCGACCCCAAAGACCATTACAAACCGGAAGAAACAAAACAATTTTTTGAAGAAAATTCAAAAGGGTTTGAGCGTCTGTTCAAAATAAAAGAATGGGGGTTGTTGAAGCCCTTCCTCAAAAAAGATGAAGGTAGCTCCAAAACACTCAAGTCGTTTTTCACCGGAATTTTCAATTTTTAAAGCAAGCGAACATGTCGAAAAAGATCGTACTGGGATTCAGCGGAGGTTTGGATACCACATTTTGTGTGAAATATCTATCTGAAGAAAAAGGATATGAAGTACACAGCATCATCGTGAATACCGGCGGCTTCTCTGATGAAGAGCTGACAAAGATTGAAGAACATGCACACAAATTGGGTGTTGCCTCACATACTACTGTCAATGCCGTAAGATCATACTACGATCGCATCATACGCTATCTTGTGTACGGTAATGTGCTCAAAAACAACACCTATCCACTGAGTGTAAGTGCAGAAAGACTGAGTCAGGCCATCCACATTGCAGAACATGTACAAAAACTGGGTGCAGATGCGGTGGCCCATGGCAGCACCGGTGCCGGCAATGATCAGGTTAGGTTTGATATGGTGTTTCATATCATGATTCCCGGCGTGGAGATCATCACCCCCATCAGAGATCTGAAGCTCAGCCGTGAAGCAGAAATAAAATATCTGCAAGAAAAAGGCGTAGAGATGAATGCAGAGAAAGCCCTCTATTCCATTAACAAGGGACTCTGGGGTACCAGTGTGGGTGGAAAAGAAACCCTTTCCTCCAAGGGCATGCTGCCTGAATCTGCCTGGCCCACTCAGGTAACCAAAAATAATCCGGAGGAAGTGGCACTTGGTTTTGAAAAAGGAGAACTGACCAGTGTAAACGAAAAGAAATTCGATCATCCTTCACAGGCGATACAATACCTGCAAACATTAGCCGGCCCGTTCGGTATTGGCAGAGACGTCCACGTAGGAGATACCATCATCGGTATCAAAGGCAGGGTTGGATTTGAAGCAGCAGCACCCATGGTCATCCTCAAAGCGCACCATGCTTTGGAAAAACACGTGTTGACCAAGTGGCAGTTGCAATGGAAAGATACCCTTTCACAGTTTTATGGAAACTGGTTGCATGAAGGGCAGATACTGGATCCCGTTATGCGCGATATTGAAGCATATCTCGAACATTCACAGCAAAATGTAACCGGAAAAGTATTTGTGCAACTCTTGCCCTACCGCTTTCAGGTGATCGGCATTGAATCAGATTTCGATCTCATGAACAGCAGATTTGGGAAATATGGCGAAATGAATTCCGGCTTCACCGGAGAGGATGTGAGAGGCTTCAGCAAAATATTTGGCAACCAGACCATCATCTGGAATGCTGTGCAACAAGAAAACAATAACAAATAAACCATTAGCTATGCACAAGGGCATCAGGATCGGGATCATCGGTGGAGCAGGTTATACCGGCGGTGAATTGATCCGCCTGCTGCTCCTGCATCCATTGGTTGATATCGCATTCATTCACAGCAAAAGCAATGCGGGTAATCCCATTCACCATGTACACCAGGATCTGCTTGGGTCAACTGATCTTGTTTTCTCCGGTGAGATCGATCAAAATATTGACATTCTTTTTCTATGCCTCGGACACGGTGAGTCCACAAAATTCCTCAATGAAACCCACCTGGATTCTTCCATCAAGGTCATCGACCTCGCCAATGATTTCAGGCTGGAAAAACATGCTCATCAATTCGGCAGAAACTTTATATATGGTTTGCCTGAACTGAATGAAGACGCCATCAGCAATGCACATAACATTGCCAACCCCGGATGCTTTGCCACTGCCATCCAACTGGGACTCCTCCCGCTGGCAACGACCGGAGCATTGAAAAATGTATATACCACTGGTATTACGGGTTCTACCGGAGCGGGACAATCATTGTCGGCCACCAGTCATTTCAGCTGGAGAGCCAACAACATTCAGGCCTACAAAACCCTGACCCATCAGCACATTGATGAAATCCACCAATCGCTGCACCAGCTTCAGAAAAACAATGAACCGGCTGTTCACTTCGTACCATGGCGTGGCGACTTCACCCGCGGGATCCTGATCTCTTCGATCATTGAAACTGAACTGGGCCTGAAGGAATTGTACAACCTGTACCATGACTTCTACCACCATCAACCCTTCACGACCGTTTCAGAAAAACAGATATCGCTGAAGCAGGTGGTCAATACCAACAAGTGCCTGATCCACATCGAAAAAGAAGGCAACAAGGCTGTGGTGCACAGCGTGATCGATAATTTACTCAAGGGTGCGAGCGGACAAGCCGTGCAGAACATGAACATCATGATGGGTTGGGAACATAGCGCCGGACTTCATCTCAAGCCCCTTGCATTTTAAAACAACATCATGAAACTTTTCGACGTATACCCGCTGAACAACATCACCATCACCAAAGCGCTGGGCACCAGGGTTTGGGATGACCAGGGAAACGAATACATGGATCTCTATGGCGGACATGCCGTCATCAGCATTGGACATACTCATCCACATTGGGTCAAAAGAATTGAGGAT
>JBKCOY010000091.1:0-9749 GCA_046309555.1 Chitinophagia bacterium
AGGAGTGGGATATGCCATCAGAGCATGGAGCTGGCTCACCCTTACCAATATGTATGGGGAAGTTATCATGAGAGAGGCATTCAGGCCGGAACAATTGGTTTTCAAATACGATACCCAAAAGGATGTATACGATACGGTAAGAGCTATTGCAAGAATGGCGATCTCCTATCTTGAAAGAACAGATGGAAAAGTGAGCCAAGCCAATCTTGCAAAAGGTGATGCATACTTTTACAATGGCGATGTGAACAAGTGGAAAAAGTTTGTTTACACCGTAATGGCAAGGTCCTTCAATCACCTTAGCAACAAATCCGATTACAAGGCAGACTCAGTGATCAAGTACGCACAATTGGGCATCAATAGCAATGCTGACAATGCATCTGCTAAATTTGCCAACACAGGAATAACCGGTACATCCAATTTTTATGGCCCATTCAGAAATAACGTGGGTGCGCTGCGACAAACTGAGTACATAGCCAATCTGATGAATGGCCTGAACACAAGATTTACGGGAGCAGTTGATCCTCGCGCATGGTATATGCTCAGGGAGAATACCAATGGTACCATTCGTGGTATCAAGCTGAACAAGGGTGCAAGCGGATTGGCTGCCAATGACCAGCCACAGAGTTTCTGGGGACTATCATTTGGTACTGCAACTGCGCCTGTATCTGATGCAGCTTGCCGTTATATTTTCAAGAATGGCGCTCCCTTCCCAATCATCACGGCAAGTGAGAATAAATTCATGCTGGCAGAAGCGTATTTGAGAAAAGGTGATGCTAATGCTGCAAGAACTGCATATAGTGAGGGGATAAGTCTCAATTTTGATATGTTAACCACTGATTATAACAATGCAGTTCCAGCAGCCAGGCTGATCACTCCTACCACAAAAGCAGCTTTTTTAGCTAACCCAGTAGTAGTGCCTCCAGCAGCTAATCTAGCGCTGAGTCATATCATGCTTCAAAAATATATAGCGCAGTATGGCTTTGGGATGCTGGAAACCTGGGTAGATATGAGAAGGTTTCATTATACTGATCTTGATGAAAAGGCAGGCGGACAAGTATTTGCAGACCTGGTGATGCCCTCCGGTATTGACCTTTTCATCAATAACAGTGGTAAACAAACCTATAGAGCGAGGCCTCGTTACAATTCTGAATACCTCTACAATGTTGCAGAACTCGAGCGTTTGGGTGCACTGGCATTGGATTACCATACCAAAGAGCAGTGGTTCTCTCAAAAATAAGTCAACCCTAAAAATATGAACATGAAATCATCTATCATCATACGCACCATTTTAGCAGGGATTACTTCAACTGCGTTGCTCATCTCTTGCCAAAAAGAAGCATACAATCCCATAGCACAGGAGAACAGAGATCTCTCCAAAAGCGCATTTGTAAAATTTTATAACGGTATCGTGAACTCAAACAGAACCTATGTCTACTCAGATCTGGTTCCTTTGAATGGAGCTACCATTGCATATGGAAGCGCTTTCCCTTCCTTATCTCCTTCTTATGCGGCATTGAATGCTGGCATCAGAAAAATCGCAATCAGGGATACCCTCTTCCCAACAACACAATACCCGATTGCATTCGATCAGCAAATGGATGCTGGATCATTCTATACCATTTTTGCTTATGATTCACTCAATGCCCCTAAATACAAAGTTGTAAAAGACAATATTCAGGCATTTGGAGATACTACTGCAAGGGTTCGGTTCGCAAACTTTCCCTACAGTACAGCAGCCATGCCCAATGTTGATATTTTCTCCCAAAAGGCACAAGCGAATGTATTTACAAACATTAATCCAACCGCAGTTACAGATTTCATTCCCTATGCCTCAGGTTTGAATGATACCCTTTATGTAAGGGCTACAGGAACAACTACTGCGCTTACCCAGGCTACCTTGCTGCCTACAGCAAGAAGGTCCTATACAATTATTTTCAGGGGTAGCTACAGGGCAACTTCCGGAACGGCAGCAAGAACGCTGACTTCTTTTCTTACCTATTGATCTGACAATAAATTATGATAATAAAAAAGCCACTGAATCATCAGTGGCTTTTTAGTTGAATGCCCAACCCTTCTACTATTGTAACATAACTTTCTTGGTTTCGGTTGGCGTCTTGATAACATACATCCCTTTGGGCAAGTTACTAACCAACAGATTGTTTTCACCCTGCTGCAAGATTTTTTGAACGACAGGTTTGCCATTCAAATCATAAATGACTACTTGAACCTGCCCACCGGAGATAAGTTTAATGGTTCCGTTTACAACAGGATTAGATACCAGCTGAAGGCCACGATTATCAACATTATTGATCATCTTAGCAACTGCACTGTACTCTATTTTACCGTCAAGATCACGCTGCATGATTCGATAATAGTTTATACCATTCTCAGGCTGATAATGGATCAGGTCATATTTTTTTAGCATGGCAGAATTACCGGCAGACCCTACACTACCAATCTCTTTCCATACTCTTGCATCTGTACTGTGCTGAACAAAGAATTTACCAGAATTCTGTTCTTCAACTGTTTCCCAAACAATAGACACAACTTTTTCAATTTTCTCGGCTTTGACAGATTTCCACCGAACAGGTAACATGGCATTGCCCTCAAGAATTGTAAAGGGAGAAAAAGTTCCTTTGTATCCACTGAAAGTGAATCTTCTTTGTCCGGCAGCTTTTTCCCTGGCGCCATCGGTTTCCTCTCTCCAGCGGTTACCGGTATAGTGATACAAAGAATAATTGGTTATCGTAGAGACTTCTTCATCAGAATTCCAGTCAAAGATCAGATTGATTCCACTACCGGAATTTGCATTTCCTGTACTCTTGCTTATCTCCCATGTCCTTTTGATCCTTGCTGCATTCAATGTTGTTGCACTTCCATTTCGGCCATTGCCATTTTGATATACTTCATCAATCACCTGAACAGAGAAGTCATCTGCTGCTGCTGTATTGTTCACAATAGTAACCGGATTGAAATTACTGTTGCCAACCGGGAAAGGTATAGTGGCTCCAACTGTGATATTGGTTTTCAATACTCCCAGTCCAGTGGTCTTCACATAAGCAGAAGCACTACCACCATTGTTTGCAGTTGTGGTAAAAGTATAGTCACCAACATCAATTTTTCCATTGCTAAGGGTAAGTGTATTAACAATAAGATCAGCGCCAAGCGTAACTTCTCCGCTTGTTGTTCTGTTCATGGTAAAAGCGGCAAGCTTGTTAGAAGTTCCTGCGTTGGTCTGATCAAAATAAAGTACTCCTGCAACACCAGTTCCGGTGAGCGTAATGGCTGCACTGGTACTGCCAATATACTTCCCAGTTCCAATGAAAGCCCCTTGAACAGTTAGGGTATAAATGTTCAAACGAGTTGTTGCATTTACCCCCATGAACATATTTCCTACTGTTCTGTTCTGGTCCAGAATCGGATAGTTGGATCTGCCTTCCGGAATCACAATATCAGCACCAGTAGCAGGAACTGTATTGCCCTCCCAGTTGCTTCCGGTAGCCCAATCTGTAGATGTATTGCCTGTCCAAATGGTACCCGCCAGCACTTCATCACTTGCATCAATGAGACCAATATTTCCGTTAACGGGACTAGCATCAGATGCAGTGATAGAATAAAGTCCACCTGCATTAGCCAGCATCCAGAAATTGACAGCAGATTCTCCAGAACCTATGTTTACACTGGTAATGGTATTGCCATTTGTGGCTGCGTCTCTGAAGCTTCCATTTGCAGAGGAAACAGTCAGATAAACAATTGTACTTCCCGTGGTGATCAGGTTATCGTATGCATCTTTCCTGGTAACTGTATATGCTGCCCTATTACCAGGTGCAAAATTATCCGGTGCATTCAATGTTAGTTTATACAAAGTATTGGGCTCAATCAAGGCTATTGTTGCAGTACCAACAGCAGTAGGATCATCCACGCTCACAACAGTTATGGTCTTGTTGGCACCAGCAGAAGTCAAATTCAATTGGTGAGGCGTAAGCACACCAGAAGAAAAACTGTTGGATTGTCCTGTACCGGTCAATGCGGTAGAGGTACTGGAAACAATTACTTTACCACTGAAACCTGCAACTGTGCTCCCTGTTCCGCTCAAACCATCCATGGCTGTGAATTTCACATTGAAAGCAACACCGGCAACCTGAGTACCGATCAGATTGTTAGTGATATCAGTGATCTTAAAGCTGGAAACTCCGGTGATGGTGACGCCCGCAGATACTGCACCGGTAATACCGGTTTTGGTATTTGTAGCTGTGATGACTCCCCCTTTATACAAGAGTTCTGCACTGATACCACTAAGGGTCCAGTTTCCGGAAGCATTACTGACAGTACCAACCGGACTTCCATCAACATAGACAGTAACAGTTCCATCACCAGCTGTTCCACTGATTGTGGTTACACCAGACTGATAATTACCGCTGATAGCTGGCGCAGATGGAGCAGATGCTGCCACGGTTACTGTATTGGATGCAACACTTTCTGTTTCACCGGTAGCTTTTGCTTTGGCAGTCAGCACATCATTGGTAGCCAAAGTTACCCCAGTGATCTGCCAAGTACCAAAAGCAGTGACAGTAGCGAATGTTCCAAATGCCACCCCATTTTTATATAACGTAATGATGGTTCCGGCGGCTTCATCACTTGTACCAGAGATTGTTTTACCAGATCCAGCTGTATAAGTACCGCTGATGACTGGTGCATTGGATTGAACTGCAGAGGCAGTAACTACTACCCGGTTACTGAGATTGGATAACCAATAATCAGCTGTCATAGATTGTGCCCTCGCAAATACAGAATCAGCTTCAACAAATCCGGTATAAGAAAATATATGAGTGGCGCCGGATGCTATGGTATTTTGAGTTCTTGCTATCTCATAACCATTCTCATATAAAATCAGGTGTGCCGCAGTAGCATCGTTATTTCTCACCTCAACAGATCTGGCCACAGAAGGAGATGCAAGGATTGTAGTTGTCACAATCGTCGGTGTAGCAGTCACAGTTCCGGTCTGGCCATTTGTTTTTTTGGAGACCTCAGACAAGCCGGACTCACAGCCCGTACTTACAATGGTTGCAGTTGCAAAAAAGTTAGTGGTCTGAAGCTGACTGGAACTAAGGTTGGTGATAAACTGCCAAGTACCATCAGCCTTTACATAATAAGTATTGCTGTTCAGAGAACCTACAAGAGTATTAGAACCACTTTGACTGGTTTGACTATAAAGCTTGATAATTACGTTACTTCCATTGGGAACAACTGCGCCAGACCAGCTTCCTGTTAAGCCTACCTGGTTACCGGTTGCCTCTGTAGCACTTCTTAAAGTAATAACGGGAGGCCTAGTGTAACAAGGAGCTACTGCAGTTACTTCAATGGATGCAGATGCATCAGATATCGTTTTTCCGGATGCAGTTGCTGCTGCAGTGATAAGGTTTCCAGCTACTAAGCCAGATACACCAGTTAACGTCCAGCTGTTGTTGTTAACAGTAGTTGTTCCAATAGATACCCCGTTCTTGTAAACTGTAATGGTTGTTCCATTGGCTTCAGCACTAGTACCACTGATACTGGTGGATGCAGTGTTGATACCTCCATTCACAACAGGTATTGTGGTTTTTACAGAAGCGTATGTATACCCTTCTGTAAGAGCCGTTAGAGAGGTGGACGGAAAAGTTGTGATCAAAGCTTTTGCAATCGCAATAGGATCATTTCCATATAACTGATCATTGATACCATTGTAATCAGACTTACTGCCAGTGATACCGCTACCTGCAGAGGTAACCGTCACAGCAGAGATCCTTACTGGTTCTGCAGACAGACCCAATGCACTATAGGGTATAAAAAAATCATAGAAATAATCTGCATTGCTACTCTGTATGCTCAAGGCAATGGATCGCTGATGATAATTATCCAATGTAAAGGAAGTTCTCAATGTTGTTCCGGAGGCAGAATGATCATATACAGCAATTCTGCCGGAATTACCAGTTTCCAATACAATCTCTTTATCAAATCCCGGATTGCCGGAAGTCAATAAACTTCCAAAAACACCATCGGTATCCAGCAAAAAAGAATACCCTTTAGAAGAAGTAGATGCACTTCCGATTCTGAAACGAATAATCAAATAATATACACCACCAACCTGCTTGTATAAAAGATAACAGCTTTGGTTGCTACTGCTTCCATCATTCACAATATCAGTATGCCCTCCGGAGGCACCAGTTGTCAGATCGCCTGTAGGCTCAACGCCAACTATTGGTAAGGCTACCATGTTCAATTCACTGGAACTGCCATAATCTGTGCCACTAAAACCTATACTGGTAGCAGAAACAAAACCATCCCCATTAGGGTCTAATACCGAACGGCCAAGTGCAGAACCTGCAGGCTTGTAAATTAAACCAGGAGTTTGAGCATACGTTGTGAAACTCAAAAGAACACCAAAGATCACATAAACAGCGATCAACCTGGATTTTAACAGCAGGATGCTGTTGAAATCATGCTTGTAATTATTATACATAGGATAAGGATTAACATTACCATAACGCAGAATGGCAAAATGTTATTTCCCTGTTAATTGGTTGAATAACAATCTTTTGAGAGTTTCAGTACTAATACCTAAACCATGTACTGCCAATCACTATGGCACTATTAATGGAAGTAAAGAACAACTGATTTAGATCAGTTATGTTCATGACGGGGATCATCTGATCACGGTGACATATCCGGTTAATCGGGAGGAACCATCACCCAGATCGATCACATAATAATATGTTCCAAAAGGAACTGCTTTCCCTCTGAAGGTTCCATCCCAGGATGCGGAATACCCAGATGATTTGAAAATGACCTGACCGGAAGATGTATAGACTTCAACCTGGCAATTTTTATACTGATCCAAAAAGAGAATACGCCAGTTGTCATTGATCCCATCACCATTGGGGGTGAAGGTATTGGGAATATTGATATCGGATAAAACAAATACATTCAGCGTATCTGAACTACTGCAGAATGTTAGTTTGCTGGTTGCCTTCACAACATATTTGATATCTGTATTTGGAGTACAAACTGGAGATATAACATCATCTTTGTCCAAATAAGTGGAGGGTATCCACCGAATATCGTGCTCAGCAGGAAAACCAATGGTGGGTGTCAGACTTGCTGCCCAGCCTTTTTTCCTGAACTGATCCGGTCCTGCTTCCAGATCTGGCGGTGGCTTGATGATAAGCTCTTTGGTGAATGGAGGAGAACCACAGCCAAACTTATTCGTAATGATAAGCTCAGGTAAATACTTTCCGTCTTTTTTATAGCGATGAACATAAGGATGTGGCCGGTTTATTTTCATCCCAGGCTCAGGTATCAATTGCCATTCGCTGATATTTTGGAGGTCAGCAATTTGAAACGCTATGGCACTTCCTATACAAAACGTATCGGCAACAATGTTCATACTGGCAACAGCTGAGGGATGAATGACAGGAATGTTACCGGTTACTGTATCGCTGTTACAACCCTGATCATTTACAACCCAATGCCTGACAAGGATGTTGGTAGTTGCTTTTTTGAATTGCTGCGTTGTAACATGAGAACTTTTATTACTTGTCCGCAATCCATCTGCATACTCCCAATACCATGTGGCTGAAATGCCATTCCCACTTACAAATGATGACTCAAGTGAAAGAGTACTATCAACGCAAGGCTTTCCAGTGACGGTAAATTTTAGACCGGCTGGATCAGTAACTACCAACTTTTTCGTTGTATCAGCCGCACATCCAATATCAGTGATGACAGTCAACCTTACCAACCTGTCTCCTCCGGTTCCAAATGTCCTGGAAACATCTTTCGTATTTTCAGTTGTTCCATCAGGAAAGTACCATTTGTACCCTGTCACCTTGAAGCCTGTAACATTTCCTGCAGACAGATTGATTGAACTGCCAACGCAATTTACAGCCGGAATGGCAAAATCAGCTATGGGTCCATCTTTAACAACAACAGTGATCACAGTATCCCTTCGCTGATCGCATTTATCAATATCTTCAGCATAATAAGTCACAGGAATTTTGAAAGTTCCGGTTCGATTTATTTTAATGAATTTACTCAGTGAGTACCTGTAATAACTTCTGCCGTATATTTTTATTGACGATAAAGCTATGGGATTATTGATCACAGTATCACTCAGAGATCCCAGTTCAGAAAGTTCACTGAGTCTCCAATGTATCTTATTTAATTTATAGGCTACATTCAGATTGGCAGTGAAAGGAGATCCTTTACAGGTTATGGTATCGAGAGAAGTAGCCTGACTATATTGATTGGTAATGGATGCATAAGCATTCAGGTTGTTCAAGAGCATTCCTGCATTGTATCCATAACTCTCAAATAAACCAACACCATACACTACAGCATTGAAAGTACTGTCTGAAGTAATCGTATGCTGTGCTGCTGCCCCTAGAATCCTGGCTACTGCGACTGAATAACCGGGCAGACTGGGATGCGGAATAATGTTTTGAGATGGTATGGCTGCCCCATCCACTTTCAGTGATGAAATACCAGCAGTAGATACGTATACACTGACATAAACATAATCGATAAAGGATTTTCTTGTTGTATAAAACAAAATACTTTTTTGCCCCTGCTCAATCGGACTCAAATAGATCATTTCAGGATCACCATAACTCACAAGGTTCATCCTAGAACACTCATTGTTGTTCGGGGTGTATTGTGAAACAAGTATAGGCTTATCTGCTTCAATATAATCACCGGAAGTGCTGCTATACTCATAATAAAACCCACGACGCAGACCGGTCAGTACAACGCCATTTCTTTTTACAATAGTTGTACTATCCAATACACAAACCCTGTAGAAATTCAAAAAAGGTGACTGTACATCCGTCTGACTGTTGTTGATCATGTGATAGGTAAGATAACGTGTGCCCCAGGCCTGAGAGGGAAACATTTGCTGACCCATATATTCACCACCATCACCCTTACAAAGTCTGATACCACTGGAGCCGGAAAAAACAGCAATAGGATGACAAACGCCATCACTGCCCGGAACAGAAACAATCTTGCTTCCTGTCATGTCTTTACTGGCGGCAAAGGGCTGACTGGAGCCTGCTCGAAGCTTACCCATTACATTGTATATCTCCCCTTTATTAAGGATAACTTCATATGTACTACCCGGCAACCAATTGTTTTCAGTTGTGTCTACTGGGGTGATCAAGACCTTTGTATTGTCTTCAGGAGCCACCACATAAAACCATGAATACCATTGTGGCCCATTCTGAACAACAGGAGTAAAATCAGGTGAAGTTGATCCTGATTGCGACTGCGTATAATTGACCGAATAATACGTATAACCATATGACTCTACTGGCATTAGTAGTGTAGCGCCCGAAACCATGGTATTGTATTGGTGGGCATAAACAGCAACTGGCACATCGCTTTGTATAGAAATCCCTCTATTAAATTTCCCTTCACCCGTGATCCGCGCATCATCTGCTCCGGTTTTGGGAATGATCACAGAAAAATCTACTGCATTTGCAGGTATACCAAAGCTTTTTGTCCAACCACTGCCAGGTATTGATACTGTTACATTTGCTGCACTTGATGCACTGATATACAATTGCAACTCCTGCCCATTTACAGGAGGCTCATTGAAGAAGCTGTAATTAAAGCCATAACCCAGCCAAAAATCACGACCCCAGTTCGACTTGTCCTGTGCCTTAAGATTCAGGAATATCAAGGACAAGAGCACCATAAAGTTGATGCGAAATAGC
>JBKCOY010000092.1:0-4676 GCA_046309555.1 Chitinophagia bacterium
CCAATCAGAAAAACTCATTGCGCAATACGGTTTCAAGCATCTTTCCACCGGTGATATTCTTCGTTCAGAGATTGTGAACCAGACCGAACTGGGATTGAAGGCCAAATCATTCATGGATGCCGGTCAGCTGGTGCCGGATGCCGTGGTGATCGGCATGGTTGGCGCAGCCATCTCAGCCAACCCGGGTGTCTATGGCTTCCTGTTTGATGGATTCCCACGCACCAGGGCCCAGGCAGAAGCATTGGATGAGTTGCTCGCTACTCATGGCGAAAAGATCGATCTGGTATTGGCTCTTGAGGTTCCTGAAGAGGAGCTGGTACAGAGAATGATTGGCCGCTCCAAAACTTCCGGCAGAACCGATGATGCCGATCCGGAAGTACAGAAGAAGAGGATAGCCGTTTATAAAAACGAAACCCTGGCAGTTGCAGATCACTACCGTCAGTTTGATCGTGTAGTTAACCTAAATGGCCTGGGTTCCGTTGATGATATTTTCTCCTCCCTCTGCAGGGAGATTGATGCGAAAAGATCCTGATCAGAGGTTATCAAATTCGTAGATAGGATCGATATGGGTATTGGCAGCCATTTCAAAGATCGGCTTGATCAATCCATCGTTCAAACCATATACCCATCCATGCAGATGAGGAGCATTGTTATGTTTCCATGCGTGCTGGATGATTGATGTTTTTGCCAGGTTCATTACTTGTTCCTGGACATTCAATTCAATCAGTCTGTTCAGTCTTTCCTCTTCATTGGGTAAGAAGTTTACTTCGTCTTGGTGAATCCTGTAAACATCCTTGATATTCCGCAACCATTTGTTGATGATACCAAGTGACTGATGAGACATGGCGGCTTTTACACCTCCACATCCATAGTGTCCACAAACGATCACATGTTTCACTTTGAGCACTTCCACTGCATATTGTAATACCGAAAGCATATTCAAGTCGGTATGCACCACCATGTTGGCGATGTTGCGGTGAATGAAGATCTCTCCCGGTCTTGTTCCCGTGATGGAATCCGGCGGCACTCGGCTATCGCTGCAACCGATCCAAAGGTATTCTGGTGTTTGGGTATTCCTAAGTCTGTTGAAAAATTCAGGATCATTGTCCACAGATTGCTGCGCCCATGCTTTATTATTTTCTAAAAGTTTTTCGTATGCTTTCATGATGTTGTATTTTTTAAATTGTTAATTTTTTTCAGCATGCACATGTTGTGCATCTTCCATTTTATATTCTGTTTTGAAATTGACCAGTGTGACTTGTATGTTCCTCTCTTTGGCGCCAAATTGAAGAAAATCACGGAATAACTCCAGAACATCAAAATCGATGTATACCGTATTTCCGGCATCAACGATAACTTTTGAATTGTCTGGGAGCTCCCTAAGTGTTTGTTTTATTGCAGCTTTGTTCAAAAATGAAACTTCCTGCGCCAGATCGATGTGGATTGTTTCTCCTTCATGATACTGCTCTTTTCTGAAATGGTAGGCCAATTTCATATTCCCTTTGAGGATGTAGAAAATGCTGACCAGCAAGCCAATTCCAACTCCTTTCAACAGATCAGTAAACACAACGGCGACTACCGTTACAATGAATGGAATGAATTGCTGTAGTCCTGAATGCCAGATGTGTCGGAACACCTTTGGACTGGCAAGTTTAAGTCCGATCATGATGAGGATGGCTGCAAGACTGGCCATTGGAATTTTATTCAATAGTCCCGGTATCAGGATCACAGCTACCAAAAGAAAGATGCCATGAAATATGGCAGACCATTTAGTTTTGGCTCCAGCATTGATATTGGCTGTTGTACGAACAATAACCGATGTCATTGGCAACCCTCCGATCAGCCCGGAAAGCATATTGCCTATGCCTTGTGCTCTCAGTTCTATGTTGGCACTGGAAAATCTCTTCAATGGGTCCATTTTATCTCCTGCTTCCAAACAGAGCAGAGTCTCAATACTGGCGACTATCGCAATGGTTAGACCAACAACCCAAACTTTAGGGTCTGATAATCCGCTGAACGTCGGGGTTTGAAATTGTCCAAAGAACTCCGAGGGGGAAGAAGCGGTAGGTAAAACTACCAGGTGTTCATTTGCGATAATCATTTCGGTGCCGGATGCTTTGAATACTTCATTAAGAAGAATGCCTGCTAACACTGCTACCAGTGCTCCTGGGATAGCTTTGATTTTTTTTAATGCAGGAATTTTATTGAAAGCGACAATGATCAGGATAGAGACAATGGTTACAACTATTGCACCTGTGTGTGCAAAATTGAAAGCATGTATCAACTCGCCCCAAAATCCCTCATCTTCCTTCAGCAGCTGGTAGGAGAAAAAGTCGCCTTCATGTTCCAGATCATATCCAATGGCATGAGGGAGTTCTTTTTTAATGATGATGATACCAATTGCAACCAGCATTCCCTCGATAACACTTGTTGGAAAATAACTGGAAATACCACCGGCATTTGCGAGTCCGAGCAGGAGTTGTATCATGCCTGCAATCAGAACTGCCAAGAGAAATTTCTCATATCCAAGGTCGGTTATGGCTACCAGCACGATTGCAATCAGTCCTGCTGCCGGCCCAGTAACACTAACGTTTGAGTTACTCAAAACTCCCACAATGATACCACCGATGATTCCTGTAATGATACCAGCAAAGGGAGGTGCTCCACTGGCAACAGCAATACCCAGGCATAGCGGAAGGGCTACAAGAAAAACTACCATACCGGACATGAGATCTGCGCCGATAGATTTGTTGTTTACGTTGATCGATTTCATTTCAATTGGAACTTGTATTCACAGCTGATCCACCATGTTTCATGGGGTCAGTAAAAAATTATATTTGTTGTTCAGAAAGGGCCTTTGATAAATTAGCTTCAGGAATGCAGCGGCGGCCTCGTGGGGGTATCATCTGCAAGTCGGGATGTATACACTTTATTACCAGATAGGCAAACCTGGCCTGCAAGGTCGATTTCTTGCATCGTGATCGATATCTGTTTGAAATAAAGATCATTTTTCTTCATGTCCTCATTTCCTTCAGCACTTTTACCATCGGTATCGGCTGTCTCACAGATCTCCTCAATCATTTGATTGCCATAGAATATCCTCCCTACTTCCTTGAAGGGAAGCAGCTGAAAGGAGATGATTCCTATCATCAAATAGGCAAAACATTTTTTTCTCAGCATGCGACAAAACTACAGTATGAAAACCAAAAAAAGTCTGATTTGTGTTCTGTCATGAAATATTGACATCAAATATTCAATCCACCGCAGGTGCTGATGACCTGACCTGTGATATAACTGCTCAAGTCAGAGGCAAGAAATAGGGTGGTGTTGCCAATCTCTTCGGCAGATCCAAACCTTCCCAAGGGAATCTTAGCCAGATAGGCCTGCGCGCCCTCGCTTTCTTTCAGGTAATGGGTCATGTCGGTTTCTATAAATCCCGGTGCTATTGCATTGCAGCGGACGTTTCGACTGCCCAGCTCCTGAGCAATAGATTTTGTGAAACCAATGATACCGGCCTTGCTGGCGGCATAGCTCGATTGCCCGGCATTACCTCTGATGCCGATGATGGAGCTCATATTGATGATGGAACCTTTTCTGGCTTTCATCATGGGACGAATCACCTGCTTGGTCATATTGAACACACTCTTGAGGTTCACTTCCATCACATCATCCCATTGCTCCGGGGTCATGCGCATCAGGAGGTTATCTTTTGAAATTCCTGCATTGTTAACGCATATATCAACTGTTCCAAATTCTTTCACAACATCATTCACAAAGGCTTCTGATTCTGCATAGTTGCCTGCATTGCTTCTCCAGGCTTTGGCCTTAACGCCCATGCCTTCAAGTTTTGCTGTCAGTGCTGCAGCTTTTTCTGCACTGCTTTCACTTACATAGGTAAAAGCGATATGGGCTCCGTGTTCGGCAAGTTTGATGGCAATGGCTTCGCCAATACCTCTGGCGGCACCGGTAACAATGGCTATCTTGTTTTCGAGAAGTTGCATCTGTGAAGATTTTTGTGCAAGATAATGATTAGACATTAGATGTTAGACGATAGACGACAGATGTCAGACGTCAGTGAGCTTCAGGATTTCTTCCAAGATAATCCGATCGTTGCTGAGGCGGGGAACTTTGTGTTGTCCGCCCAATTTGTTTTTTTGTTTCAGCCACTGGTTGAAGCGACCTTGAGGTAATTTCTGTAAAAGGGGCATACGCAGCGCAATACTTTTATGACGCTTGGCTTCATAGTCGCTGTTGAGTAGCTTGAGATTTTCATCGAGGATTCTTCCGAACTCGTTCAGGTCTGCCGGTTCTTTTTCAAATTCGATCAGCCATTCATGTGCTCCATTTCCCTCATCGCTGAAATAAACCGGAGCAGCGGTATAATCTGTTACAGCTGATGAAGTGGCTTTACAGGCGGCGGCCATGGCCCTCTCGGCATTATCAATGATCAGTTCTTCACCGAAGGCATTGATGAATAGCTTCAGACGGCCACTAACTTTTACGCGATAGGGCTTGAGTGTAGTAAATTCTATGGTATCTCCGATAAGGTATCGCCAGAGCCCACCATTGGTGCTGATCACGGGTGCATAATGCTTACCCAATTCCACATCCTTCAATCCGATGGTTCTGGGTTCTTCCTTGCCATATTCTTCTATGGGCATGAATTCATAGAAGAT
>JBKCOY010000093.1:0-7317 GCA_046309555.1 Chitinophagia bacterium
GATTTTGGTGGATGGATATTTGGCTGCAAGACCTTTTTGCACCGCCATGATCCTATCCCCTTTTACTGCTACATCAGCCCGGAACCAACTGTTGCCTGTACCATCAATGATGCGGCCGTTGGTGATGATGAGGTCGGGAGCAACAACCTGCGAATGCAGAAAATGACAAGTCAAGAATAGAAGTGAGAACAATAAGCCTTTTTTCATGATATAATTATTCATTGAATGATGTCATTAAATATAGACTGAATTGTGTGAAATTACATTTCATAGGTATATATTTGTCCCAATCCGGTAATTCCTTTGGCAAGCCACAACCAATTCTTAACCTTAATGCTTGTCAACATGACCAGAAATTTTTTCGCCTTATTGCTGTTTTCGTTTTCCATCCTTTCATCTGTCAATATTTATGCTCAAAAAGGGCCAAGCTCAAAACATTTCGAAAGATTTATAAAAGAGGACGGAAAAACACCCAGTAGGCAAGCACAAGCAATATTCAAAAAACATTTCACTACAGGGAACGATGACGAACTGGTTCCTGTAGGATCTGAAACAGACAATCTGGGCTTTGTACACGAAAGATTTCAGCAGTTTTACAAAAAAATCAAGGTAGAAGGAGCTGTGTACACCATCCACTCCAAAAACAATTTGATTCAATCTTTATCAGGAGAGTTTAAAGGCATTCAGGGACTGAATTCGACTCCTTCTTTATCTGCTTCCAATGCACTGGAAAAAGCATTGGCACACATAAATGCCAAAATTTATGCATGGGAGGAAGCAGTTGCTAAAGGTTATCCAGGATATCAAAAGCCTGCAGGAGAGTTGGTAATCGTAGGAGGTGGTGATGCAGATTCGTTTGAACCAAAACTCGCCTGGAAATTTGATATATATGCTGCTGATCCGCTTTACAGAGCTTGGATATACGTAGATGCCCGAAATGGAAAGATTCTCTTTGAAAATCACAGGATACACAATACAAACGCACCATCCAGCGGAACAACCCTATTCAATGGTACCAGAAATTTCACAGCTGACTTCACAGGAACTGTTTATCGATTACGCCAGACCTCAAGCGGTAACGGAATTGAAACATATAGTTTGAATAATGGAACCTCATATACGGCTGCAACTGATGTCACGAGCTCTTCTTCCAGCTTTACAACTGATCCCACTGCCAACCAAGCACATTGGGGTGCTGAACAAACCTATGACTATTTCAAATCCAAATTCAACAGAAATTCTTATGACAATGCAGGGGCAATCATCAAGTCATATGTTCACTACTCAACCAGTTATGTGAATGCATTTTGGGATGGTTCAAGAATGACCTATGGTGATGGTGATGCAAACTACAAACCTTTGGTTTCGTTAGACATCTGCGGCCATGAAATAACCCATGCCGTTACAGAAAAATCTGCCAATCTTATATACAGCTATGAATCTGGCGCATTGAATGAATCATTTTCAGACATATTTGGTGAAGCAATTGAAAACTATGCAAAGGGAACTAACGACTGGTTGATGAGTTGTGATATTGGAGCAAATGGATGTGGTGCTTTCAGAAGCATGTCCAATCCAAACCAATTTGGTGACCCGGATACATATAAAGGAACTAACTGGCATACTGCTTCATCCGACAATGGTGGGGTACACATCAATTCAGGTGTGCAGAACAAATGGTTCTACATTCTGACCACAGGTGAGTCAGGCACCAACGACATTGGCAATACATACAATGTAATTGGGATTGGAATTGATAAAGCTGCAAGTATTGCATACAGGAACCTGACAGTATATCTTTCTGCCTCATCTGGGTTTGCTCAGTCACGTGCTGGTGCAATACAGGCAGCAATCGATCTTTATGGAGCAGGTTCACCGGAAGTCATTGCTACAACCAATGCCTGGCATGCTGTTGGAATTGGATGTAATTATGATGGATCCGTTTGTCCGCCTGTTTTATATTGTTCCTCTCAGGGAAATAGCCAGGCGGATGAGTGGATTGGAAATGTGCAGATCGGAAGTTTCAGCAATGCAAGCGGTGCTTCACCGTATACATTTTTTTCAAGTAAAACCATTTCGCTCAATATTGGTCAGCCCCACAGTTTTACCCTGACACCTGCATTTTCACTATTATCTTATTCTGAATACTGGAGGATATGGATCGATTATAATGGAGACAAAGACTTTGATGATGCCGGCGAACTGGTATATGATGCAGGTTCAGCTTCCAGTTCTGCGAGAACAGGATCTTTTACTGTGCCTTCCACTGCAACAGGAACTACCAGAATGAGGATCTCAATGAAGTATAATGCTGCCCCCACAACTTGTGAAGCATTTTCCTTTGGGGAGGTAGAAGATTATCCGGTAACTTTTGTAATACCTGCAGGTGACAGAGAGGCTCCAACTGCCCCCGTTTTATCATCTCCATCCAAGACAAATACATCCATCAGCCTTAGCTGGACAGCTGCCAGCGACAATGTAGGCGTAACCGGTTATGACGTTTTTGTAAATGATGTAAAAAACAACACAAGCAATATCACTGCAACAAGCTATACCATTACGGGTCTTACAGCATCAACAACATATAGCATTTATGTGAAAGCAAAGGATGCGGCAGGAAACAACACAAATTCAAATACACTGAGCGTTACAACCAACGCTCCGCCGCCTTGCCCTGCTCCGACAGGTCTATCTGCCTCAAGTAGCACCGGTGCTACCGCCACCCTAACCTGGGCAGCTGTGTCAGGTGCATCAAGCTATAAAGTAGAATATAAGAAAAGCAGTGATCTAAACTACATTACAGCTGCAAGTGCCAATACTACCAGGTCGGTAAGCCTGACTGGTCTCAGTGCTATAACCAGTTATGACTGGAGGGTTACCACCACCTGTAGTGGAACGATAGGAGGGGCCACAACTGCCTCATTCCATACCGTTGATGGATATGAAGCGAACAATACCGCATCTGTTGCCAAGATCATCTCATTGGGATCGAACATACTAGGGTCAATACATAATTCAACTGATCAGGACTGGTACAAGTTCACAATTTCAAAAAGTGCGACGGCAAAAAATCTGAGGATCGTCCTCAGCAATATGCCAGCTGATTATGATCTTAATCTTTATAATAGTGCTACATCGACCACTCCGATTGGGACAAAGGTAATTTCCGGTACAGGCACAGGAAGAACGGTTACCATTACCCATAACAACAAGGCAACCACAAATATTACATATCATCTTAAAGTCAATGGATCTTCTACGGCCTTCAGCTCATCTTCCTCTTATAGACTTTTGGCTTCAGCCTCATCTGTTGCATATCCTTTTTCGGAATATTTCTTTTCAGGAAGGATTCACAATGGACCTGTAGAAGAAACAAAGAAGAACAATATGACTGTCTATCCAGTGCCGGCCAGAGATGTAATAACCTTGCGCTATCATGCCGTCTCAACTGGGAAAGTAGATATTCAGCTTGTGGATTTATCGGGCAGAATATTAAAAACCCAAAGGAATGATGTAGCTATCGGAGAAAATGTGTTGTATGTAAATGTTTCTTCAACTTCCAGCGGAATTTTCGTTGTCAAAACAATCCAAGGCGACCTGATTAACAATGCTAAAATTGAGATCATCAAATAATTGATAATATTCTCAAAAAAAACCGGACCCTCACAGTCCGGTTTTTTTTATGACCTTTGGTCATTATACATGATATTGCCAATCAGAAATTATGCCCATCAGAATATTTGTTACCGGAGGAACATTTGACAAGGAGTACAACGAACTCAATGGAGAGCTTTTCTTCAAGGACACCCATTTGCATGAGATGTTGCGACTGGGAAGATCAAAACTGCAACTGGATGTTACTACATTGATGATGATCGACAGCTTGGATATGAAAGACGAAGACCGTGAACAAATCGCCAGGGCCTGCATCGAAGCAAAGGAACTGAAGATCCTGATCACCCATGGTACCGATACCATGCCCATCACCGCAGCCATGTTGTCACAGAAAGTTTTAAACAAGACGATTGTCATCACAGGCGCCATGGTTCCTTATAAATTTGGCAGTTCAGACGGATTGTTCAACCTTGGAGCCGCACTTGCTTTTGTTCAATCACTCCCCCACGGAGTCTATGTTGCCATGAATGGTAAGATCTTCAAGGGCGACAATGTGATGAAGAACAAAGCTACCGGTGAATTTGAACCCATCAACCCATAAACCATCATATATGAAAAAAATCATGCTTTGCATCGCCTTGTTGACCGCTATCTCAACTGTATTTGCGCAATCCAAAGATGAAAAGTCGGCTGAAGCTGCCGCTGCCTTTCTGGTCAAAGCACTTGAAAGCAGTAATAAGACTGACCTGGAAGCGATAGCTTCAGAAGAGCTCAGTTACGGACATTCAAATGGATTGGTAGAAGACAAAAAAGCTTTTGTGGAAGCCCTGACCAATGGCAGTTCAGATTTTGAGAATATCAAGATCAGTAACCAAAGTATCAAGGTTACCGGAAACCTTGCTATTATCAGACATCGCTTGGATGCAGCAACACTCAACAAAGGTGTAAAGGGAGAAATTCACCTGAACATTCTCTATGTATTCAGAAAAGAAAAAGGTGAATGGAAATTGCTGGCCAGACAGGCGGCGAGAGTGATATAAAAGTTGAAGGGGTTGAAGTGGTTGAAGAGGTTGAAGAAAATAATACTTCAACTGCTTAAACCACTTCAACCCCTTCAACTTCTCTAAACCTTGCCTTTCTACTTCCTCTCCAACAACTTGAAGAACTGATCCAACTGAGGGAGAATCACAATACGGGTTCTGCGGTTGGCAGCACGACCTTCTTCAGTTGAGTTATCAGCAATCGGACGGTATTCAGCACGACCGGCAGCAACCATGTTTACAGGGTTCATGCCATACTGCTTCTGGAACATGCGAACAATAGTTGTAGCGCGCTTCACACTGAGATCCCAGTTGTCCTGAAGATCTTTGTCGCCCTTCATGGTAACATTATCTGTATGCCCTTCCACCATGAATTCAATATCAGACTGATTTTTCAGTACCAGTGCTACCTTACCCAAAACAGACTTAGCCCTGTCGCTCAGATCAAAACTTCCAGTCTTGAACAAAACCTTATCAGAAATATCAACATAAACAACTCCTTTGTCAACCTTAATGTTTACATCCTGATCGTTCAAGTCGCCAATGGCTCCTTTCAGGTTCATCACCAAAGCCATATTCAATGAATCCTTGCGGGCAGTTGCCTGTTGGATGGATTGAATATAGGAGTCTTTGGAGCCAATGTTCTCCAAAGACTTTTTAATGCTCTCTGCCTGAGAAGAAGAGATAACAGAAAGGTCTTCTAGTTGCTTCAATGTGCTGTTGTTATTTTTCTTCAGCAAGTCGATCTGATCTTTATACGATTGCAACATGGCTTCACGCTGTGCATCTGCAATGGCACGCTGACGATCTGCCTCTGCCTTTTCATCGCGACAAGCCTTGGTCTCTTTTTGAGAATTGACAAGCTGCTCATTCAGGCTGGTGTATTTGTCGGTCAAGGCCTGAAACTTTTTGGAACTAACGCAAGAGAAGAGTGTAATGGAAACCAATACAGGTAAAAGAAACAATCTAACTTTCATGGTATATATTTTTTTAGAATATGTTTTGGATCGCACAAATATAAATCATCCCTTCATCCCTTTTTACAGCAGATTTTAAAAATGTCAATAACTATTTTATTAAATTCTGAAAAAACAAGTACATTTAAATTGATTTTTGTCTCCGGTAGCTTGCCGGAACTCTTGTTTGTTTTCTCATGTCTACCCTGCTGTTTGTCTAAACAGCAGGGTTTTTTCGTTTTTTCACCGTTTCAAAACGGGAAAAACACTAATATTTTTAGTGGAAAAAATGCTAAAAAAATTAGTTTGTGGTTTCAATTCCCCTTATCTTTACATCCTTAAATCTTTTAAAAATGTCAAACAACGAAAAATTAAAAGCGCTGAAACTCACGCTGGACAAGATCGAAAAGGATTTTGGAAAGGGCAGCGTAATGATGATGAATGAAAAAGGGGAAGCGCAAATTGAAGTAGTATCTACAGGCTCAATCGGACTGGACACTGCCCTGGGCATTGGCGGACTTCCCAAAGGAAGGGTAGTAGAGATCTATGGTCCGGAAAGCTCAGGTAAAACAACAGTGGCTACGCACATTATCGCCGAAGCACAGAAAAAAGGAGGCATGTGCGCGATCATAGATGCTGAACATGCCTTTGATAGTGCATATGCCCAAAAACTGGGGGTGGATGTAGACAATCTTCTGATTTCGCAGCCTGATTATGGTGAACAGGCACTGGAAATTGCAGACCGACTGATTCTTTCCGGCGCTCTGGATGTGGTGGTGATTGACTCCGTAGCAGCACTGGTACCCAAAGGTGAACTGGAAGGAGAGATGGGGGATAGCAAAATGGGGCTTCAGGCACGTCTGATGAGTCAGGCCCTGAGAAAACTCACTGCCACCATCAGCAAAACCAATACCATCTGCATCTTCATCAACCAGCTTCGCGAAAAGATCGGTGTCATGTTTGGAAACCCCGAGACCACCACTGGCGGTAATGCCCTAAAATTTTATGCTTCCGTGCGACTTGATATTCGCAGGGCCGCTCAGATCAAAGATGGTGATGAGGCTGTTGGCAATCGTGTCAAAGTAAAAGTGGTAAAAAATAAAGTGGCTCCCCCCTTCCGTTCGGCTGAATTTGACATCATCTTCGGTGAAGGCATATCCAAGACCGGCGAAATCGTAGACATGGGAGTTGAACTGGGCATCGTTCAGAAAAGCGGAAGCTGGTACAGTTACAACGGAGACAAACTGGGACAAGGTCGTGATAGTGTGAAACAATTGATGATTGACAACCCGGAACTGGCCAATGAGATCGAAACCAAGATCAGAGAAAAGATAAAAGAAATGCAGGCGGCTTAATGCAGTTGTTGCCTTGTTTAGAACCGTGCCCCGCTCCATGCGGGGTGCGGTTTTTTGTTTATTTTCACCATATAAGCGCAACATGGGAAACAAAAGAAAACTGGAAGCGAGAAAAACGATCGCCCTGGTGGCACACGACAACAAGAAAAAAGAATTGATCGACTGGGCCGTCTATAATAAATCAGCCCTTGCGCGTCATGAACTCATCGCCACGGGCACAACAGGAAAGATGCTGGAAGACGCACTCGACCGGTCGGTTAAAAAACTGCTGAGCGGTCCACTTGGCGGCGACCAGCAAATAGGCGCTATGATCGCTGAAGGTAAAGTGGATGTCCTCGTCTTCTTCTGGGA
>JBKCOY010000094.1:0-3422 GCA_046309555.1 Chitinophagia bacterium
TTTCATGTATGCAGTGGCTGCCTTGGGAGATGAAGGTGGCGATCATCTCATCTCAAGCCTGAAGATTCAGCTCAAGCAAGTGATGGATCAAGTTTGTTGTCCGGATGTGGAGCACTTGCCTTCGTTTTTGGTTTCCTGAAATATTTTGATTGTAGCTAGAAATATTCTGTATTCCAATTGTTTACACAAGTAATACCGTTAAACAATCTTCCAACATACCAAAACTTACCATTTAATTTATAAAATTGCTGCAATCGATAAAAATGAATAAATGAAAACAAATCTTAAATTATTTATCTCAAAATCGATTAAAATAAATGATGCAGATCTTGAAAAGATACTAGAATTTTTCACTTATAAGAAAGTTGAAAAAGGCTCTTTACTCTTAAAAGAGGGTGAAATTGAGAGCAGTTTTTATTTCATCAATAGTGGATGTGTTAGAACATTTTACGTAAATCAAGGTGGTCACCTCAAAACCCGTCATATTGCTTTTGAAAATTCTTTTATATCCTCTTTATCAAGTTTTATATCAGGTAAGCCTAGTTATGAATATGTGGAAGCGATAGAGAATTCCGAATTGCTTTTAATTAATCGGTCTCACTTTTTTCAATTGCTTAATGATGTGGGCTCATGGAAGGATTTTTATATTTTAATTTTAGAAAAAGGCTATCGATTTCAAAATGAGAAAATTGAAAGCTATGTTACACTAACCGCTCAGGAGCGGTACAATAAACTCATAATAGATAGCCCGCATTTTATACAACGCCTTTCCAACATAATTGTAGCATCGTATCTAGACATTTCACCTGAAACATTGAGTAGAATAAAAAAGGTTTAATTTCTTGACATACATCAATTAGAATTTTGAATAGTATGTATAGCTTCGAAGAACTAGTATAATAATTAAATTTATCGATTATGATCACGTTTAACATGAAGTATTTAAAAATTTTAATGGCTTCAGTTTTGTGCATAAGTTTAATAAATGGATGCAAAAAGGAAATGAGTATTGATGATCCAGCAAACAAAACTGACAAACTTTTATATGACATGTCAAAAAGTAATACTGGATTTATCTGGTATAAAAAATCAGATGCATTATTAACTAAGAGTTCAGGCAGTGCTCATCCACAATCATTTTTACGAACAAGGTATAATGCTGTAGCTGCAACCAAACTTGACGGCTCTGGTAGAATCATGCAAGGAGTTTCATTTCCGGAAGGATCTTTGATAGTTAAAGAATTATATGAAAATTCAACAACACTAACCCGATATGCAATTCTTTATAAAAAATCAGATAATCCAGACGCGGATGCTAAAGGATGGGTTTGGGGGTATATCAACGCTGATGGCGGAGTGGCAGATCCTTCATCTAATAAAGGTCGTTCATGTATTAGTTGCCATTCACAAAACGGAAACATTGATTATATGTTAATGAATAAATTTTTTCAATAATAAGTGATGTATAAGAGTGGGCATATTGAAATCTTAGCACTTCAAGAGAACACTCATCCATTAAGCCCAATAAGCAATAGTTGTTTTTAAAAATTTTAGACAAAGCTGTAAAGCTTACAGAAGAATCGATTTTCGAACTTTTAGGATCAATACCATTTTCTCTCTAATCGCAGATGTGGCAAGGGTTTCAGAGCAAAAAAAATCGGTCAACCGTTGAAAGTTGACCGAAATTTGCGTTTGGTAGCCCGTAGGGGAATCGAACCCCTCATTCCTCCGTGAAAGGGAGGCGTCTTAACCGATTGACCAACGGGCCAGGTCAAATGGAGTGCAAAGATAAGTTCTTGGGCTTTTATGACAAAAAAAAATGAATAGTTATTACCTTTGCCATTCAATTTTCAGACACAAAAGCAATCAACCATGAGTACAGTAAAAGTAGCCATCAACGGATTCGGAAGGATAGGAAGACTTGTTTACCGCCAGATCTTCAATATGGAGGGCATCGATATCGTAGCCATCAACGATCTTACCAGTCCAAAAGCTTTGGCACACCTCCTGAAATACGATACCGCACAGGGTCGCTTCGAACAGGATGTGAAAGCAACCGACAACTCCATCATCGTAAACGGACACGAAGTAAAGATATACGCACAAAAAGATCCTGCTCAAATCCCCTGGGGAGCACATGATGTGGATGTTGTGCTGGAGTGTACCGGCTTTTTCACCGATAAGGACAAAGCTGCTGCCCACCTCACTGCAGGTGCAAAAAAAGTGGTGATCTCTGCGCCTGCAACCGGCGACCTGAAAACAGTTGTATTCAATACCAACCACAATATTCTCGATGGATCTGAAACCATCATCAGCTGTGCGTCCTGTACCACCAACTGCCTTGCGCCAATGGCCAAAGTGCTGGAGGACCAGTTCGGCATCGTGAATGGTTTGATGACCACAGTGCACGCTTACACAAACGATCAGAATACACAGGATGCCCCGCATCCCAAAGGTGACCTTCGCCGTGCCCGCGCCGCTGCGCAGAACATCGTTCCCAACAGCACCGGTGCTGCCAAAGCAATCGGATTGGTACTCCCCTCCCTCAAAGGAAAACTGGATGGTTCCGCACAACGCGTGCCTACCCTCACCGGTTCACTCACTGAACTTACGGTAATCCTGGGCAAAAAGACCACTACTGAAGAGATCAATGCCGCCATGAAAGCTGCCTCCAATGAGAGCTATGGCTACACCGAAGATGAAATCGTTTCCGGTGACGTGATCGGCATCAGCTATGGATCCTTGTTCGATGCTACCCAAACCAAAGTCCAGAATGTGGGTGACACCCAACTGGTAAGGGTTGTAAGCTGGTACGACAATGAGATGAGCTATGTAAGCCAGCTCGTGCGCACCGTACACTACTTCGCACAGTTGATCTCCAAATAATCCAACTTCAATATTGGCCCGGCAGCATCCCTGCCGGGCTTGTTTTTTAAACATACTGCCATGACCAATTTCAATCAATTCAACTTCAAGGGACTCAAAGCACTGGTCCGTGTGGATTTCAATGTGCCTTTGAACGACCAATTCCAGGTCACCGACGATACCCGCATGAGAGCAGCAATGCCTACCATCCACAAGATCCTGAAGGATGGTGGATCCGTGATCTTGATGAGCCATCTGGGCAGACCCAAGGATGGACCCACCGACAAATACTCACTATTTCATATCCTCAGCCACCTCCAAAAACTGGTAGGCAACGATAATGAAGTGTTCTTTGCATCGGATTGCATTGGCGAACCTGCAGAAAAAGCAGCCTCACTGCTGGAAACTGGTGATGTGCTGATGCTTGAAAATCTTCGTTTCCACAAAGAAGAGGAAAAAGGCGATGCAGCTTTTGCTGAAAAACTTTCCAAACTCGGAGATGTATACGTGAACGATGCATTTGGTACTGCCCATCGCGCCCATGCTTCCACAGCCAT
>JBKCOY010000095.1:0-49658 GCA_046309555.1 Chitinophagia bacterium
ACGTAAGATATGATTTTGGTTTCCCCAGCCCTCATCATTCCTTCAAATACCAAACCCATTTTTCTGCCAAACGAATCAAATAATTCCAATACTGCTTTTCCTTCCACTGGAGAGTAAATATTGAAATTAACTCTTCCATTAAAGGGATTCGGGTAGACTTTTATTTTTAATTCATCTATTATGTTTTTTTGAGGGATACCGGCAACTTCAACTGTTCCTTCCAATGGAATGGGTAAGGCCGTTGCTTTAAGTTCGGACGGACAGGTAGTTACAGATTCGCAAGTGGCATTGGAAACACAACCAAAGCTGTTTCTGACTTTGTATCCGCTAACAGATCCTGATCCAAGATTGATGAAAACAGCATTTGCAAAATAAGTATTACCATTATCTATGCTGTATTCAAACCCGGATCCACCTGTGGCACAAAATGTTACGCTACCCAAGGTGGATGCTGCACAAAGTGAAACGGTAGGCTGTACCAAAGTAACACCAAATGAGGGCTTGGTATCATTGACAGTCACCACAACCTCATCCGTCCCTTTGCAGCCACTGGAGGTTTTGGTCTTGGTAAATGTATAGGATTTGGTAGCAGCCGGATTTGCGATGGGATTGGCAATAGATGCATCACTCAAACCATCTGAGGGGGACCAGGAATAAGTAAATCCAACAGCTGAAGACTCACCGATTTCTTTCCCGCTTAGATTGTCTACACAGGTTTTGGTGAAATCATTTCCGGCAAAAGCCGTCACAGGATCGTTATCAACCGTAACCACCACCTGATCAGATCCTTTACATCCTGTTGACGTATTGGTCTTGGTAACCGTATAAGTTGAAGTAGATGCAGGATTTGCAATCGGATTGGCAATAGCTGCATTACTCAAACCCTCTGAAGGAGACCATGAATAACTGAATCCAGATGCAGGAGTTTCCCCTAGGGTCTTGCCTGCCACATTGGTTTGACAGTTCTTGACAAAATCATCTCCGGCATTGGCTGTTACAACAGTGGCTGATGAGATTGTACTGTTGACTGAATTCGTACATCCGTTTTTGTCTTTGATTGTTATTTTATGTACAACTGATGAACTAATTCCTGAAAAAGTATAGGAGGCTGTTGCCGCAACATCTATTTCACTACCATCGTCGATACTCACTTTATAAGGTGCCGTGCCACCATAGGGAGTAATGGTTAGGTTGGTTACAGAACCGCCATCTCCACATACTGCAGTACTTTGTGCCAAAGAGCCAGCTACACCGGCCTGTACTCTTATGCTGGGGAGGATCCCGCATTTGGGGTTGATGGTAGCCGAATTATTTTTTAAAAAATCACAATTCTGATTAGCGTTGGAAGTCGTCCAGGCCAGAAAAAGATCTTTCAAAATGATGGATTCACCTTCACCAACAATGATCTGTGTATTGGTAGTGATGGAGGTGGTAGAAGATGGTTGAATAGGTCCTCCGCACATAAAGATTGAAACCGGAGCAAGTTCTGTGCCTTCCTTAGTTGTCCGCACCAATTTTGCCCAGCAGGCAAATGCGGTTCTGAGTGATCCGGTTTTATTATTGATCTCCAGAATTACATTGGTAGGTTGTCCGTATGGAAAACATAATCCTGTATAGGCGAGTTTTACGCTCTTTAGTTCAAGATCCTTGGATGTACAGCTGCTGGGCGATGGAAGCGTTTGTGCCAGTATATTCTCATATGATATCAATGTGAGAATAACAGAGAGTAAAACTACAATGTTCTTGACAGCAAATCTTTTACCCAGGAAGATGGCAATAAAGTGATTCATGATGGGTGATTTAGGTTTGTGAATTGCTACAAATCAGAGCATCATGCGAAGGAGCAAACAGAACGAACAGTAAAAGTATTACAGGGGGCATATTACAGTCAAGAACATTGGCTGGTATAAATGAGAAATACTGCGGTAAAATAAAATGTGAGAGTGATCCCGATTGGATTCGAACCAATGACCTACAGCTTAGAAGGCTGCCGCTCTATCCAGCTGAGCTACGGGACCGGAAGAACTTAGGGTTGCAAAGATAATTTTTTTTAGCTTGCATCCAAGTGAAAAGGACAGAAACCATTGATGTTCAAATAGCAAGAGGTTGGAAAAAGGCTTTGGAGGCAGAATTCAAACAACCCTACTTTCACCAGATTGTTGCCCTGCTCAAATCAGAAAAGGAAAGCAAACAGGAAATATTTCCGCCAGGATCCCTCATTTTCAATGCATTCAACACCACAGACCTCAACAAAGTAAAAGTGGTCATCATCGGTCAAGACCCCTACCATGGTGTTGGTCAGGCACAAGGCCTTAGCTTTTCCGTACCAAAAGGCGTGAAGCCCCCACCCTCCCTTATTAATATTTATAAAGAGATAGAATCAGACCTGGGTATAAGAATGCCCAGAGGGTATGGCGACCTTTCGCATTGGGCGAGACAAGGGGTTCTGCTACTGAATGCTTCATTGACCGTAAGAGCCAACCAACCCAATAGCCATGCCGGTATTGGGTGGCAACAATTCACCGACCAGGTAATCAGGGTACTGAGTGAACAAAGGGATCAACTGGTGTTCCTGCTCTGGGGAAATTTTGCAAAGGAAAAAGGGCAACACATTGATGATAAAAAACACCTGGTACTGAAAGCTGCCCATCCCTCCCCTTTTGCAGCCGATAAAGGATTTTTTGGCTGCAAACATTTTTCAAAGTCAAACGAATATCTTTCTAAACATGGCAAAGAGCCGGTCGACTGGCTCATCAAGGAAAACTGAAATGATAAAAAATATATTAGGCAGAGTCTTTACCATTTGGGGCGGATTGGTGTTTATCAGCACCATGTTGATCTTTATTGTTCCCATTTGGGCAACCATCATGTTACCTGAGCCCAATAGAACAGCATGGGTCATTAGACTATGCAGGGCTTGGATGGCAGTCTTTTTCCCCTTAGCAGGCATAAGGGTGAGAATTACCGGAAAAGATAAATTCAAAAAAGGAGAAAACTATATTGTGGTTTGTAACCACAACTCTCTGATGGATGTTCCACTCAGTTGCCCTGGTATACCTGGAGCAAACAAAACCATCGCAAAGATCGAGATGTCCAGAGTCCCGTTATTTGGCATCATTTACAAACGCGGTTCCGTATTGCTGGATCGCACGAGCGACAGCAGCAGAAAACAAAGTTATCTGCAAATGAAGGAAGTACTTGCCCTGGGTATGCACATGTGTATCTATCCGGAAGGAACCAGGAATAAGACTGGCAATCCCCTGAAATCATTTCATGATGGCGCCTTCAGACTCTCCTATGATACAGGCAAAAAAATCATTCCCTGTGTGATCAGGGGAACGGGTAAAATGTTGCCACATGATAAATCCTTTTTCTTCTGGCCGGGAAAAGCGAGTATGGAATTTCTGGATCCGGTAGACCCTTCATCGTTTGCCAATGCAGGAGATATGAAGGAATATATTTATGGAGTTATGTGGAATAAAATAGGAGTTAGGAGTTAGGAGTTGGGGATTTTACTATTATTGGGTGTAAAAATAACGGGTCCGGTTGATTTTGAGATCCCTGAGTAACCCTGATTTGGGATTGATGGAAATATTAAAAAAGCGATAAAGCCCGATTGGTGTTACATTGATCGACATCTGCCAGCAATGCAGGTCACGTGTTATAAATGTGGTCAGCGACTGCAACTTCATGGTCTTGATATCATAGTATCCATTGGCGCCTATTTTCCATTTGGGCGATAAACTAAAGTCACCATTGAAATTGAAATTGGATGTAAGTTCAGTTTTGTAGGTATAATCCGGTCTCAATATTTTTGCGAAACTGAGGGAATATGAAAAACTAAGCGACCATGGGATATTGAAATCTGTGAACTCAGCCGGATTTCTTCTGATATAATCCAACTGCTGCATCATTTGCTCCTGGGTCAGGTTGTTCATTTCTTCATCCCCCTTTGCGGCTTCTCTGTTGTCCTTTTCACCATTGTCATCTTTCTTTTTGCTTTGAAAACTGGTGGAGATGTTCACACTGCCGCTTGTGATAGATCCCGGCTTGAATTTTCCGCCTTCCCAGGCATATTCATTCTTTCTGTATTGTGTTCTCGGATCCATTTTGTATGGATCAAGGGTGGCGTTGGCAGTGATATTGATCTTCTCAAACAAGGTACTTCGTGCATACAAGTTCAATGTTGAAAGCTTGAAGCTGTCAGCCAGCATATTGTATCCTCCGGAAATACCAAAGCCATCGAGCAATTTTACTTTTTTCATTTCAGCCTCCCCTGTGTCTGTCTTCGACCTCACCTTCATTTCAATATTGTTATCAATGCCAAATCCAATACCACCATTTTCTTCAGAAGCGAAAGAGCCAAAAATACTACCGTCAAATACCGACATGAGTGCACGATTGCCTTCTTTATCTATCTGCTGCCTGAAATAATACGGCTTCATCAGATCCGGCTTGTAATTAACACTGAACTGTGGTCGCATTACATGGCGAATGGCCTGAACCCTGGCTTCTTTTTTCTTGGCCTGATAGGTTCCAAAAACAGCTGTACTAAATGAAAGACCCATTGTCATTTCACGGGCAGTATAAAATCCTTTCTCTATACTTGAATCAAGCTTCTCAGTTTGCGGATTCCACTTTCGATAAAACTTTTGTGCGAACCATCGCTCTCGGAATGAAAAATTGGGAGCAATCTGGAAGGGCCCCAACGATGGAAGCGAAAGAGTTATGGGAATATCATGGCTGGCTCCCCACTGAAAAGTATCGATCAACTGTCTGAAACGGAATGCCGTATCATAAAAGGATATCTGCCCTTTATAATTACCACTATAGGCAATACCCAATTTTTCATACCACTTTGAGGCCCCTACCGATTCTTTTGGTTGGAATGGATAAATGGTATTCATTACCATAGCGATATCCGGCAAGTTTAAGTTGACAACCCTCGTTGCCGTGTTTTGGTTATGATTGAGGTTGACAGCAAGATTAAAAGGGGTGCCGGCCCAGGTCTTTTGATAAGAAATGGTGGAAGACAACTGATTGGTGAAGTTCATCGGTTGCAAATAATTCCCACTTCCCTGAGTATTTCCACTGAAACCTGGATTTACGAGTGCTCCATTGGGTACCAGCGAAAGATACTTGCTGCTTCCTGCATTTACGCTGGCACTAAAATTTACACCTGGTCTGGCCTTGCTGTCCATACTATGCGACCACGTAACAAAAAAACTTTTGTTCTTTCTGAAATCAGGATCCCCCTTGAAAGCAAACTTTGTATTTTGGAAACTCAGGTTGAAGCTGCCACTGTATCGGTAACGAAGCCGGTAGCTCGGAGCAATATTCGCTCGCCATGAGCCGTAAGAATAAATATCGAACCAGGTTTTGGCATCCAGATAATCATTGATGGCCTTATAATATCCAAAACCTTCTAATCCGACACCAAAACTTTCATTGACGGTGAATTGTGGAGGAATGAAACCCGACTGTCGTCCCTTCTTCATTGGAAAAATACCAAAAGGCAGGTAAATCGGAAGTGGTACATCCTCAAATTCCGGATGTACTGGTCCGGTTACCACCAATTTCTTATTGATAAATTTCGCCTTGGAGAAACGGAAAGCAAAATGGGGTGTATCCAGGTTGCAAGTGGTAAATCTCCCATTCTTTGCAAAAAAGGTTTCGGGATCAATTTTCTTTACTTTTTGTGCAAAATTGAATAGTTCTTCCTGTTGAAAGAAAGAGCTATAGGTAAGTCCTTTTTGGCTTTTGAAATTGAACCTTAGGCTATCACTCACTGTTACAGTTTCTCCCTGCTTTAGTTTTGCCATTCCTGAAACCAGCCCGGCGGTATCTCTTCCCATCTTTGCGGTTACATATTGGGTCTGCTGATCATATTCGATCTTAGGGGCATTGAGCTGAACATCATCATATTTGATCTCCCCTTTCCCGTAAAGCAAAACCTTACGGCTATCCACTTCCAGCACCATGGAGTCCTCGGCCTTATGATCCACAGGAAAGCTGATTGAATCCTTTGACAATTTTAACTTAAGGGTATCCACTTTTTGAGGCCTGGTGGTATCAGACGGAAGTTTCGGTTCAGTTGTATCAGAAATGACATTGTTCACTACAACTGGAGAGGGATGAGACAGGGTTTGCTTTGGGAATGTTAAAATCGAGATCAGCCCTGAGCACAAAATCAAGATAAAAGGATATTTTAAACTAAATTTGCGATTGTGCTGCAGCATAGTGATTGGCAGGCAAATTTAATCAATTTAAGTGGTAAGAATTTGTGAAGATTAGAACCGTTCATCCCAAACAGACCCTTGCATGATAAGACTAAGGAACAATTATTTCCCTTTTCTCCTGACAATTCTGTTTTCTCAACCGATTTTATCCCAAACGGCAGTAAAACAGCCCAAGATCAGGACCATCATCGTTGATGCAGGTCATGGCGGAAGCGACCAGGGAGCCAAGGGTAAATATTCCACGGAAGCCCAGATCACCCTTCAATTGGCTCTGCGACTGGATACATTGCTGAGAAATGAAATGCCGGATACCCGTATCGTGATGACAAGAACAACCGATGTCTATCATCATGTAAGAGAGAAGGCCAACATTGCCAATAAGGAGAATGGTGATCTTTTTGTTTGTATTCATGTGAATGCTGCCCCACCTAAAAAAACCATTATCGGCTATAAATCGGTTGCAGCCTATAAAGGCAAAGGGAAAAGCAGAAAAAAATACTTTAAAAAAGTTCCCATTTACAAGTATTCTCCTAACCCCGCCAACGGCACATCTACCTATGTTTGGGCGGCTGACCGGGCAGATGAAAAAACACAGGGAATCATCGAAGATGAACGTTACGAATCCAGTGCAGAGGTAATGGATATTCCTGATGTAAACAGTCCGGAAGCCATCATCAAAGCTCGCTTGTGGTCGCAAAAGTTCTTCAAGAATTCTGTCCGACTTGCCTCCATGATCGAATCTGAATTCTCAGGAGTTGGACGCAAGAGTATGGGGGTTTTACAGAGAAACCACATGGGAATTTGGGTACTGCAGGCCACCAATATGCCGGCTGTACTCATTGAAACTGGATTCATCACAGATGAAGAAGAAGAAAACTACCTCAACAGTGAGGCCGGACAAATAGAAATGACCAGAGCCATGGCCAATGCAGTGCTCAAATACAAACAAATGATAGACGGAAGATGAAAATATCCAATGAAACCAAGGTAGGTGCCCTGACAGCCATTTCGATCACCCTGCTGATCCTGGGCTTTAATTTTTTGAAGGGGAAGAATGTCTTCAGCAAGAAGGCAACCATGTATGTTACTTTCCAACAGGTAAAGGGACTAAATATCGGTGATGCCATCAAGATCAACGGACTCAGGGTTGGCTCAGTGGAAGGGATGGAACCCTTGAATGCTGATATGTCTGCCGTTGCTGTTTCCTATCATCTGGTGAAAGACGTTAATATTCCATCTGATTCATATGGAACCATTGATTTTCCCCCTTTGGGTGCAACGGCCATTGTCATCACACTGGGAAAAGAAAAAACTTTTCTTCAGGATGGTGATACTCTTAAGGGGATGGAAAGCATTGGCATGATCGAAGACCTGAAGAAAACATTAACACCCACCATCGACAACATCAACAAAACCCTGGCCTCACTTGACGTGGCCGTGAAAAACATCAGCAATACTTTCAATGAGGATGCGCAGGTCAATATCGGCAAAACACTGAAAGAGCTGGCCCAAACCACTGCCAAACTGAATCAATTGTTGGAACCTGGTAAAGGCAGCCTTTCAAAAACACTTGACAATGTCAACGATTTTACTGCCAACCTCAAAGCAAACAATGACTCCATCAGCAGTGTAGTTAATAATCTCTCAAAAACCACAAGAGATATTGCTGATGCCGATCTTGGCAAGACGATTCGATCGCTGGAAAGTGCAGCACAACAATTGAACGGCATACTTGGCGACATGAGATCAGGCAAAGGCAGTTTGGGTAAACTTGCCACCAATGAAGATCTCTACAAAAACCTGAACAGTACTGCCAATAGTCTGAACATACTCGTACAGGACCTCCGGTTACATCCCAAAAGATACATCAACGTTTCAGTATTTGGAAAGAAAGACAAGACAGAACCCTTGATGTCGCCTCTCCCCGATTCGTTACCCAAATGACGAAGATGCAAAAGGCTTGCTTCAGTTTGTTGATTCTTTTTCTTTCATCAGTGGTGTGCGCCCCTTTGATGGCACAGCAGTCCAGTACTGATACTATTCCTCCTGCCGATTCGGGCAGGTTTGTACAAATCATAAAAGCCGATATTTTCAGAAGAATTAAGCAGGACTCAGCCGGCGACCTGAATGTATTGGTTGGCAAAGTGGTGATGAAGCAAAATAAAACACTCATTTACTGCGACAGTGCCATCCAAAATGTCAAAATCAATCAGGTAGAGGCATTTGGAAATATTCATATCAATGATGCCGACAGTGTTCATACCTATTCGCAATACCTAAAATACAAGGGTGATATCAAAATTGCCGAACTGAAGAAGAAAGTTAAAATGACAGATGGCAAAGGCGTACTTACCACTGAAGCATTGGAATATGATGTGAATGCCAATATCGGCACTTACAGAACAGGTGGGAAAGTGGTTAACGGAGAATCAGTATTAACAAGCAAGGAAGGATATTATTATGCTGATACGCGTGAAGTGTATTTTCAAAAGGATGTCAAGATGGTTGATCCCGAATATACCATGTCAACTGATACATTATTATACAATGTAAACAGCGAGGTTGCCAGCTTTGTAGCAGCAACCACTATCAATGATGGACGATCTACCATTAAAACCCGTTCAGGATATTACGATCTCAAACAAGGTAAAGCCAGTTTCAGCAAGAGACCTGTCATCAGGGATAGTACACAGACGGTGGTGGCCGACAATCTTGAATACGACAAAAACACAGGGGCCGGTGTTGCCAGAGGAAATGTTTTTTACAGGGATTCTGCACAGGGAATGTCGATGCTGGCCGGGGCGGCAGATTTTAACAACCAGAAAAAAACCATTCTCTGCTTCAAGAGGCCGCTCATGTTGTTCAAACAAAACGATGATTCACTCTATATTGCTGCCGATACCCTTTATTCGGCTTATGTCCATTATGATACATCTGGCCAACCCATACCAGGAGATACGCTGCGCTATTTCCGGGCACACTTCAATGTTAAGATGTATTCAGATTCATTGCAGGGCAAATGTGACAGCCTTTATTATTCCGGCGTAGATTCTGTTTTCCGTTTCTACAAAGACCCAGTGATGTGGGCCCAGGGAAGTCAGATCACCGGAGACACATTGTATCTTTTCACAAAATCAAGAAAAGCCGACAAAGTGCTGGTCAATGAAAATGCCTTTTCTGTAAATAAAACAGCTGAGGGCATGTACAATCAGTTGAGGGGGAATAACATGAACGGACAATTCATCGATGGTGAGATCGACTTTATGCGGACAAAGGGGAACAGTGAAAGTCTCTATTATTTGCAGGACCAGGATAGTGCCTACATTGGCATTACCTATTCCATGGCAGATGCCATCACCATGAAATTTATAAATCGTGAACTCAAAAGGGTAACCTGGATCAATGGTGTAACCGGTACAACCTATCCTATCAATCAGGCACCGGCAGATAAAAAAGAACTCAAGGGATTCAAATGGCTTGAGGCTTTGAGGCCGAAGAGTGTTGGAGATCTATTGGTTTTTTAGGAACTAGGAATTGGGAGTTGGGAGCTGGGAAATAGAAATTGGTATTTGATAATCTTAATTTTGATATTTTTATATATGTAAGCTGCTATCCTAAAACTCCTATCTCCCAACTCCCAATCACCATGCTCCTCACTCTCTTCATCATCGGATATCTGGCCATAGCGTTTGAACATCAGATCAAACTGAACAAGGCTGCCAGTGCACTGATCACCGGTGTATTGTGTTGGACAATATATATGCTGAGCGGTACGGATCACGACAAGGTATATCATGAACTACTGGAGCACATGGGCGAAATATCAGGAATTCTTTTTTTCCTGTTGGGAGCCATGACCATTGTTGAACTGATCGATGCCCATGATGGCTTTGACCTGATTTCTTCAAACATCAAAACAAAAAAGAAATCATCCATTCTTGTCATCATTACCATTCTATCCTTTTTTCTTTCTGCAATATTGGATAACCTTACGACCACCATTGTTTTGATCTCTTTGGTAGCTAAACTTATTCATGACGATAAAGAGAAACTGATATTCGCATCCATGATTGTCATCTCCGCAAATGCAGGTGGTGCATGGTCGCCCATCGGAGACGTAACGACGACCATGCTTTGGATAGGTGGGCAAATCTCTGCTCTGACCACAATCAAGGAGGTATTTTTACCTGGCCTTGTATCGGTGATCATTCCCTTAGTTGCATTGGCCTATGGCATGAAGGGAGAAGTGATTTCAACAGCTGATACATCAATGAATTTATCTGATACCGGGAAGAAAGAAAAAAATCTGGTATTTTTTGTCGGAATGATATCATTGCTTTTTGTCCCGGTTTTCAAAACGCTTACCGGCCTGCCCCCATTCATGGGCATATTGTTTTCATTGGGTTGCATGTGGCTGATCACAGAGATCATACACAGCGGGAAAGATAATATTGACAAGGATAACCTATCTGTAAACTTTGCAATAAGAAAAATTGACACGCCAAGTATTCTCTTTTTCTTGGGTATTCTGCTAAGTGTTGCCGCATTGCAATCTGCAGGAATATTAAAAGAAGTGGCACAGTATCTTACTGAAACTATTGGCAATCAAAAAGCCATCGTTATAACACTTGGGATACTATCAGCAATCATCGATAATGTTCCACTGGTTGCTGCAACGCAGGGGATGTACTCACTTGCCGATTTCCCGATGGATCATCCCTTCTGGCAATTCATTGCTTATTGTACCGGTACCGGAGGAAGCATTCTGATCATTGGTTCAGCAGCAGGTGTTGCAGCGATGGGACTCACCAAAATAGAGTTTTTTTGGTACCTCAGAAAGATCAGCCTTTGGGCATTGCTTGGATACCTCAGTGGGGCAATGGTCTTTGTCCTGATGAATTGGAGATAACTTATTATTTCAATAGGGATCAATGCCCCATTGCAGCCAGGTATCGCTCTGCATCGATAGCAGCCATGCAACCACTACCTGCGGCTGTGATCGCTTGTCGATAATTTTTGTCCTGCACATCACCACAGGCAAATACCCCTGCAACATTGGTCTTTGAAGTGCCGGCAATGGTTTGAATATACCCGGCATCATCCATCTCCAGATAGGGTTTGAAAATATCTGAATTGGGCTGATGACCGATCGCTACAAAGAAACCGGAAATGGGAATATCCTGTTTTTCACCTGTCTTGTTATTGGAGATTCTTACTGCAGTTACATTCTTTTCACCGAGTATCTCATCTGTGTCTGTATTCCAGTAGATTTTGATGTTGGGTGTATTTTTTACCCTATCCTGCATCACCTTGGAAGCGCGCATGGCATCTCGTCTGATGAACATGTGAACGGTAGTGCAAAGTTTGCTCAGATAATGTGCTTCCTCAGCAGCAGTGTCACCGGCACCAACAATGGCGACTTCTTTGCCGCGGAAAAAGAATCCATCACAAACAGCACAAGCACTCACGCCATAACCATTTAGTCTTTGCTCACTTTCCAAACCCAACCACTTTGCAGACGCACCAGTGGCAATAATGATCGTATCCGCGTGGATCTCTTTTTCTTCATCGATCCAAACCTTATGAGGATGTCCTGAAAAATCAACTTTTGTTGCCAATCCAAAACGGATATCAGCACCCATGCGTTTTGCCTGTTTTTCAAAGTCTACCATCATCTCGGGCCCCTGCACACCATCAGGATAACCGGGATAATTCTCCACCTCTGTGGTGATGGTCAACTGACCGCCGGGTTGTATGCCCTGGTACAATAAGGGATTCAAATTGGCTCTGGAGGCATATATGGCGGCAGTGTAACCGGCAGGACCGGAACCAATGATCAAACAACTGACTTTTTCTATAGCAGACATGGAAAATATTTGATGAACAAAGTTAATAATTGTTATGCAGAGTGGGAGAAAGGTGATCCGCCTTTCTATCCACAGGATTATCTGAGGATGATGGTCCTGTATTGACATCCATACCCACCAAAATAACCCAAGGCATCATTACTGATGTTGGTGAGTATGCGAGTAGGGCTTGAAAATGGATTTCCGATGCTTTGCAGGCTGAACTCATAGGTTCGCCAGAAATCATAAGAAGCCTTGTCAATGTTACAGAGCTTGATGGTTACTGTATCTCCTTTTTTAAAATAGGACAAGGTATCGGAGAACTGACCATTTTTATCAAATCCTTTATCAATAGGAATGGTATAGGTTGTGCCATCTATAACATTGTCATCAAAAACACTGTTGAAACCGGGGAGGAAAGGTTCATTGTTGACCTTTGTGAAGTAGCGAACATAATCACCCAAGCCGGGTTTGTCGGTTGCCCTTACCACTAATCTTGCCGTATTGGAATCTTTTGCAAGTGGCACCTTTTCCCACCAAAGCGAGTCAATTCTCCTGGTTGTCTGGGGGATGGTTGTGGTAGCAGTATACGTTTTGCCAGAAGCAAATATTTTGATGGAATATGCCCCATTGAGCTTACCGAGAAAACTCCTGTCTTGAAGAGCTGTAGTGTAGAAAAAGACCCGTGCCCCTTCCCTGCTCACAATTGAATCAGCAACAAGCTTCACCTCCCTTGATCCATCAGATATAAAAATGCTTGCATCCCGTACAAAGGATTTTCGCAGAGCGGCTGTATCAATCTTGCTAAAGAAATCCAGGCTAGTGGTAAGAAAGACCAATGGCGGCTGATTGTTTTCTATGGTTGCTTCCACCACCAGTTCACTGGCTACAGGATCCAATTTGATCTCGATGTCTTTCTCACAGGAGACCAGACAAAAAGAGGCAATTGAAAGAAAGTAAAATGAAGTAAGAAAAATATTCCTTCGATAATCAGTAACACTCATGCAGGTAAAACATCCATAAAAAACAAAAGTTCAAAAAAAAGCCCCGCTTTCGCGGGGCTGTACTCATTAACCCAAGTACGCTTTTAGAGCATTGCTATATCTTGCTTTTTGGAGACGCTTGATCGCCCTTTCTTTGATCTGGCGAATGCGCTCCTTTGTAAGGTCGTATTTTTGACCGATTTGCTCGATCGTAACTCCGTTTTCACCGTCCAACCCGAAATAAGCGTTAACGATCTCGGCTTCACGTGGACTCAATGATTTCAGTACACGACGAATCTCTGCACGAAGAGAATCTTTCATCACATCATCATCTGTATCGTCGCCACCTTCCAACAGATCACCCATGGCTACATCTTCAGCTTCGTGAACGGGAGCATCAAGAGATGTATGACGGGTATTGCTTTGGAATATGTTGTTGATCTCGGTTTCGCTCATTTCAAGAATCTCAGCCAATTCTTCAGTTGAAGGCTCACGCTCATGCTCCTGTTCGAAAGCCATATAAGCTTTGTTGGCTTTGTTGTAGGTACCAATCTTGTTTTGCGGCAGACGAACCAGACGGCCTTGTTCAGCCAATGCCTGAAGGATCGACTGGCGAATCCACCAAACGGCGTATGAGATAAACTTGAAGCCTTTGGTTTCATCAAAACGTTGTGCTGCTTTGATCAAACCCAGGTTACCTTCATTGATCAGATCACTCAGCGAAAGTCCCTGATGTTGGTATTGCTTGGCAACCGAAACCACGAAACGAAGGTTGGCCTGTACCAGTTTATCCAAAGAACGCTGATCGTTCATTTTGATTCGTTGTGCCAGTATGGTCTCCTCTTCTGGAGTGATCATGGAGATCTTGGAAATTTCCTGGAGATACTTTTCTACCGCCTGTGAATCGCGGTTCGTAATCTGTGTTGCTATCTTTAACTGCCTCATATGCTTTGTTGTTGTCCTCCTTCAGAAGACATTTAGGAACGGTAAAAGGTTGAGTTTGAAACCAGTTTTCTTAGGATAAGGAGGCTTTTGCAAAGGTAAAATTCATTTACCACAAATCATAGCCCCTCTACTAAAATCCTACAGATTTTTATGAAAATCAAGCTAATATGTGCATCAAAAGTTGAAAAATTTGACGATTCAGACATTTTGTTCAACTAATTTCGCAACATGTTAATAGACCTTCGATCCGATACGGTAACCCGACCTACTCATGAGATGCGGGAAGCTATGCATTCCACAGCTGTAGGTGATGATGTTTTTGGTGAAGATCCTGCCATCAACACCCTCGAAACCCTTGCTGCTCGTATGTTTGGGATGGAAAGCGCAGTTTTTTGTCCGAGTGGCACCATGACCAATCAAATTGCCATCAAATGTCATACACAGCCCGGCGATGAGGTCATTTGCGATGAACTTTCACATGTTTATCAATACGAGGGCGGGGGAATTGCTTTCAATTCAGGAGCTTCTGTAAAACTGTTGCAGGGCGATCGTGGCAGGTTAACTGCCTCACTGGTGAGTGCAGGGATTCAGCCGGATGATGTTCACCGACCCATCAGTAGATTGGTAGTACTGGAAAATACTGCCAACAGGGGTGGCGGAAGTTGCTATGAGTGGCAGGATATCCTCGACATTGAGCAGCTTTGTCGGGAGAAAGGACTGGCATTTCATCTCGATGGGGCAAGGTTGTTCAATGCCTTGATCGCCAAGGGGCAGACTCCTGAACAATACGGAAAGACTTTTGACAGTATTTCCATCTGCCTGAGCAAAGGACTCGGAGCACCGGTAGGAAGCCTGCTCCTGGGCAAGAAGGATTTTATCAAAAAAGCGAGGAGATTCAGAAAGGTTTTTGGAGGTGGCATGCGTCAGGCGGGAAGCCTTGCCGCGGCCGGAACCTATGCCTTGCAGCATCATGTATCCCGACTCAAAACCGATCACGAGCATGCTGCTTACATTGCATCTGTTCTGGAAAACAAGTCCTTCATCGAAGAGATCATGCCGGTTGAAACCAATATCCTTATTGCAGAATGTGTGGCAGGTTTCGACATGAGTGCTTTTATTGAAAAAATGAAAGCCAATGGCGTCCTCTTCTTTGCCATCTCCCCCACAAAATTCAGGATGGTTACCCATCTGGATATTGACAGCCAGATGATCAACAAATTATCAGAGATAATCAAAAATACAGATTGATGTCGTTCCCCAAGATCAACCCAAGTGCTACTGCAGCATGGAAAAAGCTGAGCACCCATGCAGAGGAGATGAAGAAAGTCCATCTCCGTACTCTTTTTGCCAACGACCCCAACAGATTTGGGGCGTTTTCACAACAGGAAGGAGAATTGCTCTTTGACTATTCCAAAAACATCGTCACAGACACCACTCTAGCTCTGCTGAACGAACTTGCCATGGAATGCGGATTATCGTCTGCTGTTGAAGCCATGTTCAGTGGTGAAAAGATCAACATGACCGAAAACCGTTCGGTTCTCCATACGGCCCTGAGAAACTTTTCCGGGGAGCCAGTGATGGCAGACGGACAGGATGTGATGCCTGACATAAAACGGGTTTTGGCACAAATGAAAGACATCTGTCGAAAAGTACACAGCGGAGAATGGAGAGGCTATACCGGCAAACGCATCAGGCATATCGTGAACATAGGGATTGGAGGTAGTGATCTGGGACCCGTTATGGTAACCGAGGCACTGAAACCCTACTGGGTTGAGGGCATTGGCGTTCATTTTGTCTCTAACGTTGACGGAACACATATCGCTGAATGTCTGAAAGTTATAGATGCCGACGAAACTATTTTCTTAATTGCCTCAAAGACTTTTACTACACAGGAAACCATGACCAATGCCCATACGGCAAGGAGCTGGTTTATTGAGAATGCAGGTGATCCTTTGCATGTAGCCAAACATTTTGTTGCACTTTCTACAAACGAAAAGGCTGTAACCGAATTTGGCATCGACAAGGCAAATATGTTTGAGTTCTGGGATTGGGTAGGTGGTCGATATAGCTTATGGAGTGCCATTGGCCTTTCCATTGCATTGACCATTGGGTATGACAATTTTGAAATGTTACTCAAAGGCGCTCATGCAATGGACATTCATTTCAGGAATAAGCCTTTTGAGAAGAATATTCCGGTGAAAATGGCCCTTATCGGCATCTGGTATGTGAATTTCATGGGGGCTCAATCGGAGGCCATCCTCCCCTACGATCAGTATCTGCACCGTTTTGCAGCTTATTTCCAGCAGGGGAATATGGAAAGCAATGGTAAATCTATCGATAGAAATGGTCAGAGGCTGCAGTATAGCTCTGGTCCGGTTATTTGGGGAGAACCCGGCACAAACGGTCAGCATGCCTTCTATCAGCTGATCCATCAGGGCACCTTGCTGATTCCCTGTGATTTTATTGCCCCTGCCATCAGCCATAACCCCATTGGGGACCATCACGATAAGTTATTATCGAATTTCTTTGCCCAGACTGAAGCTTTGATGAATGGCAAAACCAAGGAGGAAGCTGTGGCAAAACTTAGTAAATTATCAGCTTCAGAAAAAGAGGCATTGGTACCATTCAAAGTTTTTGAAGGCAACAAGCCTACGAATTCATTCCTTGTAAAAAAGATCGATCCATTTGAATTGGGTAAACTGATAGCCGCTTATGAGCACAAAATCTTTGTACAGGGTGTCATCTGGAACATCTTCAGTTTCGACCAATGGGGAGTGGAGTTGGGCAAGCAACTCGCCAATAAAATACTACCCGAATTGAAGGGAGATGCATCTGTTACAGGGCATGATTCATCTACCAATGGGTTGATCAATGCATTTAAAGGTTTTAGGAGTTCCTAACTACCATTTATCCACTGACTCATCAGCTCCGTTGTCGCCGGCAGAAAGTTCATCGGCTGATGGAGTTGAGGGAGTTGATTCAGTTGATTCAGTTGAAGGGGTTGAAGGGGTTGAAGAGGTTGAGGGGGTTGAAGAGGTTGAGGAACCTGATTCGTATTCTCCTTCTTCGTCATATTCATGGTTGAAAGCATCAAAATCGAAATCGGGCATGAGTTCGGTTTTTACATGATCAACTGCTTCGTTCAGCGCTTTAAGAAACTTATTGAAATCTTCCTTGTAGAGGAAGATTTTATGCCTGTCATATCCATCATCATTGAATCTCTTTCTACTCTCTGTGATGGTGAGGTAGTAATCGTTACCACGGGTTGTTCTTACATCAAAGAAATAAGTCCTTCTTTTGCCCGCTCTGATGCGTTTGCTGTAAACGCTGTCCATTCTTTTTTCGTTGTTGTCGTACGCCACAATCAATGATTTTTGGTTAGGTTTTGGTTGTTCTCTATAAAGATAGTATAGTTTTTGAATTGTCAAAATTTAGTTACAGCTATTATTGACTGGCGAAAACACCTGTTTAATTTGATCAGCGCTCAGCTTCTACAGGCCTTTGCAGGGATGCGAGCCCTGCATAATATCCATTCAAACGCATAAGTTCTTCATGAGTACCCTCTTCAATGATGGCCCCATCTTCCATCACCAGAATTTTATCAAACTGAAAACCCGGGAAAATGCGGTGGGTGATGATCAGAGAGGTCTTGTTGACCAGTAACCGATTGAGGTTTTGGGTGATTTGGCTCTCAGTATTAACATCCACTGCACTAAGGCAATCATCAAAAATGAAAAAATCACAATCCCTGGCGATTGCCCTGGCAATGGATATCCTTTGTTTTTGTCCGCCGGAGAGGGTAACACCCCTCTCTCCTATCTTGGTATCCATGCCTTCTGGCAGCGAATTGATCTCATTCAGTATTACTGCAAGATCAGCGGATTGGCTGGCAATGGTATCATCGTCAAGTTCATTACCAAAATTGATGTTCCGACGGATGGAATCACTGAACAAAAAAACATCTTGTGGCACATATCCGATAAGGGATCTGCAAGAATTCAGATTGATGGAACGAATATCGTTTCCATTGATGGATACCGATCCCTGCTGAGGGTCGTACATCCTGAGCATCAATTGGGCTACTGTCGACTTTCCGCTGCCTGTTTTTCCGATGATGGCCATTTTCTCTCCTCTCTTCAGCGTAAAGCTCATGTTTTTCACTGCATGAATGCCAGTATGGGGATAGGTGAAGTCAACCTTTTCAAAACTGATTTGGTCAATGGCAGCAATCTTAACTGCATTTTCAGGTATGGCAAGGGAAGAAGTTGTTTGTAAGAACTCATTCAAACGTTTTTGAGAGGCGGAAGCCCTTTGGATATTAGAAGCAACCCAACCGATGGCCGAAACAGGAAAGGTTAGCATGTTGATGTACACCACAAACTCTGCAATGGTTCCTGCGCTGATCTTGTTTTCCAGCTGATAGAGGCTGCCGATATAAATGGTTAGCAAGGTACTCAACCCTATGAGTAAACCAATAGCAGGAAAATAGATCGCCTCCATGGTAGAAAGCGCCTGCCCGCTTTTTCTGTACCCCTCACTTTGTTCATCAAAAAATTTCAGGTTTGCATTTTCCTGTCCGAATGATTTGATCACCCTGATACCGGAATAGGACTCCTGGGCGATGGTGGTGATGTCGCTCAGTTGTGATTGTATTTTCTCGCTTTTGCGATTGATGAATGTATTCACATAATACATGGCAACTGCCAAGATGGGCAATGGTGATAGAACATACAGCGAAAGCATGGCATCTTTCCGGAACATAAAAAAAAGGCTGATGCTTATCAGAATGGTGAGGTTCACCAGGTACATGAGTGCAGGACCAGTGTACATGCGAACGCGGGATACATCTTCTGCCATACGGCTCATGAGATCGCCGGTGGCATTGACTTTGAAGAAATGGAGATCCATCTTTTGATAATGTGCATACACTTCATTTTTCTGATCGTATTCGATGTGTCGGCTCATGACAATGATGGTCTGACGCATCAGGAACATGAAAAATCCTCTCAGGAGTGCAAATAGCAGCAAAAGGAGACCGCAAGACATGATAAGAGAGGAGAAATTCAGATCCATTCTTTTAAACAAGAGAATAAAATATTGAACCAACGGATCTATTATTGTCGAAGAAGTATGGTTGTTCGATCCGGTAAGGTGATCCTGCACTTCATCCACTACGAACCCTGTCATCTGAGGTGCCAGCATACCAAAATAGTTGGAAATGGTAATGAAAAGAATACCCAGCAAGAAACGCAGGCGGTATTTCCAGAAATATTTATTGAGGGCCCTGAGGTGACGCATGTCGGACAAAGTTACCGAAGAGCACGGAAGACAACTGACTGATTTTTTGTGCTGATTTTTTCATTAATCGGTTCTGATGAGTTACTTTTGCCGCGGAGAGATGGCAGAGCGGTCGAATGCGGCGGTCTTGAAAACCGTTGACTGTCACAGGTCCGGGGGTTCGAATCCCTCTCTCTCCGCCAAAAAATCAAATGCCCCGATACGGGGCATTTTTCATTGATGGAGCGTGGAAAGTTTACTTTCCAAAGTGACAGCAATGAAAAATGATAAGGGCGAAGCCCGGCATTTGATTTTTTAGAAGGAATCCTCTCGATGTCCGAGCGAAGCGAGGACAATCCCTCTCTCTCCGCCAAATGAGCTTAAAACCCACGAAAATTCGTGGGTTTTTTGTTTTTCGGACGAGCGAAGCTTGCTTCAGCGAGATCGAAAAACAAAAACCCTATCGGCGAAGCCGTTAGGGTTTTAAGCGAAGTTTAAAGCCTCCCCCAAAAGGGATCAGCAAAGCTAATCCCTTGGTCCGAGCGAAGCTTGGACGACCACTCTCTCTCCGCCAAATAAAAGTGTTAGCCAACTTGCTAATGAAGGAAATTTAGTCAGTCTTGGAACAGCATTTAATTAGCTCAGGATACTTTTAACATTGACGGCAATATTCTTAGCCATTTTGAAAGTAGGGAGATCGTTTGGTGCATCATCAAATGGGTTCTCAATTTCTTCTGCGATCAGTTCTATGCTTGAAAGAACATAGAGAATAAATACTGTTACCGGCACAATGAAATACGACATATGCATTGCGTATATGAGCGGAAACAACATCACGTAGAAAAAAATAAATTTCTTGAGAAACGCAGAGTATGAAAAGGGGATTGGGGTAGACTTGATTCTTTCACATGCGCCGCAAACTTCTATTAATTTATTGAGATCGGATCTTAGGATGTACATATCCTGATCAGTTATTTTCCCATCCTGCTTGAATCTGTAGAGCAGTGTTACGATCTCATTATAAATGGATATAGGCTGGTGAACTGCATCCTGGAAGATTGGAATAAAAAATTGAAGATATTTTTCTTCCATTTCGTTTTCAAGATGGTCTTTCTGTATCCTTTCTCCTTTGAGATGAAAGCGCAAAGTATATGCAAAAGTTGAGATCAGTGAAGCGAGTTTGACCCGCGCTTCAACATCAGATCTATCAAGCATTCCATTAAGATGTGTTGCGAACGCACGTGATGAATTCGTCAGTTCCCCCCAGAGTTTTCTTCCCTCCCACCATCTATCATAAGCTGAATTGGTTCTGAATACAAGCATCAACGAAAGTGTGAAACCCAGTATTGAAAATATAGCTGATATGGAACGCGTTAATTCTCTTGCATCGCTGGAAAAAAGAGTATGCAATTCAAAATAAGTAATCAGACCACTATAGACAGAAACACCCAACATCAATGGTATCAGTTGCCTGAACGTCTCATACTTGTGTATTCTGAAAATAAATGTAAACCAGTCTTTAGGATTGTATGTAATCATTCTGATCAATGTTTCACTATCAAAGGTCTCAATTCCTGTCCTATCAACGAAATCGTTTCTATCAGCTTCTGATGGGGCAATTCGGCTGTATCCAATTGAAAAGTCAATCGGGATATTCCGCCAAGAGCCTCTGAATGCCTTATTATCTTTTCTGCCACCTCTTCCACACTGCCAACAAGCAGCGCACCACCCGGACCCATCTGCGCATCGAATCTGCCTCGGGTCATGGGTGGCCATCCCCTTTCCATTCCAATCCTTGTCATAGAAGCAGCATAGCCTGGATAAAATCCATTGATGGCTTCTTCATGGGTTCTCGCAACGTAGCCCAAAGAGTGCAGTCCAACCTTCAATGATGATTCCGGATGACCGGCTCGCTTTCCGGCTTCGCGATAAAGATCTACCAGCGGTCTGAACCGATGGGTTTCCCCACCTATGATGGCCACCATCAATGGAAGTCCAAGTGTACCTGCTCGAACAAATGATTCCGGTGTTCCACCAACACCCAACCATATTGGCAATTTTTCCTGATGGGGTCTGGGATAGACGGGCTGGTTGCGAAGAGCAGGGCGGTAACGACCCGACCAGGTGATGAATTCCTGATCCCTGATCTTGAGCAGTAGTTCCAACTTCTCAATGAATATCTCATCATACTCTTCCAGGTTCAATCCAAAGAGCGGATAGGCATCAATAAAAGATCCCCTACCGGCAACCATTTCTGCACGTCCGTTGGAAATCAGGTCCAGAGTGGCATGCTGCTGAAAGACCCTCACCGGATCTGCAGCACTCAATACAGTAACTGCACTACCCAATCTGATCTGTTTTGTTCTGGCTGCAGCAGCAGCAAGGATGATGGTTGGTGCTGAATCCAGAAATCCCTTCCGATGATGCTCCCCTATCCCAAAATAATCAAGCCCTACCTGGTCGGCATACTCCATTCTTTCCAGCAATTCTGCCATGGCCACAGCATCGTTTTCAGCCCACTCGTTGTTTCCACTCATCCGTGCTGCGAAACTGTCAATTCCAACTTCCATAAACAATGTTTGAACAGTGAAATTAGTTGTTTTTCAAGTACTGCTGAAATCACGCCTAATTGTTAATTTCACAGCTTATGAAAGAAACTTATTGTTATACCGATAAGCAATTCGTAAAAACGAAGGATGGCGGTTTGCCCATCAGTGATCTGGGTATACAGAGAGGATACGGCGTATTTGATTTCTTCAGGGTGCATCGTAAAAAAGCATTGTTTCTGGAAGATCACCTTGACAGACTTTACCATTCAGCAAAGATCATGCGGCTGGATGGATGCATCACGCGTAAACATCTTTATTCAATCATAGATGAATTGATCAATTTGAATGATTATGAGCATTCAGGAATGAGGATCATGCTTACCGGAGGGGATGCCGATGATGGATACAGCATTCAAAATCCCAGACTATCAATTATTCAGAACACTTTGGCCCCTCCACCATTAGAATTACCGGAGAGGGGTATTCGCCTCGCCTCCTATAACTATCAGCGGCAACTTTCTGAAGTCAAAACCACTGATTATCTGATGGCCATCTGGCTTCAACCCTGGATGAAGGAGAAAAAAGCAGATGATATCTTGTATTATCATGATCAACACATCACAGAATGTCCCCGTTCCAACATATTCATCATCACCCAAGACTTTAAACTTATAACTCCTGAACATGGAATGTTATCTGGCATAACCAGAAAAAACATCATCAGGGTTTGCAAAAAACTCAACTTAGCATTGGAAGAGAGAAATATTCATTTGAATGAAATGAGAGATGCAAAAGGGGCTTTCATTTGCAGTACTACCAAACGCATGATGCCGGTGGTAAAGATTGATGAAATAGAGTTCGATCTTTCTTCATCAAGAAAAACATTGGAAACGATCTGGCAAGAACTGATCAAAATGGAAGAAGCCCCTTTTTGAGGGGCTTCTTTATCTTCACAAATTCAGTAAAATTATTGTTTCACCATCTTGTAGGTATAATATCCAGGATTGGTGAGATCAAGGCTGATCTTATAGGTTCCGGCTGCAGGGATCACAAGATTCGCACCATTGTATTCGAGTGAATTATCGGCATTGTTATCACCCATGTTCACACCCCAATCGGAATTGGCGCGGAACTTGAATTCCTCTCTGCCACCAACTGTAACCGTTCCTTCCCAAACACTTCCGTTCAGGCTCATGCTGATGTCACTGCCCCAACCGGTGAGACTTCCGATGATGCTCCAGGTGGTCTGGCTGATGGTAAATTTATTGGTTGCAGTATTGGCATTGATACGGAAGAAACCACCATTTCCAGGGAACTTTAGGTTACCACCGGATGTGCTGAGGTTTCCGCTTCCACCATCGCCATAGTTGGTTCCGCTCCAGTCGTTCTGAGAAGTAAGTTTGAACTCATAGCTACCACCGGGCTGAACATAAACATACCCTTCATGGTCTCCATCCTTTTTAGGAGAGCCAATCTGGGGAGCAGAAGCAGGGCTCCATCCCTGATAGTCGCCAGCAACCCAAAGCAGTCCATATTCCTGAACCAGTGTAACAGAGAATTTACCGGACTGGAAATCCATTCTGACCTTGTAAGTTCCGGTTTTATCCGGACCAGGGAAATTATCACTCAGGTTGAAACCAAAATCACCACCTTTGTTTAAACCATTAACATTGTTATCCTTAACAGAATACTTGGTACTCCAGTCACCATTCACTGGCAGACAAAGATATTGCTGTCCACCTTTCATGTAGAAAGTCCCTTCGTAGGTTACAGAATCCAATCTTGTGAATTCCTGTGAAGGCACAGGAACAGGATTGTTCCAGCCACCAGCAGTTGCACTTCCAACCAAGAAAAGTTTCTTGGAAGCAGGAGGTGTAACCTTGGGAGGAACAACATAAGGAGTGACCTTCAATGCAACAGCATTGGAGATTTTGCGTTCGTTGTTGTTGGACATGGAAGAGATGATTCTTGCCTCCATGTTGTATTGAACGTTATACTTGAAACCAAATCCAAGGGCTATGTCATTCAACTCTTTTGCAGTATAAGAAGTTGTAACTGCTCCTGTAAGCACTTTTTGTGCTGCCCTGGAGAAATTACGTCCCGCAGAATCTATCTCCAGAATATATTTCACCGTATTGGAATCAACCGAATAGGCAGGTCTGGTCCAACTGAAACTGATGATGGTTTTCATGGAATCAGCAGGCACAGCAGCAACTGTTGATGTGGATGCTGTTAGCAAAGCAGTTTCTGCTGTACGATAAACCTTCAAAGGTTCTATCTTCTCACAGGCAGCCAGTACGAAGATGGCCATCAGTATTCCGGAACCGAATTTTATGAGCTTGTTCATGATGTTCATATTTAAACTTTAAACTCCTTATTGTTTTGTTACAGTAAATGTTCCTGCCTGAAAATCCACAACGATCTTGTAGTTACCAGCTCCAGCGGGGCCAACAAATGCTGGATCGGCATCTTTCTTTTCAAAAGTACCACCTGTTGCATCCCCTGCTACCATGTGGTATTGGGTTCCCCAAACACCATTGTCCTGAAGCATCTTATAATATCCGCCTCCTTTGAAAGCTACCACCAGTTCATACAAAGTTGGTGATACCTGAGTAAACTTCTGTGAAGTAACAAATGGAGAAGGCAATGGATTGTTCCAACCTGATGCAAATGCATCACCGATCACCCATAGATTTCCCTGTGTTGGGACAGGTACTTTGGGGGGAGGCGCAAATGGTGTCACGCCAAACTTCAGAATGTTCGATACCAACCTTGTAGCACCGGGACCAAGTGAAGCCACCAGCCTTACATCAATAGAAGCGGCAACATTCAACTTTAATTTAAGATCACTGAGAATGATGTTGAACTCCCTTTGTGTGTAAGAAACATTGAGGTCCTTGCTGATGGAAACAGTTTTTTTATTAGGTCCTGTAAATCCATTTCCTGTTACATCCATCTCAAGTGTATAATTCACATCCTGGCTGCTTACGCCGGAAGCAAAATCATATTCAGGGTTGGTCCAACTGAATTTCACAGCAGCCTGATCCTGTGTAAGGAAACCCAGGGGAATTGTGCCGGAAACGGAAGATGACAAGACTGGGGTGGTTCCTCCGAGAAAAACCTCCTTTACTTCTTCCTTCTCACAGGACGAGAAGATTGCCATGGCTGCTACTGCCATTACAAGGTGTTGAAATATTTTTTTCATAATCTTCAATTTAGTGGGATATGATTAATAACCAGAATTTTGTTTGATGTTGGGGTTGCTGGATACGTCAGCTGAAGGTATTGGATAGATGCTCCTGAAAGCACCAACTCCTGTACCGCCTTTCACGCCACCCTTCCAGGGCCATACATATCCACCTTCAGTAAATCTGCCAAAGCGAACTAGATCTGTCCTGCGGTGTCCTTCCCAATACAATTCCCTTGCACGTTCATCCAAGACAAACTCAGGCGTAAGCTGGGCACTGTTGATGTTACCTGATGCGTTGCCATAGGCACGTTGTCTGAGAAGATTGATGTATCCAACTGCTGCAGTTTTATCAGTAGCAGTACCCACACGGGCGGCAGCTTCTGCATAGACCAGATATTGCTCAGCTAAACGGAACAGGGGGAAGTCGATATCCACCCAGGTAAGATTGGAACCTACTGAGTTGTCTTTCTTCCTGTTTTTGTATTTGGCGACAGCATAACCATCTTTAAAGTTGGTAATATCATTGATCTCCAGGTTCTGGCCCTGCATAAAGAACTGCGCGCGTTTGTCGCCCACATTTGTAAACAGATCCGGCAAGCTCTTGGTAGTACGAATTCCAAACCATCCACCATCTACTCCAAAATCAGCAGCATTCATGTCTCCACCAACAGCGGCATGGGTCAGGAAGGTTGTTCCACCCCAGTTCTGGGTCTTGAGTCCATCATAGTTGATGGTCAGAATGAATTCGGATGTATTGGTATTATTATCTGCCACCATCAGGTGTGCATAGTTATTGATGAGTGAATAACCGGCATCGATCACTTTTTTTGCATAGGTCATTGCATCAGCATATCGTGCTGCCCCGCTATAAACAGCAGCATTCAGATAGAGTCTTGCGAGCAGTGATTGCGCTGCAGCTTTATCAGCTCTACCGTATTCATTTGCCTTTGCATTGGGAAGATCGTTCTCACAAGCTTTGAGTTCTGTTTCAACATAATTGAACAGATCTTTTCTGCTGATCTGTTTTGGGGTGAATGATCCCAACGCTTGTTCATCAGTTGCAAATGGTACATTACCGAACAGATCCATCAGTACCCAATACTGGAAGGCACGAAGGAAACGTGCTTCTACTTTATATTTCTTAATTGCATCTGCATCTGCACCGCTGATACCTCTTGAAGAAAGATTTTCATCTGATGCCTGACGGATGAAATCGTTGCACAAAGTGATCTGGTAAAAAGAGCGGTAGTAAAGACCTGTCAGCATCGGATTGCTGGCCGACCAGTTCATGTTATGAAAATCCTGGATACCAGGATCTCCCCAGGCTACCACTGCTTCGTCGGTACTCAATTCCTGTGCTTTCCAATACAGACGAAGGAAGTCAGCTGTACCCTCGTCGAGTCCCTGTATGTCACCGTTTCCGGCAGGACCCTGATTTCCAGTTGTAGCAAAGCTACCATAGATCTTTGCAAAGGCCTGCTTGTACCCTGCTGGTGTGCTGTATACCTGTGCTGAAGTGATATCATTCAAGGGAAGGATATCCAATTGCTTGGAGCAGGATGCCAATACTCCTGACAGGAGTATGAACGATGCAACTATTTTGATTGTATTTCTTTTCATATACTTTGATTTGTTCATTGTTCAATTAAAAATCAAGGTTTACGCCGAGTACGATGGTCCTTGGTCTTGGATAGAAATTGTTGTCAATTCCACCATTGATCTCAGGATCAAGTCCATTGTACTTGGTGATCACCAATGCATTCTGAACATTAGCGCTCAACCTGAGGTTTGCCTTCTTGTTGAATACCTGTCCTACGTTATATCCTAGGTTGATATTATCCACTCTTAGGAAAGATGCATTCTGAACATAGTAATCAGAGAGATAATAGTTAGCGCCATTTCCACTGAAGCCGCTTCTAAGCACCTCTCTTGAGCCATTGTTGATGTATCCGATTGGATTCAGGATATTCCTGATGGTACCGGTACTGGAGGCAACGTTGTTGTACATATAGTTACCAACGTTCGCACGGGCAACCAATCCTGCATTCCATTTTCCAAAGGAAAGGTTAGTGCTCATACCGAAGAACATTCTTGGGTCAACACCTTTGTATTGATAGAGATCCTTTTCGTTGATCACACCATCGCGGTTAAGATCAGCATAAAGGTTATCGATAGGCATTCCGGCTTTATCATACACTTGCTTGTAAACAAAGAAAGCACCGCGGTTATACCCAACAGAATGGATCATGATGGTATTGCCTGTTCCACCCGAGATACCGCCAAAACGTGCACCTGCATAATTAGGATCTTCTGAAATGGTAAGTTTTGTGATTTCATTCTGGTTAAAGGTTGCGTTCAGTGAGAGATCCCATACCAACTTCTTGGTCTTGATGGGCTGAAGATTCAACGTTACCTCTACACCTTTGTTTTCCATGGTTCCAACGTTGGCAACAATTTTGTTGGAGAAGTTGGTACCTGCAGGTTGGTTGATCTCATTCAACAGATCTGATGTCGTTCTTTTATAAACCTCAACTGTACCGCTGATGCGACCATCAAACAAACCGAAGTCGAGTGCAATATTCTGTGTTTCTGTTTGCTCCCACTTCCTGTTGAAATAATATCCACCGGGACGATACATCTGATAGAAGGTATTGCCAAACTGATATTGTGCAGTGTTAGAACTTAGATTGTAATATGATATGTAATCATAGTAGCCAATTCCATCCTGCTGACCGGTAACACCAAAACCGAGGCGGAGTTTCAGATCAGTAATGGTCTTTGAATTACGAAGGAATGATTCTTCGTTGATCTTCCAGGCCAAAGCAGCGGAAGGGAAAAGACCGAAGCGATTGTCTTCATTGAACTTGGATGATCCATCCTGACGAAGTGAACCTGTAAGCAGGTATTTGTTGAGGATGTTCACATTCAAGCGACCCAAAGCAGAACTCAATCTGTATTGTGGCTTGTCAAACTCGAAGTTGGGTGAATTAACAATAGTATTATTAAATGTCCTGTCTGCGAAATTATAATTGGTGGTCAGGTAATCCTGATACTCGTAACCCGCTGTAAGGTCGATCCTTGTTTTGATTGAACTGATATCCTTGACATAATTAAGATAGGCATTCAGGTAGCTGTTCTGCCTTACTTGTCTATACTCATTGTTCACACCGCCATGGAATTTATTGCTGGGATCTTTGTAACGAAGATAGGTGGAAGCGGCTTGCTCAGGTACAACAATCGTTCCCTTGCCTTCTGCCCTATCGGTACCTACGTTTACCACAGCTTTCAATTCTGGAAGGAAATGAAATTTGTAATCAATCACGGCATTGGCAATATGTCTTACCACATCGCTCTGGTCGTCACGTTGCATCAGGATACCCAAGGGATTTTTAGGCGACAATGCCTTCAGACCTGTTGATGAACTCGGATCCAACCATTCCCAGTACCCGCCATAATTACCATTACCTGAGTAAACAGGTTTGGTAGGGTCAAAATTGATGGCTGAACCGATCGCACCTTCATTGGCAAAAATTGTTTTGCTGAGAGAAGATTTGACATTCAGATCAATTTTGAGGTGGTTATTGAAAAGTGTTGGGCTCAAGTTGAGGCCCAATGTTGTTCTTTTAAGGTTACCGGTTTTGAGGATACCATTCTGATCCAGATAACCGAGGGATAAACGATAAGGAAGATTTTTTACAGAACCCCTTACGCTTACATTGTTATCAGAAGTGATAGCCGACTGATAGATTTCGTCCTGCCAGTCAGTACCTTCCTTTGTTCCCTGGATGTGATAATCACTAACCAAGGCTCTCAGGGTGGCATTACCATATTTATTTACAATGTCACGCACTTCTGAAGAATTGAGAACATCTACCTTATTCACAATTTCTCCAACAGACAGTAATGAGGAAAAATTAACGGTAGGTTTTCCTTTTGCACCTTTCTTGGTGGTGATCATGATAACACCATTGGATGCCCTTGAACCATAGATTGCGGCAGCAGAGGCATCTTTAAGAATGGTGAAGCTTTCAATATCATTCGGATTGATAAGTGCAAGAGCATTGGCTTGTCCGGATATTCCTCCATTATCCAGAGGCATACCATCAATCACGATCAGGGGATCATTGCTTGCATTTAGCGATGCGCCTCCGCGAATACGGATGGTACTTCCAGCACCGGGAGCTCCACTGTTGGAAGTGATCTGCACACCGGCCACTTTACCTTGTATCAACTGTTCGGGAGTGGTGAGTGCCCCTTTTACAAAATCCTTTGTTCCAACAGTAGCTACAGAACCCGTGAGGTCTTTTTTCCTCGCGGAACCATAACCAATAACTACGATGTCTCCCAGCGTTGCATTGGATAGGCTAAGCTTGGCATCAATGGATCCACCGATGATGTTGAAATCCATACTGGCATATCCAGCATAAGAAATTGTCAATTGAGTAACAGTTGACGGCACATCGATTGTGAAACTACCTGAAGCATCAGAAACAACTGTCTTGTTTGCACCTTTGGCGGAAACAGTTGCACCAACCAAGGGAGATCCGGTTGAGGCATCTGTAACCTTTCCGGATACCGTTTTGTTCTGCGCCATTGCCGCGAGTGCGACAAACTGAAACAGGAATACCAAGGCATACCTGTTCAACGCATCTTTCATTCTAAGAAGCATAATGTTGATGGGTTTATTGATAAAAGAATTAAAAGTGTAATTATTACACAAACATGAAGGGAAACATGAATAATTTTCTCCAGTTGTGGCTTGCATTTGCAATCGTTTTCGTGTTAAAAGTACACAAATATTCGAATGTCCAAATTTTTTTGCTAAAAAATATTTTAGAACTGAATGTTTACAGATAATTAACTACAGGTTAATAAAAATCCGATTCCCAATTTTTTTGCCCTAAGACATTTTGTTGTTTCTAGAATGCCAGTTTTTTAAAACGAAGCCAATGCTGCTTTCTTATAAACACCCATCTCACTAAAAGTCACGGCAACAGGAGATGCAGTAACACTTACCCTTAGCGCTGTTGCAGTAACCGGACTATCCAGGGCAATGATCCTGCAGGCCCCAACGGAAGTAGCTTGTGCAATCTTTTTCCAAACCCCATCAATCATGGCATCCACTTCAAGGGATTCAATCCTTTGTCCGAGTGGTATAAACTCCCTCACCCTGATCAAATCAAAGGTTTGCGCTGTCTTCCAGCTGGCTTCAATGACCGGTGTATGGGCATCATCTTTTGAAGCCCAGTAAGTATTGATATTGTCGTCGGTCATCGCACTGACTTTAAAATCCTTTCCTCTTGTATCAGCAGATTTCAAATTGGCAGTTGCCAGCAAATTATCTTTGAAGCTACCAGATACAATTTTCCCAAATCCTTCCAACGATTTTATATCTTCCTCATCCAATAAACCCCTGGTGTCAGGTGCAATGCCTAAGTCCAACGCAGCACCTCGACCAACACTTTTCAAGTACAAGTCGAAAAGTTTCTCCGGCGTTTTGGTTTTACCCTTCTGCTCTGGATGCCAAAACCATCCCGGACGTAATGGCACATCACATTCAGCAGCAACCCAATGCTTGCCGCCTCTGGTACCAAATGGATTTTGCGTATGATCCAGGTTTCCGGGAAAGGTCATGCTCTCTCCTTTTGCAGGCACAGGGGTGAAGGTGGCCCATGATGTTTCTCCCGCAAAACCACTTTCATTTCCTACCCAACGCACATCCCATCCGATATCACTGAACAGGTTGGCCATCGGCTGAAGGCTTCTGGTGATTGCCCAGGTAGTATCCCAGCCATAATAGGTATTGCGGTCGATCTTTTTTATCGTTCGTGCACCTCCGTAATAGCCATCTCCCCCATTGGCACCGTCATGCCATGACATAAACAGTTCCCCATATTGGGTGTAGAGTTCTTTCAATTGCTCCCTGTAGGTCTGCACATAATCAAAACTGCCATAGGTGGGATTGTTTCTGTCCCAAGGCGAACAATACACCCCAAATTTCAAACCTGCTTTCCTGCAGGCCTGCTCAAATTCCTTCACCATATCACCCTTGCCATTGCGGAAAGGAGACTCACTGATGTTATAGGTTGTGGTTTTGGTTGGCCAAAGGGCAAAACCATCATGATGCTTGGTCACGAGCACCAGGCCTTTCAATCCACCTGCCTTGAATGCAGCCACTATTTTATCAGCATCGAATTCCTTTGGGTTAAAAATGGCAGGATTGGCATCACCATACCCCCACTCCTTGTTTTCAAATGTAGTTGGGGTAAAATGGACAAGCCCATAAACCTCCGTCTCATGCCATTTCAATTGACGCTCAGAGGGTAGTGCTCCATAAGGTGCAGGCGGTTTCTGTGCAGAACTGAAAAAAGAACAAAAAACTAAAATGGCTGAAGCAATAATTTTGAAATGGTGCATATCCAGTTGTTTTGGGGATTTAAATATATCCAATCAACCGCAACCTTGAAAATGTTTTCAAATTTATGTTTTGATGCTATAAAATAGGAACGTAATCCTTAAATTGTCAAACCATTAAAACATCAACATGCCTTCTTCTCCATTTGAACTGGCCTCGCCCTATGTAATCGTAACCGGTGGTGCCAGTGGTATAGGACTATCCATCGTAAAACTATTCCAGCAACAAGGCGGACATATTGATGTGCTGGACATCCAGAAACCTGATGCAGCAGCTGTTACAGTAATGGGACTGGATCCCCAGAATGTACATTTTCATGCAGTTGACATCACCAATCAACAGGAAGTAAAAGATATTATTTCTGTCATTGCCATCCAGCGTGGTATCGGCATTCTGATCAACAATGCCGGCATCGCCAATATCGGCAATGCAGTCAACACCAGTGAAGAAGACTTCATGAAAGTGTTCAATGTAAATGTAAGAGGGGCTTACAACTGCATGCATGCCATCATCCCATTCATGGAAGAACAACAGGAAGGAGTTATTCTGAACATGGCTTCCATTGCCGCAACCTTGGGTATCACAGACCGCTTTGCCTATAGCATGAGCAAGGGTGCAATCCTTTCCATGACGCTCAGTGTGGCCAGGGATTATATTAAAAAAGGAATCCGTTGCAATGCCATCTCTCCGGCCAGGGTGCATACCCCATTTGTAGACGGATTCATCAACAAACATTATCCCGGACAACAGGCAGAGATGTACGAAAAACTATCTGCCAGTCAGCCTATCGGAAGAATGGGAACACCCGACGAGATTGCAACATTGGCTTTCTACTTGTGTAGCAAACAGGCCTCTTTCATTACCGGATGTGATTATCCAATTGATGGGGGATTTACCAGATTAAACAATTGATCATATGAAACTATTCAGATTTGAGAGAGCAGGACAAAGAGGTTTGGGCTTGCTCGATGTACATGGGAAAAACATAGACATCACTGATTCGGGTATGGACCTCAACGAAGATTTTTTTGATCAGGACGGATTGAACAAACTGCAATCCTGGATTATCAGCCATGCGAATACATGCCCGGAGATCAAAGGAGATATTCACTATCTGTCATGTGTTGCCCGTCCCTCCAAGATCATATGTGTGGGACTTAACTATGCCAAGCATGCTGAGGAAAGTGGAATGGCCGCTCCCAAAGAACCGGTTATCTTTTTCAAGAGTACCACAGCTCTTTGCGGGCCCAATGATCCGGTGGTGATACCCAAACATTCTGTGAAAACAGACTGGGAAGTGGAACTGGCTGTCATCATCGGAAAAAAAGCAACCTATGTGGATGAAACCAATGCGATGGATCATGTTGCCGGTTATTGTCTTCACAATGATTACAGCGAACGCGAATTCCAACTGGAAAGAAGTGGTCAGTGGGTGAAGGGAAAGAGTTGCGATAGCTTCGCTCCTATGGGTCCCTATTTTGTGAGCAAGGATGAAGTGGCAGATCCACACAATCTGCATCTATGGTTAGATGTCAATGGCAAAAGAATGCAGGACTCCCATACCTCTGATCTTATTTTCAACATACCTCATTTGATAAGTTATATTTCACAATTCATGACCCTTCTACCCGGTGACGTCATCAGTACCGGAACACCAGCTGGGGTTGGGTTGGGACAAAAACCTGAGCCATGGTATTTAAAGGCCGGAGACAAGATCCATTTGGGCATTGAAGGCATGGGAGAACAGCACCAAACTGCTGTGGCTTATGCGCAATGATACACAACATCATTTCTGTAAGAAAAACGTAAATTGTCTGAACTGAATACCAAAACTTTTTATACGCGCTGATATGGATTTGAATCTGAAAGGAAAAGTTATCCTGGTTACCGGTGGTGCAAAAGGTATCGGGGAAGGCATCACCAGACTGTTGGCAGCTGAAGGTGCCTTCCCGGTTATCATAGGCCGCAATGCATCCGATAATGAAAATTTATTGAGTGAGATTGGCACAGGTGCTCAGGTAACAGTTGAGTTGCAAAACCCTGAGCAATGCATTGAAGCAATTCATACAATTAAAACGCAGCATGGTCGTATTGATGGGATCGTGAACAATGCCGGGGTGAATGACGGCATTTCACTGGAGCATGGATCATACGAAGGATTCATGAAATCGCTGCACAGCAACCTTATTCATTATTATCTGATTGTACAGACAGCTTTACCCGAACTGATCAAAAGCAAAGGAGCAATTGTGAACATCAGCTCCAAAGTGGCTGAAACAGGACAAGGAGGAACTTCAGGATATGCAGCTGCCAATGGCGGTAGAAATGCATTGACAAGAGAATGGGCAGTTGAATTATTGAAATATGGCATCAGGGTGAATGCGGTCATCGTGGCTGAATGTTATACCCCCCTTTACGATCGCTGGATAAAAACATTACCCAATCCTGAAGAAACGCTTCAACAGATTGAACAAAGGATCCCGCTGGGAAAGCGCATGACCACATCAGCAGAGATTGCCAATACAGTTGCATTTCTTTTGTCAGACAGATCTTCCCATACAACCGGACAACTGATACATGTGGATGGCGGATATGTCCACCTCGACAGAGCAGCCCTAACATAAACCCAACCAAACATGACAACCAAAAAAACAACTGCTTACCTCATCCCTTTTATCCTCGTCACCAGCCTATTCTTTCTGTGGGGCATTGCCAACAACTTGAATGGAATCCTGATACCACATCTCAGAAAAGCATTGCAGCTCACCAACATGCAATCCACCTTTGTAGACACTGCAGTGTACCTGGCTTATTTTTCAGCGGCTATTCCTGCAGGAATGTTTCTGAAAAAATATGGCTATAAAAAAGGGATCATCTTTGGCTTATTGCTCTTTAGCGGAGGGGCTCTCCTTTTCATACCTGCGGCCAATATTCGTGCTTTTGAAGTTTTTTTGTTGGGATATTTTATCATCGGCTTTGGCCTGACCTTTCTTGAAACAGCTGCCAATCCTTATGTCACCCGTTTGGGGGAACCGGATGGTGCCACCAGAAGGATCAATCTTGCGCAATCTTTCAACGGATTGGCTGCAGCATTGGGTCCTGCTATGGGAACAATTTTCATTCTCTCCGGCAAAGAGTATGCTGCTGATGAATGGCAGACGCTTACAGAAGCAGATCAGTTAGCCTATCTTACTGCAGAGGCTTCTGCAGTTAAGATTCCCTATCTCATCATTGCATTGAGTGTGCTGGCAGTTGCCATCATTTTCATGAAGTATAAATTTCCTGAAGTCAAAGACCATGAAGATGAACAGGATGGAAATGAAGGCAGCATATTGGGCGCATTGAAAAAAAGACATCTTCGCTGGGCAGTGATAGCGCAGTTTTTTTATGTGGGTGCACAGATCAGCTTTACCAGTTTTTTCATCAGGGTGGCCATCAAAAATGGCGGACTAGATGAAAAAACTGCAGGGTATTATTTCAGTATTCTCTGGGGAGTGCTTTTCATGGCTGGCAGGTTCAGCGGCACATTCTTCATGAAATACATTGCTCCAAACAAACTGTTATCCATCTATTCAGCCATCTGCCTTATTCTTTCTGTTGCTGTCATGCAAGCAGAAGGATCTATGATCCTTTTTGCATTGGCTGGGCTTTCTTTCTTTATGTCGATCATGTTCCCCACCATTTTCTCTCTGGGAATAAAAGACATGGGCAACGATACCAAGCCTGCTTCATCGCTCATCATCATGTCTATTATCGGAGGCGCCATTTTCCCTGTGATCATGGGGTATATCATCGACAGGTTCAACGATAATCTGCAGATCGGATATATCGTTCCGTTGGTCGGATATGCTGTCGTTTTGTATTTTGGACTGATCGGCTACAAACCGCAAAAAGCTTAACATGAAAACCTTTTACCTGGCATTGGATCTGGTTGACGACCCGGTAAGGATTGCAGAATATGAAGCTCATCACCAAAGGGTGGCACCTGAGATCATCAAAAGCATAACCGATAGCGGAATCACCAACATGATTCTTTATCGAACGGGCAATCGACTGTTCATGATCATTGAAGCTGAAGACCATTTTAGTTTTGAGGAAAAATCAACAATGGATGCGTCCAATCCCAAAGTGCAAATATGGGAAGCGTTGATGGACACGTATCAGCAAAGACTGCCCTGGTCTGATGCTGGGGATAAATGGGTTTTGATGAAGGAGATCTTCAATTTGAAAAAACAATGATCCTTTGTAGCATTGAAGAAAGCCCTTTTGGAAAAATACTGATCGCATCTTCCAAAAACAGGATCTGTTATGCCTCTTTTCTGGACGACCGACAAGAGTCATTCAATGGACTGAAATATTATCTGATCCATCAGGAGTGGGAATTGGTAAAAGAGAATATTCATCAGGAGGTGATAAATGATATTCTGACGCAAAAAAAATCAAGCAGGCATTGGAATGTTGACCCCATCGGAACAGAGTTTCAGAAAAGGGTCTGGCAGGAGCTGCTCAAAATACCTTCCGGTGAAACCAGAACTTATTTGCAGGTTGCTATAGAAATAGGAAGTGCTTCCTCTGCCAGGGCTGTTGGAACTGCTATTGGGGCCAATCCTATTGCCTGGCTCATTCCATGTCATCGTGTTATTCAAACCTCGGGGGGGATGGGCGGTTATCGATGGGGAATTGACAGAAAAAAAGAATTATTGCAATGGGAGCAATCGTTGCTTCCCCACACCAGAAAACAATTTATTCAAACCCGCCTCTTCCCTGATAAAGCTTAACCGGTTTATCCAATTTCAGCTCCAATACAGTAATATACTTGTCTTGCACTCCTTTGGGAACATCAATATAAACCAGTCCGGGCACCGGACTCCAGGAGATCTTCCCCACTACTTTGTGCTTCAATTTGCTGCCATTGCCTACAACATTGATCTCTTTGATGGCATTGCTCAGTCCCTTTACCATAATGGTTCCTGAAGTTTGGCCCTGAAGAAAAAGATATAAGGAAGTTGAATCCTTTGAGATGGTGGTAGGACCATAAAAATGTCCTTGTGGGATACCGGGCTTCGTTCCAAAAATGGCTTTATCATGCTTTCGGTTCCAGTTGCCCAACTCTTTGAGCACATTGACCTGTTCGGCAGGGATCGTTCCATCTTCACGAGGGCCAATATCCAGCAGCAGATTACCACCATGGCTGACCACATCAGCAAAAAGCGCAATGATTTCATAAGGCGTTTTCCAGTTTGTATCCTTGTGCTGAAAGCCCCAGTTGTTGTTGATGGTCATGCACAATTCCCACCAATTGTATTTGGGCCTTGAAACAGGCACATTTTGTTCAGGCGTTTCATAATCACCATATCCCATCAACCTGCCATTGATGATGGTATTGGGATTTTTCATCAACAGATTTTTCCGAACTGTTTCACTCTCCCATTCTTCCGCACTATGCTCCCAGTCGCCATCGAACCAATAGAGATCGGGATTGAATTGGGTTGAAATCTCATTCAGTTGTGATTGATAGAATTTGCGGAACCTCTCCCATCTTTTTGGATCTTCAGTTACTTTGTATCTGCTGCTATCTTTCATGAATCCAGGATAATCAGGATGGCTCCAATCGATCAGACTGAAATAAGCGCCTGCTTTGATATTTCTCTTTTTGATCTCATCATAAAAGGGTTTCAGCAGGTCTCGTTTTGCAGGTGTATTCCTTACAGTACTGTAATGATTTTCTTGTGTATTCCACAATGCAACACCATCATGATGCTTGGTGGTGATAACTGCATATTTTGCTCCAGACGATTTGATAAGATCGGCCCAGGCAACAGGGTCATATCGGGAGGCAGTGAATCCCTTTACCTGTTGCATGTAATCGGTCCAGGGCATTTTTTTGTTATAGAACGCCCAGCTCTCATCTACACCATTGACTGCATATATGCCCCAATGGATGAAAATTCCAAGCTTAGCATCTTCAAACCATTGCATTTTATTGCGTATAGAATCGGCATTGATTTTATGTTGGGCAGTAACTGAGCAGGTTATTAGAATCAGTGAAAACAGCAATAATTTTTTAGCAAGCATTTGGAAGATTTAAAGTAACACAATTTAAATATTTGCTTTTCAAGTTATTTCCTTCTCTTTCACAGCAACAAGATCATCCCAATTGACCTGGAGTGGCAATGCACCCAAGTTGACAATTGCTTTTTTACCCCTGATCTCTGCAAGTGTGCCTATCTTATTGTTTTGTTTCATGAGCACCAGACCACCAACCACTGGTATTGTTTCCAGTGCTTCGTAACGTGAATCAAGTTTTTTCTTTTTCTTTTCAGTGACCTGTTTTTCTTTTTGCGAAAAGAGCAAGGCATGCAGATTTTTCATCAACTGTTTTTTGTCCTGATCCGACTCAGCCCTTCGCCAATCAAAGACAACTTGTTTCAATTTGCGTTCCATATCCTTCAGGTAAACAAGCTTATCCTGAGAAATCAAATTCTGTTGTTTGAGCAACTCCACTTGTTGTTGGTGTTTTTCCTTATCCAATTGCTGGGTAAGTGTTTTCTTCAAGGCATCATTTTCTTTGATCATTTTCTGAAGATCCTTGTCTCTGCTCTCCAGTTTGCGCAGATCCTGTTCGGTTCTGTTCAGTAATTTATCTAGGGTGAAATGATTTTCATCAACCAATTCTTTCGCTCTGCTGATTAGGTCATTTGAAAGTCCGATCCTTTCGGCAATAGAAAACGTATAAGAACTTCCGGGTTTACCTACATTCAGCTTGTATTCAGGCAAGAGATTCTTTTCATCAAATGCCATGGCTCCATTGATGATGCCTGAGGTTTTGCTGGCCATTACCTTGAGATTAAGGTAGTGGGTTGTAACAATACCGTATGCATGTTTTTTCAGCAGTTGCTCCAGAAATACTTCAGCAAAGGCACCGCCCAGGTTGGGATCACTTCCACTACCCAGTTCGTCAATGAAGAAAAGCGTTCTGCCATTGGCTTCCTCCATGAAGTGTTTCATGTTCTTGAGATGGGCGCTATAGGTACTCAATTCAAACTCGATGCTTTGGGTATCCCCAATATGTATCATCAGCTGCTTGAATATACCGAACGTTGAATCAGGATGTGCGGGTACTAACAAACCTGCCTGCACCATCATCTGTAATAGTCCGGTTGTTTTGAGACAAACGGTTTTACCTCCTGCGTTGGGTCCGGAAATCACGAGGATCCTGTTCTTTTCATCCAACGTGAGGTTAAGCGGAATCACTTTTTTTCCAGCCTTTTTGTTGTAGAGCAGCAGCAAAGGGTGAGTGGCTTTTACCAGATGTATGCCCGAAGCATCTTTCACCTGGGGAAGATGAGCATCCATCATTTGCGCCAGCTTTGCTTTGCCGCGAATAAAATCAAATTCACCCAGTATCTCAACATACTGACGAAGCAAGGGAGCGTGAACGGAAAGACGAGCGGTCAGTTCGCGCAGGATTTTGTACTCTTCATCCCGTTCATCATTTTCCAATGAAAATATCTCATTGTTAACCTCAATGGTCTCTTCCGGCTCGATGAAAGATGTACGTCTGGTATCACTTTCTCCGTGAAGGATACCCTTCACAATTCTTTTGTTTTCTGCATAGATCGCAAGCACCCTTCGACCATTCAGAAAAGATTCTTCAATATCGGCGATATAGCCAGCCTTTTGCAGTTTACTCAATATTCTGTCAAATGATCGGCGCTGTTCATTTCGTTTTCTGTAAAGTGCCATGCGGATCCTCGCCAATTCATCTGAGGCATGATCCACAACTCTTCCGTCATCCCCAATCACGCGATTGATCTCTGCTGGAATATTTTTTTCATAATGAGTATTCGATAATACATGAAAAAGGGCTGAGAACCTGTCTTTTCGATCATCATCAAACCATCTGAAAATACTTCCGATGTTTTCTGTAAGGTTTCGGAAAGAAAGAAATATTTCCCCTGTCAAAACCGCTCCTTGAATGGCAAGCAATTTCAGTTCACGGGATAAGTTAAAAGCTTCATCATGCTGAAATGTTTGACCCATTGCGAGCAGTTGCTGGTACTGATGGGCCTGTCGCAGTTCGAGATCAATGAAGCTTTTTCGGGTGTGGATCCTGAGTGCTTCGGCTTTCTCGCGGCCCAAAGCGGTTCGGGTCTGCTCCACCAGGAGAGACCTAATTTTATCAAATTCCAATTGAACGAAAGCGGATTCAGGATACAAACGCATGTTAACCAATGCTAAACAAGATGCAAAAGTACAGGTAAAAGTGGCGTCAATGGTCTAAATTTGTGCGAATGAAAGCGATCATCAATTTTATTTTGACTTTATCGATAATGGTCAGTGCCTGCGCACAAACAGGAACGGTTAAGGAAAAGACCCAAAACATCAAAAAACAGACCAAAAACATGAATACAGAAACCATCACACTCGGCAATGGATGCTTCTGGTGCACAGAAGCCGTTTTTCAGCAGGTAAAAGGTGTGAGCAAAGTGACCAGTGGATACAGTGGCGGTCATGTTGAAAACCCCACCTACGAGCAGGTTTGCGGAAAGCAAACAGGACATGCAGAAGTGTTGCAGATAGAATTCGATCCTTCTGAGATCACTGTGGATGAATTGCTGGAAATATTCTGGCAGACCCATGATCCAACCACCTTAAACAAACAAGGCAACGATGAAGGACCACAATACCGCAGCGTGATCTTCTACCACAATGAAAACCAAAAGGCAAGGTCTGAATTCTTCAAGAAACAACTGGATGAAAGCAAGGCCTTCCCCAATCCTATCGTGACTGCCATTGAACCCTTCAAGAATTTTTATGCAGCCGAGAACTATCATCAGGATTATTATAACCGAAACGGCAACCAGCCATACTGCTATTTCGTGATCAGGCCAAAGCTTGAGAAGTTTGAGAAGGCGTTCAAGGATAAGATGAAGAAATAAATGGTTGTTAAGAGTCAGGAATTAGGAGTATGAAAAGAATATTGATTTTATCATTGTTGGTATCGTTTGCAGGATTAACTGCACATGCCCAGTTGAATACACAGTCAAAAGCCTATACTTACAAGGATACATTGAGGGGTACAATTGGACCGGAAAGAAGCTGGTGGGATGTGCAGCACTATGCCATATATGTTGAACCAGATTATGCCAGTAAGACAATCAAGGGGAAGGTTGACATTCGATTCAAGGTAATGTCATCAGGTGATCTGATGCAGATCGACCTGCAGGAACCAATGGAACTGGAGAAAGCCTACCTGGGAGATGATCCGATGGCTTACACAAGGAAGGGAAACGCCTATTTTGTGAAGCTTGATAAAAAACTACCCATCGGGTCGGAAGCATTATTGGCATTGAAATTCAGTGGCAAAGTACAGGTAGCAGTAAGACCCCCCTGGGATGGTGGTTGGATCTTCAGTAAGGATAAAATGGGAAGGCCCTGGATGAGTGTTGCTTGTCAGGGACTGGGAGCCAGTGTATGGTTTCCTTGCAAGGATCACCAGAGTGATGAACCTGATCGTGGCGCAACACTCAAAATCCAGGTTGCTGATTCTCTTGTAGCAGTGGGAAATGGTAGGCTGAAATCCAAACATCAGTATGAGCAGGGAAAGACTGCATGGGAATGGGAAGTGAAAAATCCCATCAACAACTACAACATCATCCCCTACATCGGCAAATATGTTGAATTCAAAGAAACGTATGAAGGAGAGAAAGGAAAGCTGGATTGCAATTACTGGGTACTTGACTACAATCTTGATAAAGCAAAATCACAGTTCAGTCAGGTTAAACCCATGCTGCAGGCATTTGAACACTGGTTTGGTCCATACCCTTTTTATGAAGATGGCTATAAGCTGATAGAGTCGCCTCATCTTGGCATGGAACACCAGAGTGCCGTTGCCTATGGCAATGGATTTCAAAATGGGTATAGGGGCAGAGATCTCTCTGGAAGCGGATGGGGATTGAAATGGGATTTCATCATCGTACATGAAAGTGGACATGAGTGGTTTGGCAACAACATCACCACCAATGATCTGGCCGACATGTGGATTCATGAAGGATTCACCAATTATTCAGAAACCATATTTACCACTTACCACCATGGTCGTGAGGCAGGAAACGAATATGTTCAGGGTACCAGAAAACTCATTCAAAACGACATACCCATCATTGGTAAATATGGCGTGAATGAAGAAGGTTCGGGTGACATGTACTACAAGGGCGGAAATCTTATCCATTATGTTCGACAGCTGTTTGACAATGATGATCAGTTCCGGCTGGCATTGAGGGAAATGAATGCACGCTTCTACCACAGCACCATCAACTCTTCGGATATTGAAAAGTTCTGGAGTGAAAAAACAGGTAGAGATCTAACTCCGTTCTTTGATCAATACCTCAGAAGCACTTCAATACCTACATTGGAGATCAAAAAGTCAAAATACGAGATTCTCTATCGTTGGGCTGATTGCAACAGCAATTTTAATGCCCCCATTCGTGTTCTCATAAATGGAAAAACAGAAGAATGGATCTCCCCTACCACGAGCTGGAACAAGATTAAAAGATCAGGTGAGCTGATACCTGACAAGAATTTTTATGTAGGATTCAGGAAAGTTGACTGATCATTGAGGATTGATCTTCCCGGCACGAACAAATCTTCTTTTCCAATAAGGTTCATCAAGATCACTGATCACCACTCCCATTGAAGTCGATGCATGCACAAATTTGTTATTGGAAATATACATGCCCACATGTGATATACTCCTGCCCTGACTGAAAAAAACAAGATCACCTTCCTTCAGTTCTGCTTTATCGATCTTCCTGGAAAAATCAGCCTGTTCCCTGGAAGTTCTGGGCAATTGGATACCATATGTTTCTGCAGCTATGCCTTTCACAAATCCGGAACAGTCGATACCCTCCATTGAACTCCCTCCGATCCTGTAAGGCACTGCCCACCATTGGTGAACATATTCAATTAGTTTTCGGTTGCTTAGCCTCTCCACTTCAATATCCAGCAAAACGGCATACCTGAAAACAATGGGGGGCGTAAATTCTATGCCCGGCATTTCTGAGATGTAATTGACTTGTGTCTGCACGGCCTCTTCCATGGTTTGAGACTGCTCAGCAGATTGGGTAGCTTTTTTTTGAGGGGCAAGCGTAACAGCAATATTTTCAAAGAAAGGCGAGCCATTTCTGGAAGGGGTTTGGGGCACTTGTTTGAACAAAGAACAGGATGTCAACATCATAGACATGATGAAAACAAGATATTTGAATTGAGCAACTTTTTGAGCCTGTTTTTTCATCCTTTTTTCTGTGGAAAAACCCTTCCCTTGGTTTGCCGTTAAAATGCGAAATTTACCTTTCGTTTCAGTTTATGTCCAAATTCTCCCATTTACACGTTCACACCCAATATTCCCTTCTCGACGGAGCGGCCAGCATAGGGTCGTTGTACAAGAAGGCACTAGATGACGGCATGCCTGCACTGGCCATTTCTGACCATGGCAACATGTTCGGCGTCTTCCAGTTTGTATCAGAAGCTTACAAACACAGGGTTGATCCGGAAGACAAAAATAGTCCTTTGAAAGTAAAACCCATTGTGGGTTGTGAATTTTACATTACTGAGAACAGACACAGGAAGACTTTCTCCAAAGAAGAGAAAGACCCTCGTCATCATCAGATACTGCTGGCCAAAAACGAAACAGGATATCGCAATCTGGTGAAACTAACATCCCTGGGCTACATAGAAGGGATGTACAGTAAGTATCCCAGAATCGATAAAGAACTCATCCACAAATACCATGAAGGCCTGATCGCTACCACTTGTTGTCTTGGTGCACTGGTACCACAGACCATCATGAGGAAAGGAGAAGCTGAAGGTGAGAACGAATTCAAATGGTGGCTGAATATTTTTCAGGAAGATTATTATGTCGAATTACAGCGACATGGAATGGAGGAGCAGGAGAAGGTCAACAAAGTGCTTCTGAAATTTGCAAAGAAGTACAATGTAAAAGTCATTGCCTCTAATGATTCCCATTATGTTGACCAGAAGGATTTCAACGCCCACGATATCTTGCTTTGCATCAACACAGGAGAAAAAGTATCAACTCCAGCGGCCAGAGAGTTCTCAGATGATGATGCCAATTTCCGTAACAAGAGATTTGCCTTCCCCAATGATCAGTTCTATTTCAAGACCACAGCGGAAATGTCAACTGTTTTTCATGACCTTGAGGAAGCCATTGACAATACCAATGAGATCGTTGACAAGGTTGAAGTCCTCGATCTGAAAAGGGATATACTGCTCCCCCACTTTGTGGTACCCAAGACATTCAAAACGCAGGATGAATACCTGGAACATATTACCTGGGAAGGAGCGAACAAGCGATACGATCAACTGACGGCAGACATTGAGGAACGCATTCGCTTTGAGCTCTTTACCATCAGAACCATGGGCTTTGCGGGTTACTTTCTGATCGTTTCCGATTTTATCAAAGCTGGCAGGGATATCGGAGTGTTCATTGGTCCCGGTCGTGGTTCAGCTGCCGGTAGTGTTGTTGCCTATTGCATTGGCATCACCAATATCGACCCCATTAAATATAATCTGCTATTTGAAAGATTTTTGAATCCCGATCGGAAGTCGATGCCGGATATCGATACGGATTTTGATGATGAAGGCAGACAGAAGGTCATTGACTATGTGGTTGACAAATATGGTAAAAACCAGGTAGCCCAGATCATCACTTATGGCACCATGGCTGCTAAAATGAGCATCAAAGACGTTGCCAGGACGCTTGATCTGCCGCTACCGGAATCCAACGCATTGGCCAAGTTGGTTCCTGAAAAACAAGGCATATCCCTTAAAAGGCTTTTGCATGCTCCCTTCTCGGGTGAAAAAAGCCTCGCTGAAAAGGAAGGGCTCAATCCGGATGAAGTGGAAACCACCAAGTTATTGCGTGAGATCTACAATAGTGATGATCTGAGAAGTAAGGTGCTGCACGAAGCTGAGATACTGGAAGGTTCAGTCCGCAATACCGGTATCCATGCTGCAGGCATCATCATTGCCCCTAAAGATCTTACAGAATTGCTGCCGGTATGTGTAGCAAAGGATTCCCCCATGTGGGTTACCCAGATTGAGGGCAGTGTGATTGAGGATGTGGGGGTTATCAAAATGGACTTTCTCGGACTGAAGACCCTTAACATTATCAAAACTTCCCTGCAGCTGATCAAAATGAACTACGGGATTGAGATCGATATCGACAAGATCCCGTTGGATGATGAACTTACGTTCAAGCTTTATCAGAAAGGAGAAACCATCGGAACCTTTCAGTTTGAGAGTCCGGGTATGCAAAAATATCTGCGTGACCTCAAGCCTGATAAGTTTGAAGATCTTATTGCGATGAATGCCCTATACAGACCAGGGCCACTTGAATACATTCCCAATTTCATCAACCGTAAGCATGGACGAGAAGCGATCAGCTATGATCTGGAGGAGATGGAGGAGTACCTGAAAGAAACCTATGGTATTACTGTATATCAGGAACAGGTTATGTTGCTGGCACAGAAACTAGCCGGATTCAGCAAGGGAGATGCCGATGTGCTGAGAAAAGCCATGGGTAAAAAGCAAAAATCGGTATTGGACAAGATGAAAGGGCAATTCATCACCAATGCTGCCGGAAAAGGATTTCCTGAGGAGAAATTGCAAAAGATCTGGACCGATTGGGAGGCCTTTGCACAATATGCCTTCAACAAGTCACATTCCACTTGTTATGCATTCATTGCCTATCAGACTGCTTATTTGAAATCGCATTACCCTTCTGAATACATGGCGGCGGTGCTAAACCATGCAGGATCCATTGACAAGATTACTTTCTTTATGGAAGAATGCAAAAGAATGGGGATCAAGGTTTTGGGGCCAGATATCAATGAATCGCTTCAAAGTTTTGCCGTGAACAGCAAAGGCGAGATCAGGATAGGCTTGGGCGGATTAAAAGGTGTTGGAGAGGCTGCTGTGGAATCAATCATTGAAGAGAGAGAAAAAAGCGGACAATACAAATCCATTTACGACCTGGTGAAAAGGGTGAACCAAAGGACCGTAAATAAAAAGTCGTTGGAAAGCCTTGCCATGTCGGGCACCTTCGACTGTTTTCCGGAGTTGCATCGTGCTCAATACTTTTTTCAGCCTGAAGGTGACAGTTCCAATGGACTGGAAAAGATCATCCGATACGGCAACATCTGGCAGTCCCAATCTACTTCTAACCAAAATACCCTTTTCGGTGATCTTTCACTGGTGCAAGAAATCCCCCCTCCAAAAATACCGGAATGTCCGCCCTGGACTCTGACTGAGTTGCTCGATAAAGAAAAAGAGGTTACCGGAATGTTCCTGAGTGGTCATCCTCTGGATCATTATAAATTTGAGCTCAAGTATTATGGTATTTTACCCATCACTGATTTCAATGAGTATAAGGGAAGTATCGAACTCCAAAAGAATCCGACCCAAACCCTCAAGGTAGCGGGATTGGTTACAGCATCCCAGCACAAGATCTCTAGGGCTGGAAAAAAATATGGTAGCCTGACCATTGAAGATTTCACGGGAAAGGTTGAGATAACGCTTTTTGGAGACCAGTATGTTCGATTTTCAAATTATTTCACTGCAGGAACCTGTATCCATGTGAAAGGACATTTTGAGAAATGGGAAAGCAGAAATGAATGGAATTTCAGGGTGGCTGAGATCTGTTTGCTCGAAACCATCAAAAAGGTGTTCACCCGGCAGCTTCAGATCACGCTACAGGCAGGATACCTGAATGGGGATCACATATCCTTTATCCGTCAGAATTTCAAAAAGTATCCGGGCAGGACAAGATTGAAAATGAACCTGATCGATCAGGTGGAAAAATTGCTGGTTCCTCTCAAAACCACGGAAAAAGGCTTTGAAATGAATGACGAAATGGCTGATTTTCTGGAAAACAATCCGCTGATTGAGGTGCAAGTTGACACTGCATGACAACTATTATCCTTAATTGTGAAATATCATCAAATGGAACTAATTTTGCATATCAACTGATTATTAAACATACAATTCAAATACATGGCAAAAGAATTCAATGACAGCAATTTTCAGGCAGAAGTGCTTGATTCAACTCAACTCTCCATGATCGACTTCTGGGCTGAATGGTGTGGTCCTTGCCGCGCGATTGGTCCGGTTGTGGAAGAACTCTCCAAGGAATTTGAAGGAAGGGTGAATATTGGAAAAGTGAATGTTGACCATAATCCGCAACTCTCCATGAATTATGGTATCACTTCTATTCCAGCTATTCTTTTCATCAAAAACGGACAAGTTGTAGATAAGCTTGTGGGTGCACAACCCAAGCATAACTTCGTTAAGAAGATTGAATCACACCTTTGATCAAGTAATTCAGTACTTTTAAACCGCCTCATGAGGCGGTTTTCTTTTATATGGGTACTATACGCAAACAAAGTATTTTATCGTCCATTTTTATCTACATTGGGTTTGCCATTGGTGCGGTAAACATCCTGTTTCTTTTCCCGAAGTATTTTACACCTGAAGAATTTGGACTCACCAGGATTCTTGTTGACATAGCACTTATTCTCTCCACATTGTGCACTGCAGGTGCCATACCCATCGCATTTAAATTTTTCCCTTATTATGAATCCCGTTTAGACAGGAAGAGTAATGACCTGATGACGATTGTGTTTTTGATGGTACTGGCCAGTTGCTTGATCGTATATTTCCTGTTCCCCTATTTTGAACCATTGTTCATTAGAAAATTTGGCGCACGTTCTCCTCTGCTTGCATATCATGTTGATCTGGTTATGCCCCTTACCATATCGCTTGCATTTTTGGGAGTGATGGAAGTATTTGCCTGGATTGCAGGCAAAACCATACTTGCCAATTTTTCCAGGGAAATGCTCCTGCGGATATTTGTTTTGTTACTCATAGCAGGATGGATAACGGGAGTATTTAAAGACTATGAAAGTTGGATCCAAACCTACTCATTCATTTATTTTCCACTGATCGGTATTGTATTTATTGCTGTACTCTCAACCCAAAAATTTCATCTAACGTTCAAATTCAGCAACCTGACAAAGAGGTTAAGACCCATGATGTTAAAATTCGGGGGAGCTTATTTTTTGAGTGCATTTCTGAACATCATTGCAAGAACAAATGATACCCTGATCATTGCCTCTCAATCTGCAGGTGGACTGGCAGATGCAGCTATTTTTACCATTGCTACCTATCTTATTACCGTAATGGATGTTCCGCAAAGAAGTATGATATCTGCAGCAACTCCGCAGATTGCAAAAGCATGGAAAGAAAAAGATCTTGCAAAACTTGACAGACTCTATAAAAAAACCGCTTTGAACTTGCTGATCATTGCATCTGCAATACTTGGGCTTGTGATGATCAACATACCTGTATTATTGAACATGCTCGGACCCCGGTATTATGGACTACCGATATTGTTGATCATTCTCGGCATAGGAAAATTGATTGATTTGGGAACCGGCTTGAATTCGCAGATCTTACAATTGTCAAAATACTGGAGAATTGACCTTTTCACCAATATGCTATTCGTGGGTGTATCAATTGTCCTCAATTATATTTTGACCAAGAAATTTGGGATAATCGGCACTGCCTCTGGAACCCTCATGGCCATCATTCTTTTCAACCTGATCAGATTCATGTATATCAAAAAAATTTATGGCCTTCAACCCTTCACAAAAAACAATGCAGTTGCATTGTTCAGCGCATTGCTCATGACACTTTCGGTATGCTGGTTACCGGTTAACGACATTTTTCTTGCAGGCTTTTTGAAAAGCCTCTTGTTTGTTACCGGATTCAGCTGCATAATAATCGGATTCAATGTTTCGCCGGATATTACAGAATTATGGACCATGGCCAAAAACAAGTTCAGGAGATAACATAAGGAGAAAATTATTGTATCTTTCCCAAAAACAAGCAGCACATGATGGCAATTCAGTGGGAGAACCTTGGTCGCGGCATCCTTGGTATGTTTTTTTTAATCGGTTTATGTTATATCCTCAGCAATAATCGCAAAGCAATAAATTGGAGACTGGTAACCATGGGTATTGTAGCCCAGATTGCCTTTGCCATTGGGGTCTTGTCTCAGGGCAAATACAATTTCTTCAGGATCGTCCTCCAATGGTTGTCCAATAAATTCGTTGAACTCATCGGTATCGCCCACAAAGGAATCGAATTCATGTTCGGTAACCTAGCTGATCCCTCAGGTGGGTGGGGCTATACTTTTGCCATCCAGGCACTTCCTGTTATTGTATTTTTTGCTGCACTCTCTTCATTATTATATTATCTGGGTATCCTGCAAAAAATAGTTTACTTTTTTGCACTGTTACTGAGCAAATTGAAAGTGTCAGGTTCTGAAAGTGTTTCAACAGCTGCCAACATCTTTTTAGGGCAAACGGAAGCCCCCCTGATGGTAAGACCTTTCCTTGAAAAAATGAATCGAAGTGAGATCCTTTGTATCATGGTAGGCGGAATGGCCAATACAGCAGGTTCTGTGCTTGCTGCCTATATTGGATTTCTTGGCGGAACGGATGCTGCACAACAAAGTTATTTTGCTCTTCACCTGCTCAGCCAGTCGATCATGAGTGCCCCTGCGGCCATCGTTTGTGCGAAAATGCTTTTCCCACAAACGGAAAAGATTGATACAAGTATAGTAATCAACAAAGATAAATTTGGCGAAAATGCCTTGGATGCCATTTCGCTGGGAACAACGGATGGCGTAAAACTGGCAGTTAATGTTGGTGCCATACTCATTGTATTTACTGCACTGGTGTATGCTTGCAACTGGATACTTGGATCTATTGGTTACTATACAGGCCTGAATGATATCATTGCGCAGAACAGCAATGGAAGATATGATTCGCTCTCATTTCAAATGATACTGGGTTACCTCTTTGCCCCGGTTGCCTGGATGATTGGTGTGGGTAAAAAAGATATGGTGTATGTGGGGCAATTGCTTGGGGAAAAAACAATCATCAATGAGTTTCAGGCGTATATGACATTTGGCAAGATGAAAACCCAAGGGTTGATCAGCGATCCCAGGTCAATTCTCATCACCACTTATGCCCTTTGCGGTTTTGCCAACATCGCTTCCATCGGTATACAAATTGGCGGGATCAGTCAGCTAGCCCCTTCACAACGCAAAAACCTGACAGAACTTGGT
>JBKCOY010000096.1:0-6098 GCA_046309555.1 Chitinophagia bacterium
CCGTTTTCTTTACCCAATTTCATGATGGCCAATTTGCCAACAGGAATTGAACCGTGTCTGAATCCGGCCGTCTTGGAAAACACCAGCACTTTTGTTTGTGCCGACGCTGAAATCACTCCTACACACATCATCGCGATGACAAATGTTCTGATCATTGTTGTTCTTTTCATGAATCGATTACGTTTTGCTATTTACAGAAATGGAAAACGCCGCAAGACTGCGGCGTTACGTTTATTTATTAATGATTAGAGTTGTTTGATCTTAACATCCCTGAACCAAACCTTGTTGCCATGGTCCTGTAAAGAGATCCTGCCTTTTGCAAATTTTCCAAAACCGGGTGAGGTTTTGAATTTACTACCGGCCACCATCTTGTTCCAGTTATCATCTCCAACTGTTGTGGTTACCACATTTTCTCCATTGAGAAAAAGTTTGAGTTCACCCTTGTTGTAAATGATCTCTGCTTTGTTCCATTCACCAACCGCCTTAACGGTTTCCTTGCTTGAGGAGATCAGATCATAAAGATCACCTGCCCTGTGCTTGATGATCTTGGCATCGGCATGCTTATCATTGTCCAATACCTGCATCTCCATGCCGGTGAGATAAGACTTCTTGTAAGATGAGTCTTCTTTCACGCCAAAGATGATGCCGCTGTTGCCACCTTCTGAGATCTTCCACTCCACACTGAAATGGTAGTTCTCATATTCAAGATCAGTGGTCAGATCACCGCCGGTTTTCACACCTGGCTTGTTGATAGGGTTGAACATAAGCACACCATCTTCTACCTGCCAGGATTCACCGGTGGCTTCACCACGATAAATGTGCCAACCTTTGAGTGTCTTGCCATCAAAGAGTTTGGTCCACCCTTTTGCAGGTTTGGTTGGTTTGGGTGTTGGGTTGGTAAATGATGTTGCTACGAACATCAGAAAAAGGCAGGCAATCGTTGTAAGGGTTCTCATTGTATGTTATTTTTTCATTGACAGGATATACTCCACCATCGCAGACGCATCTTCAGCAGTCACATTAGGGTGAGCCGACATCGGGATCTCGCCCCAATTGCCCTGACCGCCATTGATGATCTTTTCAGCCAACATCTTAACGTTAGATGCTTTATTCTCATATTTCTTTGCAACATCTGCGTAAGCGGGACCGATCAGCTTTTCGTTGTCTTTGTGACAAGTGCGGCAGTCGGATGCTTCAATAAGAGCCTTGCCGTCCTTCTTGGCAACAGCAGGCTTTTCAGCTTCAGCAGGTGCAGCGGCCGCCTCTTCTTTTGCCGGAGCCGACTCCTCAGTTGTTGCGTTGCTGATGGGTTTTGTTTCTGTTTCGGTTGTCTCTCCACCACCACAGGCATACAGACCTGCAGCGATTGCCATGATCATGATTGCTTTTTTCATTGCTTGTTTTTGTTTTGTCGTTTTTGTTTATATCCCCAGGATCTTCCTGTTGAAATCTTCGTTGCTGCCGGTGCCGGCGAAATCATCAAATGCCTTTTCTGTAACGCGGATGATCTTGTCCTTGATGAACACCGCTCCCTCTTTGGCCCCATCCTCCGGATGCTTAAGCGCACATTCCCATTCCATCACTGCCCATCCGGTATAATCATATCCGGTGAGCTTGCTGAAGATGGCAGAGAAATCGACTTGTCCATCACCGAGCGACCTGAACCTGCCTGCGCGCTGCACCCAATTCTGATAACCGCCATACACACCCTGCTTTCCAGTGGGATTGAACTCAGCATCCTTCACATGGAACATCTTGATGCGCTCATGGTAATGATCAATATAAGCAAGATAGTCGAGGCATTGTAATACAAAATGGCTGGGATCATACAAAAGACAAGCACGCTTGTGGTTACCGGTTTTTTCCAGGAACATTTCGTAAGAAATGCCATCGTGAAGATCTTCGCCGGGATGGATCTCATAACAAAGGTCAACTCCATTTTCATCAAATACATTCAGAATGGGCAACCACCGGTTGGCAAGCTCCGTGAATCCGGTCTCTACCAAACCCGCAGGCCTTTGTGGCCATGGGTATACCGTGTGCCAGAGCAAGGCTCCGCTGAAAGTAGCGTGGGCATTGAGTCCCAGGTTGGCCGAAGCCTTGGCTGCATATTTCAATTGTTGCACGGCCCATTCGGTCCTTGCCTTGTTGTTTCCTCTTACGCTCTCTGGTGCAAAACCATCGAACTGATCATCATACGCTGGATGCACGGCCACGAGTTGTCCCTGCAGGTGTGTCGACAACTCCGTGATCTGCAAGCCTGCTGCTTCCACGATGCCTTTCACTTCATCAGCATAGGTTTTGCTTTCAGCTGCTTTTTGCAGGTCGATGCATCTTCCATCCCAGCTGGGGATCTGCACACCTACAAAACCCAGATCAGCCGCCCATTTGCAGATGGTTGACAGATCATTGAAAGGCGCTTTGTCGCCCATGAACTGGGCAAGAAATATACCGGGACCTTTGATCGTTTTCATGTTTTATTTTTTCAGTTACACAGTGTGGGGAGTCCATTTCTGATCCGACTGTGATGAGAGCACCACATTATCGATGAAGGCCATGCCGCGGATACCGTCTTCCACTCCTGGGAAGTCGAGCATCTCAGGCGTAGGCTGCGCACCATCCATCATGGCTCCGAGTGTCAGTGAGAAGTTTCTGTAGATATTGGCAAATGCTTCGAGGTATCCTTCGGGGTGACCACCAGGTGTTCTGGAATTGTGCACGGCGAAGCTGGACAATCTTCCGCCATAGTTGCCACCTGCGCGATAGATCTGTGCAGGCTGATCGAGCCAGCGCACAATCATTGTGTTTGGCTCATGTTGTGCCCATTCCAATCCGCCATGCTCACCATATACCCTGATCTTGATACCGTTTTCTTCACCGGCAGCTACCTGTGATGCCATCAGCACACCGGCTGCACCATTCTCGAATTTGAGCAATACATTGCCATCATCATCGAGCATCCTTCCTTCCACCATCACATTCAGATCAGCACAGATGTGTGAGATTTTCAATCCGCTAACATATTCTGCAAGATGTGCGCAATGGGTTCCGATATCACCCATGCAACCGCTCTTGCCGCTGCGCTTGGGGTCGGTCCTCCACGCTGCCTGGGCATTGCCCTCGCGCTCGGATAATTTGCTCAGCCATCCCTGCGGATATTCCACCCATACTTTTCTGATCTTACCAAGCTTGCCGGCCTTGATCATCTGACGGGCTTCTTTCACCAACGGATATCCTGAATACGTATGCGTAAGGCAAAGGACCTTACCCGTTGCCTCCTGTATTTTTTTGAGCTCCTTCGCTTCGTCTAGTGTGAAGGTGATGGGTTTTTCTATCACCACATGAAAGCCGTGTTCCATGGCCATTTTGGCAGGAGCGAAGTGAGCGAAGTTGGGTGTTACGATCGTTACAAAATCCATTCTCTCACCCTCAGGAAGCTGACTCTCTTTGGTGATCATTTCATCAAAAGTGAGATAGGTCCTGTTCTCGGGTAGAAAGAGTGACTTACCTGAATCTTTGGCGATATCAGGATTGATGCTGAGTGCACCACAGACCAGTTCTATCAATCCGTCCATTCCGGCAGCATGACGATGGATGGCACCAATGAAAGCATCCTTGCCTCCGCCTACCATGCCCATTCTGAGTTTTCTGTTCATGTTGAAAAGGTTGAAATAAGTTGTTGAAGTAGCGGTTTTAAAAGTACAAAAAAAGAGGGGACAATCGTCCCCTCTTTAAAAAAATATGAGTTGGTTTTTAAGCGGCCTGTTTCTTCTTTCCGAAGAAGTACAAACCAGCAAACGCCACAATCAAAATACCGGGGAACAACAACATGTTGGAGAGGGTGGCCTGACCTGCAGCGAGATCAGCAGCATCGCCTACCAGACCCGTTGCTTCAGCAGCGGTTTTGTTGTCTTTGATCCATCCACCAATGATGGGCTGGAACATGGAAGAGGAAAACATTCCGATACCGCCCATGATCGACAATCCGAGTGCTCCGGTTTCAGGAAGATGTTGTCCCACATATCCCAGCATGTTGGGCCAGAAGTAACAGATACCCAAGGCATAGAATACTGCAGCCACATACAACATGGAACCACTCATGGTGCTCAGCATATAGATACCAATTACGCCGAAAATAGCAGATCCGAGAAGTACACCAGCAGTATTCAGTTTTTCAACCAACGGACCAGCGAAATACCTGCCCACAGCCATGAGACCGGTTACGAGGGCGAGGATCAGCATGGGGCTTGCACCTGCTTTCGCGAGGATGGGTCCGACCCATTGTTGTGGACCAAACTCAGAGATGGCGGTGAGGGCCATACAGGCAGCCATGAAGAGATAGAGTGGATTCAGCATCGCTTTGAAGCTAGCCAGTGCAGAACCGGAAGCTGCCTTCGGTTGAGGAAATGCTTGACCGAAAAACAAGAAAGCATAAATAATGGTAGGAACCAGGATTACCCAGATTTGCGCCTGCCAAGGCATGGCGGCATCAGTCATGAATTTGGAAATCAGGGAGCCCAAAACGATACCGCCAGGGAACCACATGTGGAAACGGTTCAGTTTGCTGTGGAACTCGTTTCCACTGTAGGAGTCAGCAATCATGGGGTTACAGGCTGCTTCTGTACAACCGTTTCCGATACCGATCAATAGGGTGGAGATCAGCAATACGTTATAGCTGCTCGCATAGATGGTGGTGAGGATACCGATGGCGTGGGCAACAAAGGCCAACTGCATGATGAGCTTAGGACCCAGCTGCGCGTAGAAGACACCGCCAAGGATCATGGAAATCGGAAATCCGAGGAACCACATGGAGTTGATGGTACCCAACTGTACTGGATCTAAACTAAGCTCTGTTCCCAACTGTGTAAGGATACCTGCACGGATACTGAAAGAGAAAGCTGTTGTGATCAGTGCGAAGCAACTCGCATAGAATAGCCTGTTGGCATTGACATTTTGACTCATGGCAATCAATTTTGGTTTAAGGGTTAATGGCTAAGCCATTGTTGAATGGGGAAGCTAAATAAAGTTCTTTTTATGGCCAAATTTTTTGGGGAATGTTGAAATGGTTGAAGGGGTTTAAGATATATACTTCAACTGCTTCAACCTCTTCAACCTGAAAAAAATGTCTATCTTAAACAAAAAACAAATGAATTCCCGTCGCAACGCCATCAAGAACCTAATGGTTGGTTCCATTGCCACTTCTTCACTTTCAGGATTTAATACATCATCCATGAATACTGAACTCAAAGGAAATATCAACCATGCGGTTTGTCGCTGGTGTTACAACACTATTCCCATGGAAACTTTCTGCGCAGCTGCGCAGGAGATGGGTATCAAAGGAATTGATCTGGTGGGTCCCAAAGATTGGGAGATGCTGAAGAAATACGGCTTGTATTCATCCATGTGCAATGGTGCCGAAATCAACCTGGTAGATGGTTTCAATGATACACAGTTTCATGCGAAACTGATCCAGAACTATACTGATATGATCCCTTTGGTAGCAAAAGCAGGTTACAAGAACCTGATCTGCTTTTCCGGTAACCGGAGAGGAAAGGATGATGAAACGGGATTGAAGAATTGCACGGATGGATTGAAGAAACTCGTAGGACTGGCTGAGCAACACGGTGTAACACTGGTGATGGAGTTGCTGAACTCAAAGGTCAACCACAAGGATTACCAGTGCGACACCAGCAAATGGGGTGTTGAATTGTGCAAGCGTGTGGGATCAGAAAACTTTAAGCTGTTGTATGATATCTACCATATGCAAATCGATGAGGGTGATGTGATCAGCACCATCCGCCAGAACCATATGTATTATGCGCATTATCATACGGGTGGCGTTCCTGGCAGAAATGAGATCAACGAAACACAGGAATTAAACTATCCCGCCATCATGAAAGCAATTGTTGCCACTGGCTTCAAAGGATTTGTTGCACAGGAATTCATCCCAACATGGACCGACAAGCTCGCGGCACTGAAACAAGGTGTAATGATATGTGATGTTTAATAAACGTTGGGGATCCTCGCCCCACTCTGTATCAGGCTGTTTTCAATTGCCTCTGAATTTAGTCCGGGGAATTAATTGAATAGGCTTTTAT
>JBKCOY010000097.1:0-10467 GCA_046309555.1 Chitinophagia bacterium
GTTCAGCGGTGATGATGTCGATAAAAAGATCAGGGTACTAAGTGGTGGTGAAAAAGCCCGTGTAGCCTTGGCCAAGACCATCATCAGCAAATCCAATTTTCTGATGCTGGACGAACCTACGAATCACCTTGATATGCATTCGGTGGATTTGCTGGCGGAGGCGTTGGACAAATATGAAGGCAGTCTGATCTTGGTCAGCCATGATCGTTACTTCATTTCCAAGACTGCCAATAAGATCTGGGAGATCATGGATGGTAAGATAGTGGAGTTTAAAGGTGGCTATACAGAATGGGTTGAATGGAAAGAAAGGATGGCCTCAAAGGAACAAGGCATGCCTGCCAAAGCAGGCAAACCTGCTGAAAAGGCAGGGACGGGTGACAAGGGACGAGGCACAAGGGACGAGGGACAAGGGACAAGGGACGAGAAATTCCTACCGGAAAGAAAGGAACAAGGGACTCCTATTGATAAAGAGAAGCAAAAAGAAAAAAAGCGAATTCAGCGACTTTTTGATGAGGCGGAGATGAAGATCAACAAACTAAAAACAGAAAAAGCAGCAGCAGAAGCAGCTTTGGCTGATCCTTTGATCTATTCAGATCGTACAAAGTTCAATGAAGCAGAAAAGAAGTATCAGCATATCCAGGCGGAGCTCACAAAATCAGAGCCAGAGTATGAGAAACTTTTCGAACAGCTCATGGGTATTGAATAATCACATTTATTTACATAAAAAATAAAGGCTGTCCAAATGGACAGCCTTTATCATATACAAGGATATCAAGCTTAGTAACCAGGATTCTGGGTAAGCACTGATTTTCCATCTTTTTGTGAGTTCAGGATCTCATCAGCAGGGATTGGATAAAGGTTGTTCTTTGCAGTGAAAACCTTGCCCACCAGATAAGCTCTCTTTGTAAAGGTCCTGTTATCCCAGCCTTTGCCGGCAACAGATTCTTTAGCTACATAGGCGTTGAGTACCTTTTCGGCAATACCCCAACGTACCAGGTCGAAGAAGCGATGACCTTCCATAGCGAACTCAAGGCGTTGTTCATGATGAACAGCATTGATCGCAAATGCTGAACCTTTTGTAGCAAAGGTACCTGCAGTGTAGGGCTCAACCTTGTTACTGACAGTAGCATCCTGTACAGGAGACCCTTTGGCCCTGTTACGGATCAGATTAACATAGGTTTCTGCCTGGGCCAGATTACCCAACTCAGCCTCACATTCAGCCAGCCATAGGATGACATGTGAAAGACGAATCAACCTGAAGTTATTATTAACTGAACGACGATCAGTAGCATGTGTGGTAGAGTTCTCTTCTGAAAGATAATACATCCACTTTTTGCCGGTGAAAGGACCAGAATAGTTCTGGTCACGTATCCAGTTACTACCTGGCATCTTACCCCAATCGAGGAAGTTAACACCACGGCGGCCAACTGTCCAGTCGAGACGAGGATCTACTGACTGAGAATAATCAGGCGTCCAAGGCTCAGAGAACTTAAGTCCCTGATCGTTGGGAACGTCAACATTATTGTAGGTATCCAGGCTTCCATCAACTGCTGCTCCAATCAGGGGCAAACCATCAGCATCAGTCCTGTAAGCATTTACAAGATTGTGTGAAGGAAGATAGAATCCGCAGCAACCACGACCAGGTGAAGTGGATGTATAAGGCCAGTTGAGTGTAGCACCTTTGTTTCCATTTCCACCGGTAGTACCATCGTTGATGGAGAACTGTACTTCAAAGATGGACTCCCTATTGTTATTGGTAACAGTTCTGAAGTTATCATGGAAGCTAGTTACAAGGCTCTTACCTGAGTTAGTATAAACATCAAGCAGTTCAGTCTTTGCAGCAGCCCATTTTTTCTGGAACAACAAAGTCTTACCCAGATAGGATTTTGCAGCCCATTTGGTGGCCCTTCCTTTCTGTCCTTGTGTTGCAGGAAGATTGGTAGCTGCAAATGCGAAATCAGCTTCGATCTTTGACCAAATATCAGCAGTGTTGGTCACCAAAACACCAGATGGGTCGCTTGATTTGTAGGTCTTGTCATCAACGTAAGGTACGTTAGCCCACATTTTCTTCGCCTCAAAATGATAGTGTCCACGTAAGAACCTGGCTTCGGCAACTGCCTGAGTCTTTTCTGCATCAGACATATCCTTTACTTCAGGATCTGTAGCAAACAAGATCACTTCATTACAACGGGCAATGGCATCATAGAGATGCTGCCATTTACCTCTGAAATGGGTATTGTCAGCAATCCAGTTATACTGTTCAATGAAAGACTGTTCTGGTTGGTCACCGGCATCGGTACCTTTTACTGCATCATCAGATGCAACACCGCCAAATACCCAGTTGTCGACTGAACCATGCCATTGAGTTGTTCCTGATCCTACGCCGTCAAGCAATGAATATGCACCCACCAAAAGAGCATTCACACCTGCCTTACTCTTTAACTGAGCAGGACTGGCAACACCCTGAGGGTTGACGTCGAAGAATTTCTGGCAACCGAAGGTCATCACCATGACAACCGGAAGTAGTAGAAATTTTACTTTTTTCATATGAATCATTTTTCGATTGTGTCAATTAAAATTTAAGCTGTAAACCAAACAAAATGGATTTTGCAACAGGATATGCACCTTCGTCGATACCCATGTGGAAGTCCTGGTTGTTTGCATCAGAAGTACGCAAATTGATATCTGGATCAAGACCTGTATACTTGGTGATGGTCAGCAGGTTTTGTCCCTGGATGTATACTTGTGCTCCGCTGATACCTACCTTCTTCATGATGTTGTTAGGAATGGTATACGTGAGCTGAATGTTACCCAAACGAAGGTAAGATCCATCTTCGATGAAGTATGAAGAAACCTGCTGGCTTGTTGCATCAGATGAGTTCAGCCTTGGCAAGAGGTTTTCACCACCCTGACCATAGGAATCATAAAGCATTCTCTTGGAACGATTACCCTGGAATACGTTGAAGTCAGTCCAGTAGCGAACATAGTTGAAGATGTCTCCACCTTGTTGACCTTTTGCGAAGACAGCAAGATCCCAATTTTTATACCCGGCAGTAAGGTTGATACCGTAGATGAAATCTGGGTGTGGATTACCGAGGAAATCACGATCAGCCGCAGTGATCACACCATCTTTGTTAACATCCCTGAAGTTGAATACACCTTCGCGTGTATAGGTGCCAAACTTAGGAGCTGTGGCAGCCTGTTGTGCATTGAGGATACCATCAACAAAATAACCGTAGAAGCTGGCAATTGGATAGCCCTTCTTGGTTGCAGTGATAGATGGGAGACGTGTGGTGAATCCGAACAATGTTGCATTGGGATCATTGTTCAGTTTGATCACTTCGTTCTTGTATTGTGTGATGTTAACGCCTATTGAGTAGCGAAGTTGGCCATTCAATGCTTTATCAGACCAGTTCAGATTCAGGTCAATACCCCTGTTTCTCATGGTACCGATGTTGGTGAAAGGCAGGGTACCCTGACCCTGTGCCCTTGCTACAGCGATCTGTGCAAGCATGTCAGAAGTTGTCCTGGAGTACCAGTCGAACACCACTTCCAATCTGTTGCGGAAGAGATTTGCATCAAAACCAATGTTGGCAGAAGTTGTGGTTTCCCATTTACCATTAGGGTTACCGAACTGGGTCAGGTCAAAACCTCCTGTAACAGAGGTACCCGCACCGCCAATATCATATCCGTTGTTGGCAGGATCTGCAGTGTACAATGTATAGGCATTATAAACGTTAGGAATCTGTTGGTTACCGGTTTTACCCCAACCTGCACGAACTTTAAGGTCATCGAGCCAATCGAGGTTGTTCAGTGCTTTCAGTTCAGTCAGACGGATACCCAAAGAACCCGCAGGGAAAACACCATAACGGTTTGCTGCAGAGAATCGGGAAGAACCGTCACGACGAACAGTGAAGTCTGCAAGCAGGAGGTTCTTGTAACCATAGTTGACTTTTGCGAACTGAGAGAACAAACGTGTTCTGATAGCACCGCTACCAGCATTGCTCAAACCAGACGCAGAACCGGCATTCAAGTAACGATAATCAAGATCATTGAAAGCAAAGTTGCTTCTGCTGGCATTGAATCCAAATGAGTAAGTAGCAACAGCCTCAGTTCCTGCAAGAACGTTGATGTCGTGATCTTCTTTGATAGTGGTAGTATAATTCAAGGTATTGTACCATGTCCATGAATTATCAAAGTTGTTGAATACGTTCAGTGAATTTGTATTCCTAGGTTCGGCTGCTTCAATCTGACGAATAAAAAACTCAGACCTGTTGAAATTGTTGTATTCAACGCCAATGCTGGAACGTGCTTTCAGATTCTTCATGATTGCCACCTCACCGAAAGCATTACCAAACAAGCGGGTGCTGTAGGTATTGTTATCCTTCGCCCTGTAGAGTTCTGCCAAAGGATTGGTTGCATTACCCAGGTTCAGACCGCGAGGACCACCAAAACCATACCAGGGTGAGGTATTTGTACCTCCAAGTTCGGGCGGACCACCGGTAATGTCAAATACAGGAATGATCGGATGAATACGCCATGCCAGCATGATGGGATTAGACTCGTTGTTATTGGAAATACCAGTTCTCTTATCGTAAGCAAAAGTCAGGTTCTCACCAAAGGTGAATTTACCCTGTGTGAACTCAGTATTTGCCCTGATAGTATAACGCTTGTAGTCGGTATAACGCAAAATACCTTTCTGATCAAAATAGTTGGCAGAGAAGGCATATTTTGCTTTTGACGTACCGCCTGAAGCGCCGATCTGATAATTGGAAATTGGAGCAGGATCAAAGATCGCATCTTGCCAGTTTGTACCGGATTTGTTAGCCTTGTTCACATTGAACTTGGTTGAACCCAATCCTGGATCAGTGATATCATTGGTATAAACAGACATAGGATCATAAGGAAGGGAGCCGAAGACGTTCGGGAAAATGTAATCCGCCATGGTAACACCACCGTTCTGATCAAAACGATACTGAGCGGAAGGTGAGGAAACCCATGGTGTTTTTCCTGCACCCACATCAGCCTTGAATAAATACTTACCCAGTTCTTCTGCATTTAGGAGATCCAAGAATTTACCAGGAGTCTGAGTGCCGGTATAATAATCGAAAGAAATCTTGGGGTCTCCAGGCTTTCCTTTCTTGGTTGTGATGATCACTACACCGTTGGCCGCACGTGCACCATAAATAGATGCAGCAGAGGCATCTTTCAATACCTGCATGGACTCAATATCATAGGGATTGATCTGGTTGAGGGTACCTTGCGTAGGTACTCCATCAATTACAAATAACGGAGAGTTGTTATTGATGGTACCGAAACCACGGATACGAACCATGGTGCCGCCACCAGGTGAGTTGTCGTTTCCAACAACAACACCGGAAGCCTTACCCTGCAACATTTGGGTAACACTCGCAGTGGGGGTTGCAGTAAGCTGCTTGGCTGATACTACTGCAACTGCACCGGTGATGTCCTTCTTACGCTGAGAAGTGTAACCAGTTACAATTACAGACTGCAATGCCTTTACATCCACGTCCAGCTCTACGTTTAAGGTAGCGCTGTTACCGGCAGCCAGCGTACGGCTTTCATAACCATTGAATGTAAACACCAACCGTTGGTTGGCAGCAACATCGATCTTGAAATTACCCTGGGCATCTGTAGATGTTCCCTTGGTTGTGCCACTCACAACAACGGATACTCCCGAAAGTGGGGCTTTGGATTCGGCATCGGATACTTTACCACTCACGGTTCGCTGGGCATGTGCCAGTCCTGTGAGCAAAGTTAGACAGACTGTGATACCGAACAGTCTGACCAACCCTTTCAATGACATTTTTTGGGTCATAGTCAATCGTTTTGGTGATGATTTTTGTGCAATTAGCTTGCGTTTCAGTAGTTAAAATACTGTTAACGCACCAAACAAAAAAATCTTTTTTGTGCAGCGATTTGAGAAAAATATAGTTTTTCTCAGAAATGTGGATAAACGTTGAATAAAAAACAATATTGTGAGACTTTAACTGGAATTCATTCACTTTTATCGCATACTAAGGCCTGGTCATTTGGCCTACTATTTAGATGATGAAATGATCTTTCCATTTGTTTCAGTTCCTCCTGAAGTGAATCTGTATATCAGCGTACCGTTATAATGAAGTGGCAGATCGTAAACAACAGTTTTCATCTCCCTTGCTTCCATCATACCTTGGAAAGGAATACCTATTCGCCTGCCAACCGGATCAAAAATCTCAAGTGCGGCCTTACCCGATCTTGATGCTACAAGATTGAAGTTGATACGACCACTAAAGGGATTCGGATAAGCCTTTACAATTGGCTTTAGCTCCGTGGCAATAGATGGGACAGCATTGATCATTACAGTCCCTTCAACGGTTGTAGGAACGGGTGATGTTGATAATGAAGAACAATTGCCAACAGTTTCACAACTTGCAGATGTAAGACAACCATAGCTGTTTTTAACTTTCAATCCGGTGACGGAACCCGATGCTAAGTTGTTGAAAGATGAGGTTGAAGAATATGTGCTGCCGTTATCAATGCTGTACTCAAATCCTGAACCACCAACGGCACAGAAGGTAACACTGCCGAGGGTAGCCGCTGCACAGAGCGAAACTGTGGGTTGAACAAATGTTACACTGAAATCGGGTTTGGTATCATTAACCGTAATTGTAACCTGACTTGTTCCAGAACAACCAGTGCTTGTATTGGTTTTGGTAACAGTGAATGTTGCGCTCGAAGAAGGGTTCGCCAATGGATTGGCAATTGCATCACCGCTCAATCCAACTGATGGCGTCCATGAATATGTAAATCCAGCAGAAGAGGGTTCACCGATCTCCTTTCCTGTGAGATTCTCGGTGCAAGTTTTGGTGAATGCATTTCCAGCAAAAGCTGTGACCGCATCATTATCTACAGTAACAATAACCTCATCTGTTCCTTTACATCCGGTTGCGACATTTGTTTTGGTAACTGTATAGGTAGTTGTTGAAGTTGGATTGGCCATTGGATCAGCAACAGCTGAATTGCTCAAACCAGTGGCAGGAGACCAGGAATAGGTAAACCCTGACGTAGTTGTTTCACCAATAGTATTTCCAGAAATATTAATCAGACAATTTTTCGTAAAGTCATTGCCTGCTTTGGCAACAACAGTTGCAGTAGTGGAAATAGTTGAACTCACTGTATTCAAGCATCCGTTCTTGTCCTTGATTTTTATGTTATGAACAACAGCTGCATTTATATTGTAAAAGGTATGAGATCCTGAAGCAGCCACATTAATTTCTGAACCATCATCGATGCTCACTTTATATGGGGCAACACCTCCGTATGGAGAAATTGTGAGATTGGTCAAGGAACCGCCTTCACCGCACACCGATGCAGATTGGCTCAAAGCCCCAATTACGCCAGCCTCAACCTTTATACTGGGCAGGATCCCGCATTTAGGATTGATCGTGGCAGAATTATTTTTTAAAAAATCACAGTTCTGATTGGCATTGGAGGTGGTCCATGCCAGAAAAAGATCTTTGAGTACAATAGACTCCCCTTCATTAACAGTAATCTGAGTAGCTGTAGTGATTGAGGTTATGGTTGATGGTTGAATGGGCCCACCGCACATGTAGATGGAAACAGGAGCTAGCTCCACCCCAGCTTTTGTTGTTCTCACCAATTTTGCCCAACAGGCAAATGCAGTTCTGACTGATCCCGTTTTGTTGTTGATCTCCAGTATTACATTGGTGGGTTGCCCGTATGGAAAACAAAGTCCCGTATAAGCAAGCTTCACGCTTTTTAGTTCAAGATCCTTAGAGGTACAGCTGCTGGCAGATGGAAGAGTTTGAGCAAGTAGATTCCCATCTAAAAAAGATGATAGCATAAAGGCAAATAAAACTACCCAATTCTTAAAAGAAGAATTTTTACCTGAAGAAACAACAGCTGATAATTTCATGATGGTTGATTTATGTTTGTGAATAGCTACAAATCAGAGCATCATGCGATGGGAGCCAACAGAACGATTCGGTGAAAGTATTAAAGGAATCAGATTAGAGCCAAGAACATTGGTTCTTATAAATTCAAATTGCTGCGGTAAAATAAAATATGACTTTGAAAGAATAGGTGTATTTACAAGTGAAAAGCTACCTTAAAAGAACAATTTTGGCATTCGCTTGAATATTTCCAGCAGAAAATCTGATTATATAAACACCTTCAGCCAAATCTGAAATATCAAAGATATCTTTATGATCACCTGATTTTTGGAGTTGCGAACTTATCAAACTTCGCTGCTTTTGACCGTTGATATTCAGAAGACACAAGTCTACTTTTTCGTCTTTACTCAGGCTATATTCAACGAATAAATTCTTTGATGCAGGATTTGGATAAACAGTAAATTCCGGTTGCTTTTTTTCCTGCCAAACACTGTAAGGAGAAACAGTGTTGCTGGGAGCAATGTTTGTTTCAACAATGAATTGTATCCAATCACCTGAAGATGTATAATTTTTAGTACCACCAGCACTGTAAATTCTGAGCCTTATTTCTCCTAAATCTGATATGAAAATTGATGGTGAATTCTGGATACTGGTTATCAGAACATCAGCGGTTGAAACAGCCCTTGAATCTATTTGCGTCCATCCACCAGTACCCCAATTGTACAAATAGAGTACCTGTGTTTTGCTGGCAGAATTTTTACCATCATAATTTACAGCCAGCTTTGTAACAGAAGACGGTGACTGATTTATTTTTACACTTGCATACCAGTCAGTATTTCTTGTTCCACTCGTAGTAGAATTGAGCGTGAAATAACTTGCATCATTTGATGACAGATTACCAAAACTGCCACTCCTCAAGGTACCTGAAAGAATTGTGGTCGAAGATGGTAAATAGTTAAATTTATTTTGAGGTGTTACTGTCAGTGCTTGTGCAACATCAGTTGCAGCATTATAGTTTGTATTTCCTAGTTGTGAAGCAGTAATGGAAGTGCTACCAGCACCAACTATACGAATATTTCCACCTACAATGGTAGCAACTGCAGTATTTGAGCTTACATAAGAAACAGTAAGACCCGAACTGGCACTTGCACCGGGATTAAAATCAGGATCTCCAACACTCTTGGTTGAAAGTGGATTAAAGGAAATGGACTGATTTGCTTTTGTTACTGTTAGAATTTGTGAAACTACAGGAGCGGGATTGAAATTTGCATCACCTGACTGTGAGGCTGTTATTGTTGCAGTACCTGCGCCAATAATTCGAACATTGCCATTAATGATGGTAGCAACCGCAGTATTAGAACTGGCATAGGAAACAGGAAGACCTGAGCTTGTAGTGGCACCTGGATTAAAATCAGCATTACCGAAAACTTTGGAAGGCAATGTTGTAAAAGTTATGACTTGGTCCTGCTTGACTATCGCTCCTGGTCCACCTAAATAAGAGGGACCCACTTCTGACAAAACCAAAGGATGATTGGTTGTGCTTCCAGTTGTAAATTCATCACAGCCAGCATCTTTCTCTGTTTTGGTTAGAGGTCTAGATTGGCCACTGATATCCAATGACAATGAGGGATCATCATCGATATTGGGAATATCTAATACGGCTGGATAAGAGGAACTTGAATTATTTGTGGGGCTTAAAGAAGACAATCCATAATAGTTCTCTGAGTTCAATGCAAGCTTTGTATCTACATTTGACATGCCGGAAGGAAATGAAACTCCCAGACTGCCCTGGTATAGATTTCCTCCCCATGATATGCCGGAAGAAGAACCAGAAAAAATATTACCTGAACTCTTCTTGAAAATATTATTGGCCCATGTGTTGTTGGTTGCGCCACTGGAAAGGCTTATAAGTCCGCATTCCACAAATGTGTTGTGCAAAAAATTGATATTTTTTAAGTTGCCGGTAATAAAGTCATAAGTCACGGCATTCATGGTCCCGCCTACACCTGCATTTTGAAAATAGTTATTATAACAAAAAATATTGTTTGCTTCCTTTACCCTGATACCGCCTGCATTGATGAAAAAATTACCATAGGCCACATTATCATTTCCGTTCCTGAATACCATCATGGCATTTTGGTTATTTCGGAATGTATTGTACCTGAGTGTATTTTCACGACTTTTAACAGATATTGCTTCACTATCTCCATTACCTGTATTTTCAAAATAGCAGAACTCCACAATCGTTCGGCACAGAAAGGTTGATTGAGCGCCATTGGCAATTCTTATGCATTCATTTCCGGTATCTCCCCCTGCGCCTGGCATATTCCTAAATGAGCAGTACCTGATTTTTGCATAATTGGGTACTGATCCGTTTGGAGCTATATGAACGAGATTACCAATTGGAGCTCCGGTTGGCTTGTTTTCAAAATTACAATAAGAAACTTCATCATATTGTCCTTGAATATTGATGTATTTCTGAGCAGAATAACCCTTAAAGTTAAGCTGGCTGAGCAAATTATAATTACCGGTCACCGTTATTACCACTCCT
>JBKCOY010000098.1:0-4604 GCA_046309555.1 Chitinophagia bacterium
TCATTAAATTCGTTACCATAAAACATTCATATGCCGGAATCAAATGTTTATGACGCCATTGTAGTGGGCTCGGGTATCAGCGGTGGATGGGCAGCAAAAGAGCTGACAGAAAAAGGTATGAAAGTGATCATGCTCGAAAGAGGTGAGAACATCGAACATGTAAAAGACTATGTGAACGCAACCAAAGATCCCTGGGAATTCCCGCACCGTGGCGGCAGAACACAGGAGATGATCGAAAAATATCCGGTATTAAAACGCGATTACCCCCTGAGCGAAACCAACCTCAACTATTGGGTGAAAGACTGGGAATGTCCCTATACCGAAGTGAAGCGTTTCGACTGGTTCCGGGGCTATCACGTAGGCGGACGCTCCCTCATGTGGGGCCGCCAAAGCTATCGCTGGAGCGATATCGACTTCGAAGCCAATGCCAAGGAAGGCATCGGCACCGACTGGCCGATTCGATACAAAGAGATCGCACCCTGGTATGATTATGCTGAATCCTTTGCCGGCATCAGCGGATCCAAAGAGGGTCTCAACGTGCTGCCCGACGGAAAATTCCTTCCACCCATGGAACTTACCTGCGTGGAGAAAGATGTAGCAGAACGCCTGAAGAAACATTATAACGGCAACAGACACCTCATCATTGGTCGCACTGCCAACATCACCCGCCCTCTTCCCGGCCGCACCCAATGCCAGTTCCGCAACAAGTGCTCCCTGGGTTGTCCCTTCGGTGGATACTTCAGTACCCAATCTTCCACCTTGCCGGCTGCCATGAAAACAGGCAACCTCACCCTTCGCCCCTTCTCGATCGTTACCAAAGTGCTATACGATAAAGACACGCAAAGGGCTACCGGTGTTGAAGTGCTCGACGCAGAAACAAACCAGACCTACGAATACAAGGCCAAAATCGTCTTCCTCAACGCCTCCACCCTCAACAGCACCTGGATCCTGTTGAACTCTGCAACGGATGTGTTCTCTGACGGACTCGGTAGCACCAGCGGTCAGCTCGGTCATAACCTGATGGACCATCACCTGGGTGTGCGCATCAACGGACAAGTTGAAGGCTACGAGGATAAATATTATTTCGGACGCCGCCCCAACGGCTTCTATATCCCACGCTTCCGCAATGTTAATGGCGACAAACGCGAATACCTGCGTGGCTTCGGTTATCAGGGTCAGGGCAACCGCGAAAACTGGAACCGCAACGTTGCTGAATTCAACATCGGTGTGGAACTGAAGGAAACCCTTACCGAACCCGGCTCATGGCAAGTGGGCATGGGTGGCTTCGGAGAAATCCTGCCATACCATGAGAATAAAGTCACACTCGACAAAACGAAAAAAGACAAGTGGGGACTGAACGTGCTGGCTATCGATTGCGAACTGAAAGACAATGAACTGAAGATGAGAAAGGATATGCTGGCCGATGGCATTGAAATGCTGGAAGCTGCCGGTGTGAAGAATGTAAAAGGAAAAGATGGCGACGGCACTCCTGGTCGCGGTATCCACGAAATGGGCACTGCGCGCATGGGTACTGATCCGAAAAACTCCGTCCTCAACAAGTTCAACCAGGTATGGGATGCCAAAAATGTTTTTGTCACCGATGGTGCCTGCATGGCTTCCGCTTCCTGCGTAAACCCCTCACTCACCTACATGGCACTCACCGCACGTGCTGTTGATTTTGCAGTAAGTGAACTGAAGAAAGGAAATCTCTGATCCGTTACATAGTCAAAACTAAACTGCAGGGGTCCGCATCACGGACCCCTTTTTTATTGTGCTTGACCACCGTTGCTATTTTATTTAACTTTGCTCCATGCTCAAAAGCACACTCATCAAGGCTGCCCAAGCCTCCGGTGCCCTCATCGCAGAAAGGATCAACGGAAAATTCTCCATCGAAAAAAAAGCAGGACCGAACGACCTGGTAACGGAAGTTGACAAAGCCTCTGAGGCCCTGATCATGGATATCATTCGCCAGGATTTCCCGGATCATTTCATCCTCAGCGAAGAGATTGGAGAAGTGAAAATGGATTCACAATACAAATGGATCATCGATCCGATTGATGGTACCGTCAACTTCGCCAATGGCATTCCGCTTTGTTGTGTGAGCATCGGCATCGAACACGAAGGCAACATGATCATGGGGGCTGTGTACAATCCGATGATGAACGAATTCTTTTTCTGTGAAAAAGGTCAGGGCGCTTTTCTCAATGATCAACAACTCGCAGTGAGTCAGCAAGACCAGGTCATCCACGCTTGTCTCGTTACCGGCTTTCCTTATACCTACCTCGATATGGAAAATGGTCCGCTGGATGTTTTCAGTCGACTTATCCGCAAGGGAATTCCCGTCCGCCGACTCGGATCAGCCGCTATCGATCTTTGCTGGGTCGCCGCCGGAAGGTTCGATGGTTTCTATGAACACAAACTCAATGCGTGGGACAGTGCTGCGGGATATCTCATGGTGGAAGAGGCCGGAGGAAAAGTGACAGGATTCAAAGGAGAAAAATTCGATCCCTATCAACCGCATATCGTGGCTACCAACGGAAAGATCCATGACGAACTGATCCGCTGGATCAACAACACACATCAATAAACGAACATGTCAAGAACAGAAATACAGGACTACGGAGAATTTGGACTGATCCATCACCTCACCAAGAACATCGAATTGCAGAATGCCTCCTCCGTATTAGGAGTAGGTGATGATGCTGCCGTCATTGATCATTTCGGCAAACAGACAGTGGTGACCACCGACCTGCTGATCGAAGGCGTGCACTTCGATCTTTCCTATACGCCACTCAAACACCTTGGTTATAAATCCGTGGTGGTGAACCTGAGTGATGTCTATGCCATGAATGCAACTCCTACGCAGATCACGATGAGCATCGGCGTGAGCAGCAAAATGAGTGTGGAAGCACTTGAAGAATTTTACGAGGGCGTTTACATTGCCTGTGAAGAGCATGGTGTGGATCTTGTTGGGGGGGATACTTCCGCCTCGCAAAAAGGATTCATCATTTCTGTTACGGCACTCGGCGAAGTGACCGCTGATAAGCTTGTACAAAGATCAACGGCCCAAAAGGGTGATCTGATCTGCGTTTCAGGAGATCTGGGTGGTGCCTATATCGGATTGTTGTTTCTCGAAAGAGAGAAGAAAATATTCCTGGAGAGTCCGCAGGTGCAACCCGACCTCGAAAATGAATCTTATGTGATCGGTCGACTTTTAAAACCCAAAGCGCGAAAAGACATTCATGATTTTCTTGAAGAAAAAGGAATCCTACCGACTTCGATGATGGACATCAGCGACGGACTCAGTTCGGAGTTGTTGCATATATGTGAGAAAAGTGGCGTGGGTTGTGTGATCTATGAAGAGAAGCTTCCTATCTCTGAAGATTCGCGCAAGGCAGCCTATAAATTTGAGATCGATCCCACAGCCTGTGCGCTCAGCGGTGGAGAGGATTATGAATTGCTCTTCACCATCAAACAAGATGATTACGAAAAGCTGACACTCAACGAACAGATCAGCGTGATTGGTTATATCACAGAATCCGAACAGGGCGCAAAGATCAATACCAAAGGCGGGAATTCATACAACATTACTGCGCAGGGCTGGAATGCGTTCAAGCGTTGAGTGTAATCCCGAGTGAAGCGAGGAACCTTGATAATAGTTGAGGAGGTTGAAGGGGTTCAGCCTGCCAGCCGGTAGGCAGGGGGAGTTGAAGTTATTTTACCCCGTAATTCGCGTTTTTTTTCTTGATAAAGTGTGTCTTTTTCACTTTTCATTCTTATGATTGGCGCCTTTCTTTGTTGCTGGAATAAATATTTATTTATTAAATTTGCAACTGATATTCAGTTGCATTTCTGATGAGCAAAAAGAAGAAACTTCTGAATAGATTATTGGAAATTCCCAGTGATTTTACTTGGGGCGAACTGATTGCGGTTTTAAAGCTACTGGGGTATCAACAAGTGGCAAGTGGAATTACGGGAGGGTCAAGAAGGAGATTTGTAAACCTAGAAGGAAAAGTGATTTTGATTCATGAACCACACCCACGCAGAATAGTAAAAAAATATGTATTACGGTTGGTTATAGAAAAATGTAAAGAAGAAATTAAAAACCATGAGTAGTTTATTCAAATACGGAGAGTATATGGGGTCTGTTAAGTATAGCGACGAAGATGAAATTTTTTATGGTACGGTGTTGGGAATTGACGACCTGGTTACATTCGAAGGTAGCTCTGTAAGAGAGCTTAAAAAAGCATTCAAAGACTCCGTAAATGATTATGTTAATCTTTGCATGAAGCAGGGAAGATCTCCGAAGAAAACATATAAAGGAACATTCAACGTAAGAATACCGGTCGATCTTCACAAGAAAGCCGCAGTTATTGCAGAGGATAAAGGGATATCTCTTAATGAATTGGTAAAGCAAGGGCTCGAGCGTATGTTGTCGTTTCGAGTATCATAAGCAGTCAACCCTAAACGATCAAAAATCCATCCCCATCCTTCCAGAACCCAAACTTTGTTCGGATCTCTTCGAGTCTGCTTTTTTCGAGCAACACTGTGTTGATGTCTTCTTTTGCTGAGCAGTGATACAAAACTTCTCCAAAGGGATCAAC
>JBKCOY010000099.1:0-13789 GCA_046309555.1 Chitinophagia bacterium
TATTTTGAAGATCCCAGTTTTCAACCAGATCAACATAACGTCTTTCTTCATTGCTCAACTCATCCCGGTTTATGTATTGCAACAAAATTGGTCTGGCAAATTCAGCAAAAACATTGTAATTGTTGTTCTGAAGATCCATCATATCCTTTACGGTAATGGAACTTAAAGATGATAAAGCACGGTTGATGGTTATGGGTCTGTATACCTCATACTTTCCCGGTATAAAGTATGGATAGGCAACATCGACCGGACGTTGATTGGCACTGCTTAAAAATCCTTCAACTGGGTTCAGGGAATGGGGATTGTCGGCAAAGGGTATGTACCCATTCCAAAAGAAACTGCTGTCAGAACCAGGCATTACCATTATACCCTGATCTTTCCAACGCAAAGGAAAATTAGCCTGCTGCCACAAGGCAATGTCGCCATTTTTTGCAGCAAAGACCATGTTCTGACCCGGAACATTGAAATGAGAAATGGCTTCCAAGTAATCATTGTAGTTTTTAGCCCTGTTTAGCTGGAACCACATTTTCAGGATATTTGAAGTATCATGCGCCACCCATCGTAAAGCAATTGCCTTTTTTGGGGAAAGTGAATGTTCAAATGATCTGTCGTATATGACAGGGCCGAATATTGAATAAGCTACAGTATCCCTGAAAGGAAGGGAATCACGAATGTTTATCAGTTCAATTCTTTTCGTGGTTTTTTGCCAGGAACTGTCGAACCAATATTCATCTTTTTTATCATCCTTGAATTGAATCTCGTAATAATCCTTAACATCCCGTCCAGCGTTGGTAAATCCAAATGCTATGTTGTCATTAAAACCAATCACTACACCGGGCAGACCTGGAAATGAAACACCGTATGCATTATATGCAGGTGTAGTAATCTGCATCTCATACCAGATGGATGGCAATGACAAACCAAGATGAGGATCATTTGCCAGTATGGGTTTTCCACTCTTTGTTTTGCTTCCAGACACAACCCAATTGTTACTTCCATTTGATGGATCTGGTTTAAAATCCTGTACAATAGACAAAGTATCTTTTCTCCTGAAATATAGAGAATCTGCAGATGCTGGAGGTAACAACGACTGTTGTGCCAGTTCAGTTGATTGAAAATTCGGAATTACCGGACTAAGCGAATCCGGTAAAGCAGCGTAAAGGATTCTAAAATTTTCTTCCCCCAATATCTGAAATGCTTCTGTCATTTCCAGGTCATTGTCGTATCCAGCCAATACCTGCGTCATTTGTTTGGTGAACAAGGCAGATTTTAAATTTGACCATAGCTCCGGAGTATATCCCAGCAGTTTATATTCTACCGGCAATGCCCCATTGTCTAGCTCGTTTATATAAGAATTTACACCTGCAGTATAAGCATCCAAAGCTGATTTGGTTGCAGGGTCCTGTTCCATCGCTACCAGTGCATTTTCTGCCGCATACACCATTCCAAGTCTGCGCTGATTTCTGTCAAATTTCAATGCCTTGGACCCAACAATCTCAGAGAGCCTGCCTGCGGCTGCCAGTGTTTGAAATTCCATTTGCCAAAGCCTGAATTTTGCATGCAAATATCCTTGAACAAAATAGGCATCATTTTCTTGTTCTGCGAAAACATGGGGAACAAGTTTATCATCCACCACAACCTGAACATTACTCTTTATTCCTTTTATTTTAATATCCTCATTGAAATTCTCTTCAACAGATTCTGCATTTTGCCAGATACCCTCTTGTGGACTTAAAAATGCACCCAAAGGAACAGGAAGCAGTTCTCTCGTACCCAATACATAAAGCAATGCAGTATTGATCAAAAGTGAAACTAAAAGAATAAGATATTTCATATTCGTAAATATGGGTAAAGTTAAAGCAATAATTCTTGCCATTCAGTTGAGATGCATGAATGCATCAACAAAAATGACTGTATTCACTATCAAGATCCATGTCTGGGTATCTGCTCTTAAGATCTGAGATAACAGCTTTGAACTTTTCCCGAAATTTTTGGTGTTCGTCTGAATCAGGATGCATAGGCTTATGATGAAATGCCATGTTGATCTGTTCAAGTTCTTTCATCACTTCCCTGGACTTACCATCAAATCCTGATTGAACAAGCTTATCCCATACATAACGGGTGGCAAGGTAATTTGGATGGACCATGTCTTCTGCATAGAATCGATAATCCCTAAGATCATCTAAGATCAATTCATATGAAGGGAAATAGACAATATCCGGATGAGCCCCACATATTTTGTCTACTGCATGTATTAAAATTGCCTTACTTCGATTATTTTCAACAAATCCATCCCTTAGGTGTCGCACCGGACTAATGGTGAACATCCATTTGAGTGTTGGATTAATCAATTTGACTTTGGCGTGAACAGCCTCAAATTGCTCAATAATTTCTTCAGGCAACATGAGTTTTTTTGAAAATTTTGCGAGAGGCACTTTATGGCAATTGGATACAGGGTATGAATTCTCATAATGATACACGTACGATGAACCAAGGGTTACAATCAGCCAGTCAGCAGATCTTAAAAATTGATGCCCCGATTGAATGGAAGCATTCATTAGATCACATGTATTGCTTTTTTCTGTCTGTGAAAGCGATGAATGGAAATGCCAATGTCTCCAGATACCTTGTTCCAGGAACAATTCATCTTCTGTTATAGATTTCTGATCAGCATAATGATGAAGTGCGGTAAATATGCTGAAGGGATTAAAAAGTATACCATGTGGATTCTGAAGGGACTTGAATTTAAAGTACAACAACCGATCATAAATGTGCTCGGTAAAACATGACCCCATCAACATCAGTTTATCACCCACACCAATTTTGTGCTCCAAAGGTTTGGGATCAAATTCAAGTCTGAAGATCGATGACATCAGTTTAAGCTTTTAACATCCTTTGCTTACTCGCCTCAAATAAGATAATGCCGCTCGCAACACCCACATTGAATGAATCAAATTTACCAGCCATTGGAATTGTGAACTTTACATCTGCTGCTTTAGATATATAGGGTAACACACCTTTGTCTTCGCTCCCCATCACAATACAGGTTGGTATATTGAAATCCAAATCATACACTTTCACAGTGCTGTTCATCTCTGCGGTACAAACTTTAATACCATTGAGATGTAAGGTATCTATAGCCTTTAACAAGCTGGATACCCTGCAAATCATGATCTTTTGCAAGGCACCTGCTGAAGACTTGAGTGCCTCCTCATTAAAAGCCCCAATACCCTTATCGGGAATAACCAAAACTTGAGCACCACAACAGAGCGCTGTTCTCGCAATAGCACCGATATTTCTGACATCAGTGATGCCGTCTAACATCACAAAAAGAGGTATCTGTGCAACAGAAAGAGTGTGATCGATTGCATCCTGCAGATCAATATATTGGATGATGCTGTTCAAACCGATAACACCCTGATGGTTTGACCTTGTAAACGAATTGAGTTTTTCAACAGGAACAGCATTAATGGGAATCTGTAGTTTTTGTGCCAGTACCCTTATTTCGTCGATAGCATCCCCTGATGTATTTTTCTGTAAATAAATTCTTTCGAGCTGACTCCCTTCCCTGAGTGCTTCCAGAACCGGTTGCCTGCCAATGATATGTGTTGAACTGCTCTTCATTAAATTTTTGCTTCTGATTTTAAAAGTTTGACCTTTAATATGGCTGCAACCGTTATGGCATCCATAATTTCACCTTTCATCACCTTTTCATACGCCTCTTCAAATGAAATTTTTGAGTGCCGGATATTTTCAGAATCTTCTGGTTCAGCAATTCCCTGTTTCAAACCCCTGGCAAGATAAACAATTGCTTTTTCATCTGTAACTGAATTGGAAAGATGCATTTCCAGTAACAATTGCCAATTTTCTGCCTCCAGTCCTGTTTCTTCCTTTAGTTCTCTTTTTGCCGAGATTAGTGGATCCTGACCAATCAATCCCCCACCTTCTGGTATTTCAATGCTGTATTCCTGAAGAACAAATCGAAATTGGCCAACCAAATGAATTGAGTCATCTTCATCCAGGGCAACTATCCCTATCGCCAGGTTCTTGAAATGCACTTTACCATAAATCCCTTTGTTGCCGGCAGGATTTAACACATCATAATGAGTCAGACAGATCCAAGGATTTTCATAGATCAATTGCTCAGATAGAATCTTCCAATCGTTTTTTTGATTGCCCATGTAATCAAAGAAAAAACCCTCCGCTGGGGAGGGTTTTGGTTTGGTTTATTTCAAGCCAAAAGCTGCTTTTACTTTCGGAACGTAATCCAGTTTTTCCCAGGTAAAGAGTTCTACTTCTACAGTTTTCTTTTTACCACCAGGCATTTCAAAAGTCTTCTTTTTAACCTCATTCTTTCTGCCCATATGTCCATAAGCGGCAGTCTCCTGATAAATAGGATTTCTGAGTTTAAGTCTTGTCTCGATGGCATAAGGTCTCATGTCAAAAAGAGTCTCCACCTTTTTAGCAATCTGTCCATCCGTTAAATTGACCTTTGCGGTACCATAGGTATCCACAAATATGCCCATGGGTTTTGCAACTCCAATCGCATAAGATACCTGCACCAGTATTTCATCTGCTACACCGGCAGCAACCATATTTTTGGCAATATGTCTTGCAGCATATGCAGCACTTCTGTCAACTTTCGAAGGATCTTTTCCACTGAAGGCTCCACCACCGTGTGCTCCTTTACCTCCATAAGTGTCTACAATGATCTTTCTTCCTGTAAGGCCGGTATCACCATGAGGACCTCCAATTACAAATTTGCCGGTTGGGTTGATGTGATACTGAATGGCGTTGCCAAACAGTGACTGAACATCTTTTTTGCATTTTGCCTTGACACGAGGGATAACGATATTGATAACATCATTTTTGATCTTATCAAGCATCTTCTTATCGCTTTTGTCAAAATCATCATGCTGAGTGGATACAACAATGGCATCAATTCTCAATGGCTTATCATTATCATCATACTCGATGGTGACCTGGCTTTTGGCATCAGGCCTCAAATATGGCATTTTTGAATTCTTTTCTCTGCGAATAGAGGAAAGTTCAATAAGGATTTTATGGGCAAGATCCAATGCCAATGGCATCAGGTTCTCAGTTTCATTGGTTGCATAGCCAAACATCATTCCCTGATCTCCTGCTCCCTGATCTTCCTTTTTCTTGCGTTCAACACCTCTGTTGATGTCATCTGACTGTTCATGTATGGCAGATAAAATACCACAGGAGTTGGCTTCGAACATATATTCACTCTTGGTGTATCCAATCTTTGCAATCACATCTCTTGCTATTTTCTGGACATCCAAAGTTGCCGTTGATTTTACTTCGCCGGCCAAAACTACCTGACCTGTTGTTACCAGGGTCTCGCATGCTACTTTTGCCATAGGGTCAAAAGCCAAAAAATTATCGATCAACGCATCGGAGATCTGGTCGGCCACTTTATCGGGATGGCCCTCTGATACACTTTCAGAAGTAAATAAGTAAGGCATAAAAAGTTAGTTTTTGCAAATATAGAATGAAAATCAAAGCTTAGAATAAACAACCCTGAATTTCATTTTACGGGACGAATGATTACCACCCCCCAGTACCACATTACCTCTACAAAGATTATTTAGCGCAAAAGTGATAAAGAGATCCTCATACCGGAGGCTATAAGGAGCATAAAGCTTGATGGCAAGATTTGGATTATTTCGTGTTATGATACCCTGAAGATGACGGGTGATGTTCATGTTATAGTAAGAAACCAGGTTATTTTGACCGTCATTTTTCAACTTTCTCACTCCCCCAAATAAATAGGTTTCAAATTTGCTGTTGAGAAAACCATCTGAAAGAAAGGGATAGAATTTACCATTGGCGGAATCCTGCATTTCTGCATATAAATATTCAGGTGTCTGGAAAATATTTGGTCTTCTTCCGGGGGTGACAACTTCCTCCATAGAAAGTTGAGCCAGGTGAACCATTACATTCCCTTTTTTCTGTTTGAATTCATCCAGCCCGGGAATCCTTAGCATTGAATAGGTACCTGGCGCAGATTGCAGATACAGTAAACTATCCCCTCTTGGCTTTATACCAATGTGTTGTGACGCCTCACTACCATTGTAACTTCTGACAATGTTATTGATGTTGCCGCCAAAAACTCCATTGAAAAATACAAAGTTCTTGAAGGTTGTATCCTGCTTACCACCTTTATTAAACCTGTAATAAAGTCTCATCTGGGTGGCTGTATCACTCATGGCGAAGCTCATGAGTGCATTTGCAGAGCCTGTAGTTTGTGGAACAAGCGCGAAACCTTTGAAAAAATCCCTGAATAAAGTATCATTTCGGTAAGGGCTCCTGCCTGTTGTATCAAAGGATAGAAACTTTTTTGCCCATTCATCATTTAACCTGATACGCAATTGATTATTGAGATTTTGTCTGAACAAGTAAAGGGAATCATTGAGAATTGATGGGGAGAATGTTTTTGAACCCAATATTTCTCCAAACCTGACATTTGAACTGGTGTTATAAGCAGAGTCAGACTTAATTGGATCTAAAACCCGGTGAACGTTTATGGTTTGAATAGCATTGGTATCTCCGAAAGTATTTGTCCACCTTAAACACAGCACTGCGGAATCGATGAAAAGGCTATCCGGTGAATTTTCAAAATAGAAAGGATAGCCGGGTGGCTTCAATTCGAAAAAAATTGAGGCAGTTGTCTTTCCAAATTGAGGGTCATTGGAGATTTGTCCCAATACAAACTGGCCCTGGTTGCCGTTTATATCCCTGCCCAATTGGGGCAACAGGGAATCCGGAGTAATAAAAGTATTGGTGATGACTTCAAAAGTAGTATCAAAGGTGATAATGTTGTCTATAGGGGGTAAAAGACCCAGACCGATATCAGTTCCTTTGATTTTTGTACAACGAATAAAAGTGAAGAGGATAATGACAGCAGCAAAACCTTTCAACAGCGTTCTAATACTCACACTACATAATTTAGATGACTGACTTGCAATTACTTGTTTGCAAGGTCGTTATACAATTGTAAATACTCTGTTAAATCAGAATCTGCCTGATAGGGAATGACTTTTTTGCCTTTTACCTTAGAAAAGGAGTCGACCAGGGTTTTTTTGACCTGCCCATCTCCAAATGATATGGCATCCGCATAAGAAGCTCCCCCGTTAAACATTCCCGAATTATCAGAAGACTTAAAAGGTTCCAGATCTTTTTCTTTAATGAGATTGCTGATCACAGCCTGTTTGACGAAATCCTTCCCCAGGGATTCTGTAAAGGTATTTTCACCAAGGGTGAAAACGACTTTACTGTTGCTGAATACTGGCTCTTTTTTATAGGCAGTTTTCAAAAACATCGGTATCAGACCGGTCATCCAACCGCTGCAATGGATAATGTCTGGGGGCCATCCAAACTTTTTGACAGTTTCCAATGCACCCTTACAAAAGAATATTGATCTTATTCCATTGTCATCGTACCATTTTTCCTGCTCATCCTGAAAAACAAATTTCCTGCGAAACATTTCTTCATTATCGAGGAAATAAACCTGTAAGCGGGCGTTGGGCAAGGAGGCAACCTTGATCTGCAGAGGATAATCCTCATTTTCAACAGAAATGTTGATCCCGGATAATCTTACCACTTCATGTAAACGATGTCTGCGTTCATTGATGGTACCGAACCTAGGCATGATACACCTCACTTCGTAGCCGGAATCGTTTGCTTTGATTGCAAGTTTGTTCACAATTTCTGAAAACTCTGTAAGCTCCAGGTAAGGTGACATCTCGTTGGCGATAAAAAGTATTCTTTTTTTGCTTACCATCCTTTGGTTTTAAGGGGAGTTCAACTGCGCAAAGGTAAGAAAATTATTGGAATAAGGGGCTATGAGCAGCTCCATGCCAATAACTGATCAATCTACAAAGCCGTTTTTGGAGATGATTGGGTAAATTTGAAAAACGGTAAAATGAAGGGCCATTGAGAACCATAAAAACATTGTTTCAGTTTGTGATTTTCCTGACTATCGGTATTGCCCTCCTTTGGCTTACCACCAGGTCAATGAGCCCAACTGAAATAGGTATGGTCAAAAATTTGATTTTTAGCTCAAACTGGTTATTTGTGGTTCCCTGTATCCTGGTGCTCCTGTTGAGTCATTATATAAGGGCATTGAGATGGAAGAGCATGATAGCTCCACTTGGCTATACCCTATCCATTTGGAATGTATTCATGACCGTTATTTCTGGCTTTTTCTTCAACCTTCTTTTCCCAAGGCTTGGCGAAGTGATGAAATGTACACTTCTGGGTAAATATGAAAAAATACCGGTTGATAAGTTGATCGGGACCATGGTTGCAGAAAGAATGGTTGATCTGCTTTGTTTGGTACTGGTTATTTTTCTTACCATCATCAGTCAGTTCAAGCGCGTTTGGGCTTATACAGATGAATTGGTTTCAGCCTTATTGTTGAAACTGGAAAACAATCATACTATCCTCTTCATCGCAACAGGAATTATCATTGTTTTGTGCATCGGAATATATCTACTCATACGATCTGGTTCAAGTTCCGGCATCAAGAAAAAGCTCAAATCCATGATTTCGGGATTTTATGAAGGAGTTATCAGTTTCAAAAAGATCCCAAACCGAAAAAAGTTTATTGCGCATACCCTCTTCATATGGTTTCTTTACCTGCTCAGTATTAAAGTTGGTTTTTATGCAATGCAGCCTCTTGCAGCAATGGGCTGGCCTGCGTCCCTCACCATTTTAACCTTCGGAAGCTTTGCTATGATTGCTACACAAGGAGGAATTGGCGCCTATCAGCTTGCAGTACAAAAAACATTGACACTTTACGGAGTTAATGCAGTATCCGGACTTGCATTTGGCTGGCTGCTTTGGTCCGTTCAAACCATCATGCTACTGATTTCAGGACCAATATGTCTTTTGATACTTTTACTTTATAACAGGAAAAAATACAAACGATAAAAGATTGATAAAAAACAATGAATTCTAAAAATGATTCAATTTCCATCTGCTTTTTGAACTAATTTGCCATTTATAATTTGAAAATGATGATGAAAAATATCTCACTCTTTTTTGCATCACTGCTTTTTTTGATGCAATCCTTTTCTCAGAGTAATCAGGGTTACAGCAAAACTTGGCACCTTGAAGACCCTGCAGGTTCCGGAGTGTATGGAATCAGCCTGGAAAAAGCATTCTCTGAATTACTGCTCAACAAAACACCAAAGAAAAAAATCATTGTAGCAGTTATTGATTCCGGAATAGACACAGCCCACGAGGATCTTAAGCCTGTTATGTGGACGAATAAAAGGGAAATTCCGGGAAATAGCAAGGATGATGACAATAACGGATATGCAGATGATGTTCATGGATGGAATTTTATTGGTGGTAAAGATGGAACCAATGTGGGGAAAGACTCGTATGAAGCAGCAAGGGTATATTATCGATTCAAGCCCCGATTCGAGTCGGCAAACTTCAACAGCGCTTCTCTTGCTCCCGATGAACAGCTAACCTATAAAACATATCAAAAAGCAAAGGATCAACTGGAATCTCAGGCCAAGGAAGCTGCCATGTATGTGATGATTCTCAAAGATGTTGTTGTAAAAGTTCCACAGGCTGATAGTATTCTGCAGGCAGCGATGGGCAAAAAACAATATACTGGTGATGAATTACAATCCTTCACTTCTTCAGATCCGGCTGTAACCAGAGCCAGGACTGCTGTTTTGGGATTTTTTCAGCAAACCAGGCAAATGGAGAATACCAATGCCGGACTTATTGGCGATCTGTTACAGTTTTATGAAGGCGAAAAATCAAAACTTGACGCTGTTGAAAAGGAACCCAGAAAATACAGAGCAGAAATCGTCAAGGATAACTATGAAGACAGTAATGACCGGTTCTATGGGAATAATGACATAATGGGCACAGATGCATCCCATGGCACACACGTATCCGGAATCATTGGTGCAGTCAGAAACAACAATCTCGGCATCAAGGGTGTAGCCAACAATGTAGAAATCATGACCATCAGAGCAGTTCCAGATGGAGATGAACACGATAAGGACATAGCGAACGCTATTCGCTATGCAGTAGACAATGGCGCATGGGTAGTGAATATGAGTTTCGGTAAGAGTTTTTCTCCTGAAAAGAAATGGGTTGACGAAGCAGTTCGTTATGCCGAAAGCAAAGATGTTTTGCTAGTTCATGCTGCAGGAAATGATGCCAAGAATATTGACGCTGAAGACAATTTCCCGAATATGAAAGAAGGCAACGACACAATGAAGGTTTTCTCAAACTGGATCAATGTTGGCGCCAGTGGTGCTACCAAGGATGATATTGTTGCAGATTTTTCCAATTACGGTAAAAGAGAAGTTCACGTTTTTGCGCCAGGTGTCAAGATTCATTCAACTATCCCTGGAGGAAATACTTATGGGGATAAAGACGGAACCAGCATGGCAACCCCAGTTGTGGCTGGACTTGCTTCCCTTATTTTATCATACTATCCCGAATTGAGTGCAAAACAAGTAAAAGATATCATTGCATCATCGGTTTTAAAAATAGATGGCGCTGTGGTAAACAAACCTGGAAGCGAGGATGAGGCCATAAGTCTTGACCAACTTTCCATCACAGGTGGCATAGTAAATGCTTATAATGCGCTGCAAAAGGCATCAACCATAAAAGGTGAAAGAGTCATTGTAAATCCTTCCGTCAAGCAGGATACAAAAGGAAGCAGAAAAACAAAAAACTAAACTCCCTTGACCAAAAATGTTTGTTTGATCATATCGCCAATGATCTGACAGGTTTCATTGATATAGATATCCTTGGATAGAAATCCTGTCCATTGCTTTCTCCTTTCCAGTTTGTCATTATCAACTTCCAACTTTTTCAAGTCTGCAGGCATAATGGCAACATCAAGTGCTTTTTGATTTTTAGATGCTTCGTCGATCTTTTTGAAAGATTCTTTGAGCGCTTTTTGTTCAATTCTGTACTTATCCAATTGAAGAGAATAGATTCTTTCGTTTGATTTTTTCATCAATGCAGAAGATGATTTTATCGCTTGAAAGGATGGATGAACGGATATTCTGGTTTCACTGGATTTAACTACAGACTGAACGTCATAGCCAGGCGAGAATTTATTATAAAATGCTTTGGGAATCTCATCCCAGGGAAGCGCATCCGGATTGTCTTTTTCCCTGTATTCCAACGATTCGTATTGGTCAGGCAACACAATATTGGGTGTTACGCCTCTCAACTGAGTTGATCCACCATTGATACGATAAAACTTCTGTAAAGTGAGTTTCAATGTGCCCAATTCACTGGCATCTTTATTATTGAAAAGAGAGTTGGCTTCTAGACCAATGTTTCTCTGAACTGTTCCTTTGCCATAAGTGGATGTACTGCCAATGACCACTCCCCTACCATAGTCTTGAATGGCCGCAGCAAAAATTTCTGAAGCTGACGCAGAGAACTCATTCACCATTACTGCAAGGGGGCCTTCATAAAGAACGGTCCTATCTCTGTCGCGAAGAATTGAAGGGTTTCCCTCTCTATCCTTAACCTGAACGATGGGTCCCTCAGGAATAAAAAAACCAACCATCTGCACAACATCATAAAGAGAACCTCCTCCATTGTTTCGGAGGTCCATGATGATACCCTCAACCTGCTGTTCTTTTAGTTTGATGATCTCTTTGGCAACATCCTGAGAGCATCTAGCACCGTTGGGTCTCTCCCAGTCTGCATAAAATTCTGGCAAATAAATGTATCCAATTTTTCTTCCACCTTCATTGATGATGGCACTTTTGGCATAGGTTTCATCAAGAATCACTTCATCCCTGATCATGGAAACGATTTTGATGGTTCCGTCTGCCTTTTTGAGGGTAAGCCTCACTTCAGTTCCTTTCTTACCCCTGATGAGTTTTACTGCCTCCTCAGTTTCAAAGCCACTTAAATCTGTCGGCTCTCCAGCTGCCTGACCAACTTTTAATACCTGATCACCTACAGCCAGCTGTTGAGACTTCCATGCGGGAAGACCAGCAACGATGGTAGCGATCCTGATAGCACCGGATTCATCACTCCGTAATGAAGCACCAATGCCGTAAAACCTGCCACTCATTTGCTCATCAAAAGATCTTTTTTCAATGGGTGGGAAAAATGTTGTGTGGGGATCCATGGTTTCGGTAACCACTTTTACCAACATGTCAAAACGTTCTTCAGGTTTTGCCTTGTTGATCATGCGTTCAAAGTTCCTTGTCATGACCAGCTCAACCTTTGATCTGGCTTCTTTCTCAAGCTGCAAATCGGACCTGTAGGCAGAATCCGTCTTTTTCAATGATGATCGCTGTTCCAGGAGATCATGATAACGTTCCAATATCAAAAATTTCATCCTTTTTCTCCAGGCATCTTTCCTGGAAGATTCTGCTTTCGGATAATCAAGTTTTTCAGGATCCAACACGATTGTTTCATCCGCAGTAAATTGAAAGGGATCCTTCAACAACTCACGGTATGTTGCATGCATTTCCTTTACTCTTTTTGTGTATACAGATTCTACTGCATAAAAGAATTTTATGGGAGCCCCATGCAGCTCGTCATCAATGGATGTTTCAAATTTTTTAAGCTCCCTTACATCTGACGCCAAGAATAAGTTTTTATCAGGATCAAGCGTCTCAAGGTATTTCTTGAAGATTTTTTTCGAAAACTCGTCGTCTACTTTCTTGGGACTGAAATGTGCAGCCTCAAGCATTTCAGTTACTTGCTGAAAAATCTGTTCAAATTTATCAGGAGGATTACCAATCCCCAGTGAATTAAAGGCAATTGAAAAAGCAGCTACAACAAAAATGATAGCAAAGGGCCAGGATCTTTTACTCAACATAAACTGTTTCAATTTTGATGACATAGCCAAAATTAAACCAAAAGAAATGCATTCAGTACCCAATTGGTATGAATGGTGGTAAAAGATTTGTTAAGATGGAAAAGAGGAAGAAGGGAGGAAGATGGGGCTCGAACCCACGGCCTTCTGAACCACAATCAGACGCTCTAACCAGCTGAGCTACGACCTCCGTGTTATGCAGATTGCAAAATTAATGCAAAACCGGACTTCTCCAAAATCCATTTTAATCGCAAGACAAAGGTTACCTTTGCAAAAATTTACTGTAAAGATGAATTTTTGGCTAATCCTGATCCCGTTTATTTCTGCTTTTATTGGTTGGTTTACCAATTGGATAGCCATCAAAATGCTTTTTCACCCAAAAGAACCTAAAAAAATTCTGGGGATCACCTTTCATGGTATTTTTCCAAAAAGGCAAAAGCAGTTTGCAGAGAAGCTGGGTAAATTGGTCAGTACAGAATTGATCTCTTTCAAGGAAATTGAAGACAAGATCACAAACCCGGAAAACGTAAAAAAACTAATACCCTTCGTTGAAAAAAAGGTTGATGATTTTTTAAGAAGGAAATTATCTGAGGTTTTCCCAATAATATCCATGTTCATTGGCGACAATACCATCAATCAACTCAAGGAAGTATTTATGGCTGAACTTGAGCACATGTTTCCGGAAATGATTGGATCATATATGAAAAATCTTGAATCTGAACTCGATCTCGAAAAAATCATTACGGAGAAAGTATACGGATTTTCCAGTGATAAGATGGAAGCCATTCTCAACCAGATCATGTCGAAGGAATTTCGTTTTGTTGAGATCATCGGCGGGGTACTTGGCTTCGTCATAGGCATCCTACAGGTTTTGATTACCGTTCTAACCGCCTGAACAATCTCTTCAAATTCTTGTTTAACCTTTTCTTACCA
>JBKCOY010000100.1:0-5826 GCA_046309555.1 Chitinophagia bacterium
AACCTCCTCAACCTCCTCAACCTCCTCAACCCCCTCAACCTCCTCAACCTCCTCAACCTCCTCAACCTCCTCAACCTCCTCAACCCCTTCAACCTCCCTCAACTTCCCTCAACCTCCCTCAACCTTGTATTCTCTTCCTCGGTACCAAGTCTAACAAAAACCTCGAGATCACTATACCTGCACTCTTCCAATTACCTCTTCACCTGCGTATTATTGGTGAGCTGACAGCACAACAGAAAAAGTTTTTGAAAAAATTCAAGATCGACTATTCCAATGTCTTCAGCATTTCTCAGGAAGATCTGGTTAATGAATACATGCAATCAGATGTCATACTTTTTCCTTCTACCTATGAAGGATTCGGATTACCTGTGATTGAAGCCTTTGCTAGTGGAAAACCTGTCATCACCAGCAACATAAGTCCAATGAAGGAAGTAGCAGGCAAAGCTGCATATCTCATCGATCCTAGCTCCATAGCCTCCATCAGAGAAGCGGTTCAATACTTTATTGAAAACCCCGTTCAAATGGAAAACTATGCAGCAGCAGGAAAACTCCGTGTTCTGAATTTTCTGCCAGTTCAAATCACAGACCATTACCGAAGATTATGGGAGCAGGTTGGATAAATGTTTTTTATACATCTTTTTTCTGTTTTAAAACGTTTGCTCTTTGATGTTTTCATCATTTTATTCATTTGGTTTCAATTCAACTTTGCTTGAAATAATATTATATGGCATTGTTGGATCCGAAAGCAGATCTCACATTCAAAAGGGTATTTGGAGAGAATCCGGATCTTCTGATCGATCTTCTCAATTCAATCTTACCGTTGGAAGTGCCCCTGACTGCATTGGTGTATCTCCCGTCAGAATTGTTACCCATAGAAGATGGGAAGAAGCTATCAATTGTCGATGTTCGTTGCACGGATCAATTGGGTCGTCAATTTGTTGTAGAAATGCAAGTATTGCATGTTCCCAATTTACGACACAGAATGTTATACAACGCGTCAAAGGTGCTGGCAAAGCAACTCGCAGCATCAGGTAGTTATGGAGACATCAAGACGGTATATACATTATGTTTTTTAGAGAATTCGATTTTTCCAAAAACAAAAGAATGGTTTCACCATTTCACCATCAACCATAATTCCATTCAGGATATGACGATGGAAGGGATGGAATGGCTTTACATAGAACTTGGCAAATGGAGGAAATTGGATAAATTTGATGTTGGTACAAAAAAAGAAGTTTGGTTAACCTATTTGTCACAACCCGATAAACTAAGTCATATGTTCACCGCAGCAGATGAAAAACGGTTCCAGGAAGTCAGAAAGGCACTTCAAATGATTGATTCTTCTCAATACACTCCTGCTCAAATAAGGGGAATGGAAAAATACGTTGATGATTATATGTATTACAGGGATGGGTTTAAAATGCTTATAGAACAAAGTATTGAAGAGGGAAGAGCTTTGGGAATGGAGTTGGGTATAGCGCAAGGCAAGGCGGAAGGCTTAGCGGTGGGGAAGGCTGAAGGAAAAGCTGAAGGAAAGGCTGAAGGCAAGGCGGAAGGCAAAGCGGAAGGCAAAGCGGAAGGAAAAGCGGAAGGCAAAGCGGAAGGCAAAGCGGAAGGCAAAGCGGAAGCTCAACTGGATATGATTTCCATTATGGAAGAACTCATCAATGGAGAGCTGCCAGAGAATATTGCTCTAAACCATCAGATTGATATTTCAATTGTCAATCAAATACAAAAAAAACTAAATAGGTCCTGATGCATCAGAACCTTTCTTTATGTGCGGCATAACCGGCATACTTCACTTTCAGCAATTATCTGACCCTCACATCAGGGTAAAAAAAATGACCAACGCGCTGGCCCATCGCGGACCGGACGCAGAAGGATATTTTCATGATCACAACATCAGCCTCGGTCATCGGCGACTTTCAATCATCGATCTCACTGACGCTGCCAATCAGCCCTTTTATGATCCGAACGGACGATACGTACTGGTCTTCAATGGTGAGATATACAATTACCAAGAACTAAAACAAAAGCTCAACAACTATCCATTCCAAACCTCGAGCGATACGGAAGTATTGATGGCGGCCTTTATCAAATGGGGTATCAATTCTGTTCAAGAGATTAAAGGGATGTTTGCGTTTGCGATATGGGACAAACAGATGGAAACACTTTGGTTGGCAAGAGACCGAATGGGAGTAAAACCACTTGTTTATTATATCGACGATAAAAAACTGGTCTTTGCCTCAGAAAGACGGGCATTGCTGGCATCCGGACTGGTACCGCCATCATTGAACAAAAGCGCAGTGGCAGATTACCTAAGTTTTCAGTCAGCCGGCTATCCGGATACCATGATACAGGGTGTAGAACTAATTAAGGCAGGCACTTGGATGAAAGTTGACCGGCATGCTAAACAAAAGGAAACCTATTGGAGTCTTTCACAGGTCAAGCCCGATATTAACATCACCCCAAAAGAAGCAGAACTGAAAATATTTGATCTGATGAACAAGGCTGTTTCCTCTCGCATGATCACTGATGTTCCCTTGGGAGCATTTCTGTCGGGTGGAATCGACTCAAGTGCCGTAGTTGCACTTATGCAATTACAATCCGGTCATAAAATCAATACGTTCAATTTGTCTTTCACCGAAAAAGAATACGATGAATCTGCCTATGCCGACATCATCGCAAAACGATTTGGTACAAAACATCAAAAATATTTATTAGATCCTGATCAATATGTGTCGCAGGTTAGTTCAGCACTGGATGCCATGGATAGTCCTACGATGGATGGTGTAAACACATTTGTCTTGTCCACCGCCATTCGCAATGCTGGAATCAAAGTAGCCATGTCGGGCATAGGCGGTGATGAACTCTTTGCAGGTTATCCTGGTTTTCTACAATTCCGAAAAATCATGCAGAGAAAATCTGGCTATCTTTTCTCTTTGCTAGGAAGAAAAGCGCTAGCAGCATTGCTCAGGCAAAGCAAGGCTGACAGACATCATCGCATGGCAGCACTGTTGAGCATTTTCAATCCTTCCATACAAAATGTGTATCCAGCATTGCGTCGTGTGCTTTCACAAGACTTCATCAAACAAGTCACAACACTGGAACAGGACCAACAAAAAATGAATGAAATTTTTGAGACGGAAACCATTCTTCACCATGGCTCCCATTATTTCAGCGAATACAGCATTGCAGAATATATTGGCTACACACAACAAACCCTGCTGAAGGATGCTGATCAGATGAGCATGGCAGTTGGACTTGAAATACGCGAACCATTCTTTGATCATGAACTGGTGGAGTTTGTTTTATCGTTGAATGATGAAATAAAGTATCCCCATTATCCCAAGCAATTGTTGGTGGAAACACTCGATCCACTGCTGCCCAAAGAGATCGTGCACCGCAAAAAGCAGGGATTTGTTTTGCCCTGGGAACATTGGATGAGAAACGAACTGAAAAGTTTTTGTACAGAAGCCATCAACAGCATAGCAGAGCGTGATTTTATCAATGCTGGCGAGCTCAAGTCCTATTGGAAGAGGTTTGTGGATGGAGATCCGAATGTCAGGTGGACAGAACCTTGGTTATTTGTGGTACTTTCACATTGGCTAAACAAACAAGAGATCAACTGATTCACCATAACTGAAAACACCAAATGAAAATCCTAATTTTCACCGATTGGTTTGCACCGGCCTATAAGGCAGGCGGACCGGTTCGTTCTGTAGTGAACATGGTGAACCTCTTGAAAAAAGACCATGAGGTATTTGTCTTTACCAAAGACCGGGATCTGAAAGACACCAAGCCATTCCGCGATATTGATGAGGATGAATGGATGCAGTCAGACGGATTCAGCATCTATCATTATAGTCCGGGTAAAATGAACCTGGCCATAGTAAGATCAGTCATCAAGGAGATCGATCCTGATCGAATATATCTGAACAGTATGTTCTCCAACATGATCCTGCCCATGATGGTAGCAGGAAAGTCGGGCAAGGTTATCCTATGCACCAGGGGCATGTTGAGGCAATCTGCACTCTCGGTGAAGTGGTTCAAGAAGTTTATATATCTCACCTTTTTGAAATGGTGGGGGATGGACAAATTGCTTACATTCCATGCCACCAGCAAACAAGAAGCGAAAGACATCAAAAAAGTTTTTTCAAAAGCCGAAAAAATTCAGATTGCCCCCAATCTTCCTGAACCCGTTCTGAAAGAATTGCCGGAAAGAAAAAAAATGGCTGGCAAATTGCACATGGTTTTTGTAGGACGAATGCATCCAATCAAAAATCTCTTGTTTCTGTTAGAAGCATTGGCCAGGGTAAAAGGGGATATCCATTTTGATATTGTTGCCACCCGTGAAGATCAGGATTATTGGAAAAAATGCAAGAAGCTCATCTTCAGGATGCAGTCGCGCATACATATCGTAACCTATGCCGATCTCAAACATGAAAAAGTACGCGGTATTTTAGAAAACGCGGAAGTTTTTGTATTGCCGACTGAAGGGGAAAATTTCGGACATGCTATTTTCGAAGCCTTGGCAGTAGGTTGTCCGGTTGTAATCAGCGACCAAACGCCTTGGAGAAAATTGAGTGAAAAGAAAGCGGGTGTGGATCTATCATTGTCGAGAACCAAGTTTGCACAGTCAATTCAGTATTTTGTTGATATGGATGATCTTGATTGGCAGCAATACCGCAAGGGAGCCCTGGCGCTGGCTGCAGATTATGAAGAAAACATGAATTCTCTCAATGCTTACCATGATTTGTTCAATTTAGCGGAATAGAAACCAATATGAAAGTCGATCTCACGCATTATGACGCCAACAACAAAGCCTATGCAGCTAGCATAGGGGCTTCCAGATGGAAGCAATGGCTTTGGTTTGTTTGCAGTCCGCTCTTGATCCGCAATCCCCTGATTCCCTTCAGTGGTTTTCGCAAGTGGGTGCTAGTGATGTTTGGTGCTCATATCGGCAATGAAGCCAGGATTCGTCCGGGTGTCCGTATAAAATACCCCTGGAAACTCACCATGGGAGATCATGTGTGGCTGGGTGAGGATTGCTGGATCGATAACCTCACGGATGTAAAGATCGGCAGCCATGTATGCATTTCACAAGGCGCCATGTTGTGCACCGGCAACCATAATTATCGGTCAGCTGGTTTTGATCTGATCCTGAAACCCATCATACTCGAAGATGGTGTATGGATCGGCGCCATGGCATTGGTAGCACCCGGTGTTACAGCCCATTCACACAGCATGCTCACTGCAGGCTCCATTGCCACAAAGGATATGGAAGCCTACGGAATATATCAGGGGAATCCGGCGGTGAAAATAAGGTTGAGGGAAGTTGAAAAATAGTTGAAGAGGTTGAAGGGGTTGAAGTAGTTGAAGATTATATTTCAACCTCCTCAACCTCCTCAACCTCCTCAACCCCTTCAACCCCTTCAACTTCTTCAACCCCTTCAACCTCTACATGAATATATCAATCATCACCGTCTCCCTCAACTCCGCAAAAACCATCGGCGATACACTCCGATCGGTTGCGGAGCAAACCTATCCGCATGTTGAGCATATCATTGTGGATGGCGGATCTGAGGATGATACGATGCAGGTGGTGAGGAACTTTCCGCATGTGGCAAAAAAAATTTCTGAGAAAGACGAAGGGATTTATTTCGCCATGAACAGGGGTATAATCATGGCTTCAGGAGATATCATCGGAATCCTGAACGCAGATGATATGTATGCAGGAAGCGATGTATTGCAAAAAGTTGCTGATGCATTTCAGGATCCTAATATTGAAGCCGTATATGCTGACCTTGATTTTGTTGATCCTCT
>JBKCOY010000101.1:0-4450 GCA_046309555.1 Chitinophagia bacterium
CACGGGCACAACAGGAAAGATGCTGGAAGACGCACTCGACCGGTCGGTTAAAAAACTGCTGAGCGGTCCACTTGGCGGCGACCAGCAAATAGGCGCTATGATCGCTGAAGGTAAAGTGGATGTCCTCGTCTTCTTCTGGGATCCCATGGAAGCACAACCACATGATCCTGATATCAAAGCACTACTCAGACTTGCCGTGACCTGGAACATCCCTTTCGCATGCGACAGGGCAACAGCAGATTTTCTGCTGACCTCCCCCCTCATGCATGAAGAGTATACCTGCATCATCCCGGACTATTCCAATTATATCAAGCGAGAACTTAAATAATCACTAAGTCATGATGAAGATCCTGATCATCTCGATTACACTGCTGTTTTCAATTTCCACTATTGCACAGGACACGCTCACCAAACAGGATGTCAAAGCATCGGCAAAACTGATTGATGCAAAATATGGTGACAAAGAAATTGACATGATGGTGCCGGATCTGCTGGATAATATCATCGACTACAGAAAAATGCACATGATGGGATTGGATAATAGTGTCCCAATGAGCTTAGCACAACGATTGCAACCCGACGATGCCAAACAGGAAAAGATCAAATGGAAATACAATAAAAAGATCCAGCTGCCGGAAAATAAAAACGTTCTTGCATTCATGACCATCAAAGAGCTGGGATCTTTGCTGCGTAATGGTTCCATCACTTCAACAGCATTGACTTCTTTCTTCATTGAAAGAATAAAAAAATATGGCGATACACTTCAATGTGTTGTTAGCCTTACCGAATCAATTGCAATGGAACAGGCAAAACAAGCCGATGAAGATTTTAAAAAAGGAATCGACAAAGGACCGCTGCAAGGCATCCCATACGGACTCAAAGATCTCTTTGCAGTCAAAGGCACCAAAACAACGTGGGGCGCTCAACCCTATCGTAACCAATCCATAGAAGAAGACGCATTCGTATATACACAACTGAAATCAGCAGGTGCAGTATTGATTGCCAAGTTTACGCTTGGTGCACTGGCCATGGGCGACTATTGGTATGGTGGTAGAACGAAAAACCCATGGAACCTCGAACGCGGATCCAGTGGCTCTTCAGCAGGATCAGCATCCGCAACCGTTGCAGGTCTGGTGCCTTTCGCTATAGGCACTGAAACGCATGGCTCAATCATCTCCCCCAGTCATACCTGCGGTGCTACAGGATTGCGCCCAACCTTCGGTAGCATCAGTAGATTCGGCGCCATGACATTGGGTTGGAGCCTCGACAAAGCTGGTCCCATTTGCCGCAATGCTGAAGATGCTGCTGTCGTATTCGCCTTTCTGCATGGAACAGATGGCAAGGATGCCAGTGCTGTTGAAGCTGCTTTCAATTACCAGGAAAATGCTGATCCCAAAAGCTTGCGCATCGCCTATGCTAAAAATCTGTTCGACCGAATGGATTCAACGGCACAGGAATGGAGTGTGTTGAAAGTGCTGAAAGAAAATGGTTTGACAATCGAGCCTATGATTTTCCCCGATACCGAATCCTACAAATTTGATATCATCGGCATGGTATTGGGTGGTGAAGCCGGTGCTGCCTTTGATGAATTCTCCAGAACTGATCTGGATGATCAGATGACACGACAAACGCGGTTCGACTGGCCCAATTATTTCCGTGTGGCCAGAACAATCCCCGCAGTAGAATATGTAAATGCCAGCAGACACCGCAGCATCCTCATGCAAAAAGTCAATGCAGCCATGCAACCCTATGATGTGGTCATCACGCCCAGCTTTGGTGGCAAACAACTGGCCATGACCAACCTCACCGGTCATCCTGCTTTGTGCATGCCGATCGGACTCACCAAACAAGGATTGCCCAACAGCATCACTTTTTTGTCCAATCTGTTTCAAGAGGAATCACTGATCAACCTCGGAAAATTCTACCAACGCATCACCCCGCATGACGATATCCATCCTTCCCGCTTCCAATAAATAATAGCGTAATTTTGGAGGATGTCTTTTTCCCTCCATTCACCTTATTCCCCTGCGGGCGACCAGCCAGAAGCCATTCGCCAGCTGGTGGAAGGCATCAACCATGGTGAACAGTTTCAAACCCTATTGGGTGTGACCGGTTCAGGTAAAACCTTCACCATGGCCAATGTGATCCAGCAGGTTCAGAAACCCACCCTGGTGCTGACCCATAACAAAACCCTGGTAGCCCAGCTCTATGGAGAATTCAAACAATTCTTTCCAGACAATGCCGTTGGTTATTTTGTTTCTTACTACGATTACTATCAGCCCGAGGCATACATGCCCGTGAGCGATACCTATATTGAAAAGGACCTTGCCATTAATGAAGAGCTCGATAAACTTCGTTTGCAAGCAACATCAGAACTGCTGAGCGGAAGAAGAGATATCATCGTTGTAGCATCTGTAAGCTGCATCTATGGTATGGGCAACCCCACCGAATTTGAAAACGGTATCATCCGCATCCATCAGGGGCAAGTGATCAGCCGTCAGGGATTTCTACATTCACTGGTCAATGCGCTCTATCACAGAACACAGCTTGATTTCAAAAGAGGAAGCTTTCGCGTGAAAGGAGATACTGTAGATATCAATCTTCCTTATGTCGATTTCGGCTATCGGATCACTTTCTTTGGAGATGAAATTGAATCCATCGATACGCTGGAAATCAGCAGTAGCAAGCGAATAGGATCAGTGGACAACGCTGCCATCTTCCCCGCCAATCTCTATCTCGCACCAAAAGAGATCATCAACCAGGTGATCTCTGAAATTCTTGATGAGTTGGGCAAGCAAGTTGAATATTTTAAACAATCCGGCAAATACATTGAGGCACAACGCCTGAGCGAAAGGGTCAACTTCGATATTGAAATGATCAAGGAACTGGGCTACTGCAACGGTATCGAAAACTACTCCCGCTTTTTCGATCGACGAACACCGGGCACAAGGCCTTTCTGCCTCTTGGATTATTTCCCAAAAGATTTTCTCTGCATCATCGACGAGAGTCATCAGACCATTCCACAGGTGAGTGGCATGTACGGAGGCGATCGCAGCAGAAAATTGGTGCTGGTTGATTATGGATTTCGCTTACCCGCTGCACTGGATAATCGTCCACTCAACTTTAATGAATTCGAACAGATGCTGAACCAGGTAGTCTTCGTTTCTGCCACTCCCGGTGAATATGAATTGCAAAAAACTGAAGGCGTGGTGGTGGAACAGGTGGTTCGCCCTACCGGTCTGCTGGATCCCCCCATCGAAGTGCGCCCCAGCATCAACCAGGTAGAAGATTTGCTGGATGAAATTGACAAGACAGTAAAAAAAGGCGACAGGGTATTGGTGACCACCCTCACCAAAAGGATGGCAGAGGAAATGGATAAATACCTGCAACGCATCCAGATCAAATCAAAATACATCCACAGCGAAGTGGATACACTGGATCGTGTGGAGATCCTGCGCCAGCTGCGTTTGGGAGTGATCGACGTGCTCGTAGGTGTAAACCTGCTCAGAGAAGGTCTTGATCTTCCGGAGGTTTCGCTGGTAGCAATTCTGGATGCTGACAAAGAAGGTTATCTCCGCAACGAAAGATCATTGACACAAACATCAGGAAGAGCCGCCAGGAATGTGGATGGCCGCGTTATTTTCTATGCCGACAATATGACCGGCAGTATGCAAAAAACAATCGATGAAACAGAGCGCAGAAGAGACAAACAGATTGCCTATAACCTGGAACACAATATCACACCTACAACAGTAACGAAAAGTAAGGAGCAGGTATTCGCACAAACTTCAGTACTCGACATCAAAGGATTTGATGAGAACAGTCGACTGCTGGCCGTACCTGATGAACATGCCAGCAACCTTGCCGCTGAAGAACAATCAGATTACATCACCATCCCACAACTCGAAAAACATATTGGCAAGCTCAAGAAGTCGATGGAAAAAGCAGCCAAGGATTTGGACTTCATGGAAGCCGCCCGTCTTCGTGACCTGATGTTCGAAGCCAAAGGACGATTGGAAAAAATGAAGGAATAAAGAAAAATACAATTAATTTCAGTGCATAAATATTTCCCCATGTCCATAAGGATCTGCTTGTCATTAATGTCTGTTTTGTTTTTTTCGAATACAATCACGGCACAAAAAGTAAAACCCAGACTAAAATTACTTCCCCTGCAATCGCTCGAAGGCTTTCAATCTCCTGCTTCTAACTGGAAGATCATGGGTGCAGTTCAGGCAGGATATAATGATACCATCCTCAACACTGCAACAGGGGAAGGTGTATTATTCAACGATTACACCCGTTCTATCCAGTTCCAGCCCGGTCGAAACCTGATGACCAAAATGGAACACGGCGACATCGTGATTGAATTGGATATTATGATCCCCAAAGGATCCAACTCAGGACTCTATCTTCAATCCCGCTACGAAGTGCAGATCAATGATAGCTGGGG
>JBKCOY010000102.1:0-9646 GCA_046309555.1 Chitinophagia bacterium
TCAGCGATGATCACCCATTTTCCTTTTTGTTTCTCAAAGGTAAGGGTGTAGTGACCACCGACATCGCCGACTGTCCGCTTTAGCGACCACTTGCCTACAACGAAGTAATGTTTTTTGCCCAGCGGTTTCAAGTGAAGGATCTGAAAAGTTAGCGTGCCCATGTTGTCCCGACCGGCATAGTTGGTCTTGTAACTGTTGAGCGTTGATTGATAACCGTAAGTGACTCCTTTTTTACCGATATACATGAGAGAATCACTTTCCATATAGCCCATCATAAATTTTTCAAGGTTGCCTTCATTCCAGGCACGGGTTTGGGCATCCAGGATGGCTAAAATTGCTTTTTCGTGTTTTTTTTGAGAAAAAACCAAAGCTGGAAAAAGCAGTAGTATGTATAGAAACTTTAACATCAATTCAGATCAACAGCAAGATCAGGCCCATGCCCTGTCGCCTTTGGCGTAAGGGATGCATCCCTCATATTTACCCGGTACAGCAACATATCTCAAGGCCTGTGTGGCACCCACTTCGGAGGTAAAATATCCGAGCAGTGTCAGTTGCTTCATCATACCAAAATAATGATTAGGATCTTTTTCCTGCTTGGAATCATTGTATGCTTTCAGCTCTTTATTTACCTGATTCAGCAAGCGGCTCTTCTGATCAGCGTTGATCTCCATGAAACCCTTACCAAAAAGGCTTTTTGATGATTCATCTATCAATGAAATACCCTCGGCAAAGATCTTTTGATCCTTGGTTTCATAACAATCCGTAACCATGACGTTCATGAACTCGCCCACTTTGGCAGCTTTGGCGCCGGGAGTATTGGTAGTGGGTATGATGGTTTCTGCAACCTCATCAAGAAATGCGATTTGGTCCTTGGTTAAACTGAAACCGGTAGCTTTTGAATCATTTGATTTACATCCTTCCAAAAAGGCTGCACTTCCGATAATGGTTCCGCCCAATACAAGGGCAACCCTTTCCAATGCTTCGCGTCTGTTCATGGCATGTTGATTTGTTCCCCTAATGTACAAAAGAATAGCTGAAAAATACAAATGGTGTACCTTGCATCTCATGCCATTGTTGGAAATCAGTCTGCCAAAAACGATCGCCAATGCTCTTCGGCTGCCAACCAATTCGCCGGCGCGCCAGCAACGCAAAGTCCTGAAAAAGCTCTTGCAAAAGGCAAAATACACGCAGTTTGGGCAACATTACCAGTTTGACTGGATGCTCGAAGAAAAAAATCTGGTTACCGCATTCAGAAAAAGGATACCTGCCTTTGATTACAGCAGCCTACACGCTGCCTGGTGGCACAAAACACTTGAGGGCATGCCAGACGTATGCTGGCCCGGGAAAATACAATACTTCGCCCTGAGTTCCGGAACCTCTGAGGCCGCAAGTAAATATATTCCCATTACGCGCGATCTGATGAAGGGTAACAAAATCTCCATGATCAAACAATTGCTTTCCCTGGCCACTTACCAGAATATTCCCTGGAAATCTGTCGGAAAAGGATACCTCATGCTGGGAGGCAGTACCGACCTGCAGAAAGGTCCGGGTTACTTCGCCGGCGACCTCAGCGGCATTACCGCCAAAAAAACGCCTTTCTGGTTCTCCCCATTTTACAAGCCGGGTAAAAAAATTGCCCAAACGCGCGACTGGAACAAAAAGCTTGAGGCCATTGTAGAGGAAGCCCCAAACTGGGATATAGGTTTTGTGGTGGGGGTTCCGGCATGGATCCAGATGTGCATGGAGATGATCATTCAACGCTACAACCTGAAAAATATTCATGAAATCTGGCCCAACCTGGCTTTCTTTTGCCATGGTGGAGTTGCTTTTGAGCCTTATCGGAAGGGATTTGAAAGATTGCTGGATAAACCACTTACTTACATTGAAACCTATCTGGCTTCGGAAGGGTTTATCGCCTACCAGGACCGACAATTCCCAGATGGGATGAAACTGGTTTTGAATGAACATATTTTTTTCGAATTCGTTCCTTTTGATGATGAAAATTTTGATGCCGACGGCAACATCATACCCAATCCGGTTTCACTGCTCATTGATGAAGTGGAAGAAGGAAAAGATTATGCCCTGTTGTTGAGCACGTCCGCAGGAGCATGGCGATACCTGATTGGTGATACCGTTCGATTTGTAAATCTTGAACGATCAGAGATCATCATCACCGGCAGAACAAAACATTTTTTGAGTCTGGTTGGTGAACACCTCAGCGTTGACAACATGAACCGTGCGATTCAGGAAGCTTCGGAAAAACTGAATATTTCTATTGCCGAATTTACCGTTGCCGGAGTGCCGATGGATGGTTTATTCGGGCATCATTGGTATATTGGCTGTAATGAAACAGTTGATACAACTGCTCTTCGCAAAATAATCGACGAAACACTGATCGAGAACAATGATGATTATGCAACAGAAAGAAAAAGTGCCCTGAAAGACATCATCGTGGATGTGCTGCCGGAAGAAAAATTCATGGGGTTCATGGAGATGAAAGGCAAAATGGGCGGACAACACAAATTCCCGAGGGTATTGAAGGGAGGAATGCTGGAGGAGTGGAAAAATTATTTAGACATTAGAAATTAGACGTTAGACATTAGACATTAGACATTAGACCTTAGACGATAGACAGCAAAACCTAAGGTCTAACGACTAAATCCTACAATATGCTTGAATCACTCATAAAAGGCTTCGGACTGGGAATTATACTGGCTGTGTCGGTGGGACCGGTGATTTTTACCATTCTCAAGCAAAGCATCAACAATGGACACAAAGGGGGATTTAGTTTTGTAGGAGGTGTATGGCTTAGTGATATTCTGCTGGTGATCATTGCCAACATGTTCTCTACCCTCGTTATGCAAGCCCTTCATTTCAAAGCAACCATCGCCTACATTGGAGCAACCTTTGTTCTGGGAATGGGGATCTACTATGTATTTTTTAAAAAAGTAGTGGTAGCAGATGAAAACAAAGTTGTTGCAATCACTTTTGGGAAAAAAGCGTTTACAAGATCTTTCATGTCGGGCTTCATCATCAATACCCTCAATCCCAGTGTCATGCTCTTCTGGCTGATCAATGCCACCGCCTTTGCGGCAACTCATACTGTAGTGGAAAGATCCATATTATTTGGCACCTGCCTGCTCGTGAACATCATTGCCGATGTGGTCAAGGTTTTGCTTGCCGCAAAAGTCAGACACAGCCTTACCCCGCATAACATCAAGATGATCAATAAGGTGTCGGGCACCATCCTCATTGGCTTCGCAGTCGCGATTGTTTATGGTGTATATTTTCTCAACAAGTGATGGCAACCCAACAATTGAACTTATTTTTATCGCATAAATAACTCTCTGTGTTTCGGATCATAAAGAAAATATTTTTCGTTTTATTTTTTTCGCATTTAGCGTATATCATTATCCTTCGGTTTGCGGGCCCACCCATCACCCTTACCCAGCTCAGCAGCATCTTTCAAGGTGAAGGATTCAGTCGCGACCATGTTGCCCTGGAGGATATTTCACCAAATGCCGGACTTGCCGTCATGGCAGCAGAAGACCAGCTCTTCCCTGATCACAATGGATTCGACATCAAGAGTATTAAAAAGGCAATGAGTTATAACAAACGTAAACCGGGAAGGGTTAGAGGCGCTTCGACGATCAGTCAGCAAGTAGCCAAGAATGTTTTTCTCTGGCAGGGCCGAAGCTGGTTCCGAAAAGGATTGGAAGTTTATTTTACATTCATGATCGAACTCTGCTGGAGCAAGAAAAGAATTCTGGAAGTATACCTGAATGAGGCCGAAATGGGAAAGGGTGTTTTTGGCATTGAAGCAGCAGCAAGAAAATATTTTAAAAAATCAGCATCCAAACTCACCCGAACGGAAGCTGCGATGATTGCTGCCAGTCTGCCCAATCCGGTGAAGTATACTGTTAAGCCTGTTTCCCGTTATGTTACCAGAAGATACCCCTGGGTATTGCGACAGATGAGTAACCTGGATGGAGATCCGGATATCAGGGGCATTATTTTTGAGAAGTAGAGAGCGTATATAGTTTACTATTGATGGTGGGTTCTGGAAAACCATTCACTTCCAATCCCCATCTCACTGCATATTTTTCATTCTTCAGAGAATCCGGAATGGCCATCCTTACAAAGATCTGATTAACATAATCAGGGAATAATTTTTTTCCGGTTGGGAAAAACAAAGGCTCCTGCTTTGCATCCCGGTAGACGATGAGCATGAGACGTGGCCTGTGCCACAAAGCTGAGTCTAGCAACTGCTGTTGCAGAGCACTTATGCTTACTGCGGTCTCAAGAATGCCGTTTGCATTGGGCTTGAGAACATCTTCCGAATAAAGCGATATGCCGGAGAAGGATCGAAAATCCTCGAGGTTTTCAGTAGCTAGCAATCCTTTATTTGTTTTGATTGAATCCTTTAGTGCCGGAGTATTCATCGAGCCCACAACCATTGGACTGCTTCTCAGCAATTGCTGTTCCATGGGCCAGTAATTGTATTGACTTCTGCGATAACGCATGGTATTAAGAGAAAAAGAAGGATTGCCGGTATAGAACCAATACTTGGATGCTTTTTGATAAGAATTGGTGAAGATCACAGGCAGTCCGTTCGCTTTTTTACGAATGGCTTCAGCCCACTCTTTGTTACCATGAAATTCATCCTTGGGTACACCTTTGATGGGCTGAATATTGAGCATCATGAACAGGCGCAAAGCCAGTACAATGATGATGGATGCAGGCAACAGCCGATAAACCCATTTTGTCAATGATGGATTTGTTCGCAAATACTGATAGGCCAGCACCATGAGGGGAATGAATAACATAGCTGTCCAATTCGCTTCCGTCCTGGATCGGAATGAGCTGATGAAAAAAATCAGGAAAGTTCCCACGACTGACCAGTACATGGCTTTTTCTGTGGGCGTTTGGGTGCGGTATTTCAAGGCAGACCAAATCAATAGCCATCCAGTAAGCGGACCCGTGATCAGGAGTTGTCCGAATACAAAATCTGTGGTAAACGAAAAACGATAAGGAGGTGAAAGTCTTTCAAACAACTGATATTGGATGGAGGGAAATCCATGTTGCCATTGCCAGTAAACATGGGGGAGAAAAAGAGCGATGGCGGCAAGGATCACCAGCCAGGTATGCGGACGTTTCAGCAATTTGGTATTGGAGAAAAGGGTAAGGAGGATGACCAGTATGCCATGGTATTTGCTATAGAGCATCATGGCAATGGCCTGTGCAAGGAACAACGCCGACCAAATCGTGGATCTTTCTTCAAATTTCTGGTAGGCAATAAAGAAGATAGCAGTAAAGAAAAGCAGGGGCACATCCGGCACAGCCATGATGCCTCCGATCTGAAGCAATGCCGTATTGAGCACCAGCGAGTAGAAGAGCTTTTTGTCGGTTACCCCACTCAGTTTTTCAATGAACCAAATGGTGGCCACACCCATCAGGGCGATGAAAAATCGAACACCCAATTCACCAGGCAAGAGGGTGATGCCCATTTTCACAAGCAATGCAATCATGGGCGGATGATCGAAATATCCCCAGTCGAGGAACTGTGCATAGACCCAGTAGTAGGCCTCATCATCAAATAGCTCAGTAGTATAAGCCTGGAGTAAGCTGAGGAGGAGGAGGACGATGTAGAAGGTTGGGGAAGTTGAAGGGGTTGAAGGAGTTGAAGGGGTTGAAGGGGTTGAAGGAGTTGAAGGGGTTGAAGATTGTTGCTTCATAAATTTTACTGATCTATAAATTTAAGAAATAATAAAGTGGCTGTTTTCAGTTGCCCCGGACTTAAGTCCGGGGTATTGTAAAAGGCATTGCAACTTATTAAATTCTATGTCTTATCAAAATTAAAAGTAGTTTTCCTGAACCCAGTCAATCGCACTTTGGATCCGTTCTTGCCCCTCACCCTTCACTTCAAACCAAGGTGTATTTTGTTCGATGAGCAGATCACGATAATGATGATAGAGTTTTTCGCGGGTTTCCAGATCCGGATATTCCCTTAGTGCATCTTTGGTCCACGGCAGATCCGGTTTGCACAATAAATATCCATCGTATTGACGGGTCACAATTTCATCGAGGATGAACTGATGACATTTCCCAAAAACAAATTCACACCATACTTTCATCACATACATATCGGTATCAATGATGAGAATGGGTGGCTGCTGATGTTTGGATACAACTGTTGCTGCGGCTTCATCCTCTAATTTCAATTGCCCCTTTGCAATGGTCAGCAGATCATCATACGTGTAGTCCGTTCCATGTTGCAGCAGATATTCACGGGCATATTCTCTGCACCAGATGGTATGAAAATGGGAGGCCAGCGCTTCACAGAGTGTACTTTTGCCGGTGGATTCGGGACCGATGACAACGATCTTGATGATCTTTTCAGGCTGCTTGTTCATTTGCTTTTTTTCGCCATTCAATCCATCCCAAAATGGCCAGGATGAGCAGGATAAAATAATACCATGAAGTTAAGGTATAGCCCTTTGTATAGTAAAGGGGGATAGAAGAGATATTGGTGATGATCCACCAGATCCAGGAGTTCAGTTTCTTTCTTGTCATCAGCCACATGCCAGTGAAGGCCGAGGCGGAAGCCAATGCATCGGCCCAGGGAATAGCGCCCGGACTGAATGATTGTTGGATATAAGTAAGAGCGAAAAAGAGAACAAGATAAAGGGTTAGAAAAAACCCGATCTCCATGATCCATTCACTTTTAGAAGATTGGGTGATGTGGACGATTAGTTCCTGTTGTTGATCCCTGCGCAACCAATTGTACCAGCCATAAAGGCTCATGATGGTATAATAGAGGTTGACAGTAGCTTCACCGTAAAGTTCACCCTGAAAGCTGATATAAACGTATAGTATTGTACCAACAAGACCTGTTGGATAGACCCAGATATTTTCTTTTTTGGAAAACCAGACGGAGGTAATGCCTGAGAGGATAGCGGTTATTTCCAGGAAATCCATTAGTTGTTGAGAAGGTTGAGTGGAGTTGAAGAGGTTGGAGGAGTTCAAGGGGTTGAAGTATTTTCTTCAACTTCTTCAACCCCTTAAACCTCTTCAACATTATTGGTTTATTCTGCTTCCGCCACCACTTCTTCTACTTCGGGAATCATGCGTTTCATCATGCCTTCGATTCCAGACTTCAGTGTGATCATGGAGGAGGGGCAACCGCTGCAGGATCCCTGGAGCATGAGGGTAACCACACCATCTTCAAATTTTTTGAACTGGATGGCACCACCGTCCATTTCTACCGCAGGCTTAACGTAGTTCTCAAGGAGTTCCTTGATACGCTTGACCACGTCACCATCTTCAGACAATACGATATTACCATCGGTTGCCTGGGTAGCGGGCAGTTCATCTTCGTTTACAACCACTTTACCATCTTCCAGATAATCTTTCAGGAACTGGCGGATGGAGGGCTTCACATCTTCCCAATCGGTCTCAGGTGTTTTGGTCAGCGTCACGAAATTACTCGCGATGAAAACACTTTTTACAAAAGGAAAGCTGAACAGTTCCAGCGCCAACGGCGATGGCTTTGCTGTTTCGATATCTTGGAAGTCGACACTCTTACCGGGGTAGAGCAACTTGTTGGCCACGAATTTCATGGTTTCGGGGTTGGGGGTCATCTCGGTGTAGATGCTAACGGTGATGTTTCCTGTTTTGATCATGATCGTAAATTAACAGGCAAATGTACAGATAGTTGAGCGGAGAAAGTTATCGGGATGCGGAAAAACTATAAAGTTGAGGGGCCTGCCTGCCTGCAGGCAGGCTTAAATTGTTTCTAGGATTGTATTTCCGTCAATACCCAATTTTTTATGCAGCGATTTTAAAAAAGGGACATCCGGAGGCATTTTACCATTGAGGATCTTGGATAATTTGGAAACATTCATGTTGAAGAGTTCTGCCAGCCTTGATTGGTTTAGGTTCAAATCCTTCATTCTCTGTTCAACCAAAAAAGGCATAGTAACTGGTAAGGGCCATAGTTTCATATCGTTTTTTTCGTAAGCTTCTGCCAGCCTACTCAAATGGTCCAGTTCATTCTGTTCTTTTTTAGAAAGACTATGAAATCCCCCGCCCACAGTGGCTTTCGAGAGAAAAGCTTCAATCATTAGCATAATCTGGTCGTATTGTGCCTGGGTTCTGATTTTGTCTACCATCTTTTAAATTTTTGAACAATCGATTTTATCATATTGATTGTGTGTTCCAATAAATCTTATGTAGACAGTTCGCTTTGAAAAATGTATCATCGATACCAGCCTGTAACGATTGCCTGAAACATTAAAAACAAACCTGTCATTCCCTACACTGTCACAACTGCTAAATTGAGTTTTCATTTGTGAAAAATCACAGAAGTCTCCTTTAACCATGAGCTCATACCATCGATTTAATCCTGTTGCCGCTTCCGGATAATTAATGACAAACTCCCGGATTATTTTGGATGAGATGACGATCATGCAAAAATAAATTTCTTTATTAGAATTTAATTTCTTTTTTAGAAATTATTATTCATACAAAGAAAAGACTAGTTTTCTATCATAAAATGGATAAAAAACAGTAAAAAAGAGAGATTTTTCTCAAAAAACGCTCATTTCTTCCCCAAAACTTTCTCTACCAGTGCCATGTGGGAGGGCTGAATAAAGTACTCAAAACTGCGTTTGTCGAATTCGGAGCGTTGTTTTTCAATCACCGGTTTCTTGTCTTTGGTGATGATGTTGAGTTTCTGATTGATGGATCCGATGAGGTCGCTACGCATGCGTTTCTGAATTTCATTGGATCGGTTGGCTACACCAATGACTTTGTTGATCTCATCGATGGTGGTCAGCCGTTCATCAACAGAATGATGGTAAAGGAATTCGAGAAGGGATTTTTCCCGCTCTTCGAGAAGATCCAGAATGCGGGTAGACCGAAAAGAAATGGAACGGTCAGATTCGGTGTCAGGTTTTGCAACGGCAGCAGGTTCAGAAGAAGTCAGATTTACAGAGGCCATCACATGTTTTGGCTTGATCCGTTTCCAGTAAAGTATGGCCAGGGTAACCAGCAAAAGGGAAAGGATCAGGATCAGGATATTTTTAAACTGATCAAGATTGATTGTTTTTTGAACATCATCTTTTACATACAAAGGAATACCGGAATCAATCAGATCAGCCCTTGAAATAGTGACGGAATCATAAGGTTCGGTCATATTACCAAAGTAGAGGGTTGAATCAATGGCAAATGACAAAAAAAGAGCATTGTCATTGGTTGATTTTGCAGTAAGCCCGATCATTTTTCTGCGGGCAAGTTCATTCAGCTGAAGGTATCTGTTGTTCTCAAGATCAATAACAGTAACCTGATTCACCAGCAAACCCCACGGCAATTCTGCCATCAGCTTAAAAGTGGTATCTTTTGCTTTTCCTAGCTTGGTCCAATCCCCATTTTGTATATCAAGCTGATAAATATTATTTTGATGGATTTCATCACGTGTATTTTTAAGCGTATTGTCATTGGTGACACCTATACCCTGGATGGTCATTTTTTTTCGGGCGGTATCAAGGTAGATGATGTTAGATGAACCAAAGTCCGGCGACCACGACCATGGAATGCTTTCGCTAAGCGATCTTGCATTCCATTCTTTCGAAAATTCATTGAACTC
>JBKCOY010000103.1:0-6536 GCA_046309555.1 Chitinophagia bacterium
GCAGGTACGCTCTCCTATAGATGGTTCTTCGGTGATGGTGACTCCTCCAGTGCCACTAACCCAACACATAACTATCCCGCTGCTGGTAACTATACCGTAAAACTCATCGCAACAGCTGACAATGGAACAAAAGACTCTAGTACTGTTCAAATTATTGTATATCCATTTATAAGTCCTATTATAAAAATTGAAAACAATAACTCCTGCCTGAATCAAAACTTTATAAAGATTACCTTACCCAATAGTAGTGTCTTGGCTAATTATCGTTTCTCATGGGCCATGGGAGATGGACAGGTTATTGAAGCTGATAGCATATTGTATCGATACAAAAAGTATGGAAAATATAAAGTTGTACTTACAACTACAAATCAGTATGGTTGTCAGGAAATGACTGAAAATAATATTAATATAGAAGAAAGTCCAATTGCGAATTTTGAATTCAACAAGGCAAGCTATTGTAATGAGAATGACAGTATAGTCACCAAAAACACAAGCCAATTCAATTCAGTAATAGAGGCTTATAAATGGCTAGTTGATGGAAAATTGGTTAGTGATAAAAAAGATCTTACCTACGCTAGTATCAATACAGGAGTTAAAAAGATAAAATTGATAGTAGTTGGAATAAATGGATGTAGTGACTCTACTGAGAAAGAAATCATCATCAATCCATCGCCAAAATCTAAAATTCAACTGAATAGCTTTAAAAATTGTTATAGTGAAAACGAGATCAATTTGACTGCAATTGATGAAAACAATACCGCAAATCCTTCCTATAAATGGAAATTCGGAGATGGAAATGAACGAAACAACAAGAATATTGTCTACCGTTATATACAGACAGGCAACTACACTGTTACGCTTGCAATTACAAATTCATTTGGTTGCACAGATTCAGTAAATATCAATAATACAATTTATCCAAATCCTATCTTCAGTATAAACAGTAACAATTTGTCGCAATGCTTAAATGCAAATGAATTCAGGCTATCTTCAGTCACAAATGATAACAATCTTATATATAAGTGGGATATAGGAGATGGATCTATATATAATGGAGAAAAACAGAGCTTTATATTCAACAAAGCCGGCTTATACACAATTTCAGCAGAAGCAACCAACCAGTATGGCTGCAAAACGCTGGTAAACAAAAACCTAAACGTTCTTGAGAATCCATCAGCCAATTTTACAGTAAATACATTGAAACAGTGTTCACAGAATAATAATTTTATATTCAACAATACAAGTACTAAAACAGATGCCAGCAGCAAGTATTTATGGCAATTTGGGGATGGGTCAGAATCATATAATTTTAATATAAGCCACGCATATACGCTTTACGGAAAATATGATACGAAACTTATCGTAACGAACTCGAATGGCTGCGCTGACACTGCAATGACAAGTCTTACTGTAGAAGCGAGTCCAATTGCAAATTTTGACATCAACAAAACAAATCAGTGTCTTTCTGAAAATTTATTCATATTTAATAACAAAAGTATAATACCTGAGGGAAGTGCTACTTACAAATGGAACATAGGAGATGGAAATACAACATCGATAATTAGCCCATCGATAAAGTATGACAAAATTGGTAAGTACACCATAACGCTTTACGCGCTTGTTTCCAATGGATGTACAGACAGTACATCAAAAACCATTTTGGTTTTGGAAAAACCGATTCCAAATTTCAAATTCAATAAGGATGCTCAGTGTCTGAATGAAAATGAATTCATTACATCAAATGAAACAACTCCGAATATACCAGAAGTAACTTATGCCTGGTACTTTAATGACTCACTTTTCAATGGTAAAAAGACAGCGCAATTCAAAGCAAAGGATACAGGTAAATTTGTTATAAAAATAATTACTAACAATCAAGGTTGTGCAGACAGTCTATCCAAAATAATTACAGTCTATGAAAACCCAGTATCAAATTTTGATATTGATGACAGTACCCAATGTATCAATGAAAATAGATTCAACCTTACCAGCAAAAGCAAATCAAATGATCAAATCTCCAAATACATCTGGAATTTAGGTGATGGTGGAAATCTTGAAGGCAAAATAACTAGCTACGTGTATAAGCTTCCAGGAAAATATACAATAACACATATCCCAGTGACTGACAAAGGATGTACAGATACTTCCCAATTAGTAGTATCAGTTTACAATAAACCCAATCCTGCATTCGCAATAAATGATAGTACACAGTGTATAACAAATAATTTGTTTCATTTCATCAACAGTACGCCAGATAGTTTGAATACCAATCGATATTTATGGAAATTCGGTGACGGCAGAACTTCATATCTGGTTTCACCGAAATACCAATATTTAAAATCTGGCAAATATCTAACACAACTACTTGCCTATAACTATCTGGGATGCAGAGATTCGGTTCAGCAACATGTATATGTTGGAGAGCAACCAAAAGGAATTACACTTGATCTGGTTTACGCGGTTATCAACAAAGATCTACCGCTTAATGCAAGAAGCTTTAAAGATGCTAAATATGCCTGGCAACCTGCACAATATTTAAATTTTTATACCATAAAGGATCCCGTGTTTAATGGGCAAAAGGAAACAATGTATACAATTCGTATTACCACGGATACGGGTTGTATTGTTAATGACACATTGAAAGTATTGATATTCAAAGAGGCAGATATATATGTGCCAAAAGCTTTTACTCCTAATAACGATGGAAACAATGATCTGTTAAAACCATTTCTGGTTGGAATCAAAGAATTCAAGTATATCAGAATATTCAACAGATGGGGCAATCTGGTTTTTGAAAGTAGGGATGCAAATAGAGGATGGGATGGCTACTACAGGGGAGTAAAACAACCTATGGAAACCTATACCTGGATAGGTGAAGGCATAGATATAGATGGCATTACCATAAAAAGAGGTGGGAACTTCCTTATGATGCGATGAGAAAATTGATAACCATATTAATTTTCATGATCTCTTCAGTCAAATCCTGGAGCCAGGATCCTCATTTTTCTCAGTATTTTTCATCTCCGCTTACAATGAATCCTGCTCTGACGGGGAATTTTGAAGGACTGCAAAGAGTAGCTGCCAATTACAGAAAACAATGGTGGCAAGTTGGAAGTCCTTATAATACAGGGACCATTTCTTTTGAACAAAAATTATTCAAGGAAAAAATTGAAGATGAAAGCAGATTTGCCATTGGCGGTATGTTTTTGACAGATGAATCACTTGCCGGAGGATTTAGAAGCACTACTGGATCCTTGTCTGCCGGATATCACCAGGCATTGGATAGATTAGGTGTACACAGCATAGGGACGGGTATCATGGGTACTTTCAGCAACAGAATTGTTGATTTCAACAGATTGACTTTTGGAAGCCAATTCACCAGCGGTGGATTTGATCCTTCTCTGCCCTCAGGAGAATATTTCCCAATGGGTCTTAAACCATATTTTGATGTGAATGCTGGAATGGTTTATTCCTACAATGATGGTGAAAACTCTATGTACATCGGCTCATCTGTTTATCATGCCGGCAAACCAAGATTCAGTCTCTTTCAGGATTCAGTAAGTCGTATACCCAGAAGATACACCATTCATGGAGGTGCTAATTTTTATCTAGGAAGAAATACATATCACAGAATGATTATTTCCGGTATATACATGCAACAAGCGAAAGCAACTGAATTTACTTTGGGTATGGCCTATGGACATTATATAGGAAATGAGTATGATGCAAAATATGTATATATGGGAGCCTTCTATCGAAAAGGGGATGCCGTATATCCCTATATATCTTTACAAATGAATGATATGCAAATAGGGATAAGCTACGATGTGAATACTTCTCGTGTTAAAAATATAGCACCGAGATATGGAAGTATTGAACTAACATTTATCTATACAAAACCCGACGATAAAGAACAAAAGAGATTAATGCCCTGGAATTATTAAAAACAAACTAAACATTTTTAAGTATTTCGAATAAAAGATAGAATACCCCCTTTTCATTTATCTTGTTCATATTAAAAATAATCCTTGGGCTCAAACCCGGTATTTCATTCAAATTTGAACCCCAAATTGAAGTATCTGAAAGAAGATCTACCATATTATTACTATCATTTTTATTCCAAACAAAATAAGCTGAAAGACCTAAAAGCATATAGTTGGGAATCTTATGAAATTTAAGATAGTAAGCCTTAATCAAGGGAATGCAACGTACCTGTAATTTTAGTAAATATTGGGCAGAAATACTCTCCCAACGATGATCAAGAAAGGGATTAGAGAATCGATCTAATACAGATTGCCCATAAGCTAAAGCATCAGCTTCTGAAATACCATCACCAATGATTGTTTCGCTGATTTCCTGAAATAGTAAATTAGGAAGATATTTTACTACGTTATCATCGGTCATTGACTGCTTAACAGTTTCCATTCCCGCAAGAATTGATAAGGCACAGCTAAATGTATGTGTAGCATTAAGCATCCTCAACTTGAGCTCCTTGTATTTATGGATCGATGGAACAACTTGGCATCCCGCTTCTGCATCTGCAAATCCAACAGTCGTTTTTACTCTCTCATCGTTTGATTCAATGACCCAGAGGCCAAAGGGCTCGCAGGAGATCATCAACTCATCGATATAGCCCAATGTAATCTCTTTCTCTTTGTGTTGGCTTTCAGGCAATTTCCCCGGAACGATGCGGTCGACCAAGGTATTGCAAATAACCACCGCAGCATTAAACCAATTGATAAAATCCTGCCCCAGTTCATTGTGTACAATCAGCTGCGACAGCACATCCCTCAGTTTATCACCATTATATTCAACTAGTTCAGCAGGCAGTATAACAAGCCCCTTCGCAATATCACCTTTGAACTGCAGATAACGATGATGAAGCAGTGCGAGCAATTTACCCGGAAAAGAGGAGGGCATATTCGCATCAATGCGTTCAGGATGATACACAATGCCCACTTCTGTTGTGTTGGAGATAACGAGTTCGAGGTTGGGGGAAATGGCAAAATCCCTGATGGTATTCCAATCCTCCTGTGCATTCAGCACCCTGCTGATGGATGCATTGATATATGTTTTATCAACCAACTGACCACCAACTTTTCCACGCATACAGATGGAATATAAGCAATCCTGTTCAGCATAAGGCAACAAAGACCCTAGCGCAGTTGTCTTAACAACAACTGTTCTTCCCTTAAAGATACCTTTCCGATTCGCCTCATCAATATAATAGTCGGGCAATCCTCTCAGCAATACTCCTGTTCCAAATTGTAATACTTTTTCTGGTAGGTCAAAAAGTTTTTTATCAGGTATTACAAAATTATCTCTGCTACTCAGCGTCTGTAATAAATTTTTATTTAGTTTATTTCTTTGCATAGATATAGAAGATATCTATCATTTATTAGATGATAGTTGAAAAGATTTTCCGGGGAAATATATGGCTGTCAAAACAGTTAATCCTCCATCAGCAAACAGCTCGACTGAAGTTTTATCAAAAATTATTTTCATATCTATCTTTTTATTACTAACTATTCTTTCAGCCTTAATGAGCTCAGAAAACTCCGGATGAAAAGAAGTGACACCAGATTTTGAACGATCAATAAAAAAATATCTTTGACTTGCATTGTAGCCTATCCGCACTTCTTCTCCGATATCGTTGCGAAGTGTATAACTGAAATCATGATCAGCTGAAATATTGCGTATGATGATCTTTTTATTCAGGATACGGCGTCCGTTACTGACAGCATAGGGTTTTGAAATAACATAAGGTGCTCCATTAACCTCTTTCAGCTCCAGTTCTCGTGCAATGGTCATTGTACTTCTCCAAGTATTGGTTGGGACCTGATTGGCATATCGCCAATTACTCATCCATCCTAAAAATATCTTTTGCTCCCCAGTGTTAGAAAAAGTTATACCGGCATATTCATCGGGGCCATAATCCATCCATCTGATTTCATTATCCATTGATCTGAATTCAGTACCGTTAAAATCTCCGATGAAATATTGTGTAGCGGATCCTTTATTAGGACCCCCATTCCCAATATTCACAATCAGGATCCAATGTGTTTTACCTTCAAGTTTCAAAGGAAAAAGATCAGGACATTCCCAAACTCCGGCATGAACACCTTCATTTATACCAAATTCACTCAATTTGAACCATTCTTTTAGATTATCAGAAGAATAGAAATGGATCCTATCCAATACAGCAAGGGTCATGATCCATTTTCGACTTTCTTCATGCCAGAAAACCTTTGGATCCCGAAAATCGCGGATACCAGGATTTTTCAATACAGGATTTCCTACATGCTTATTCCAAGTCTTTCCTTCATCCAAACTGTAAGCTATACCTTGTGTCTGAAAATCATTTCTACCTTTATCAGCCATAGACTGATCATGATAAGTGTAGATTGCAACCATTGGAATTTGACCATTTTTACCAAACCCTGAGGTATTATTCTGATCTACAACTATAGAACCGGAAAATATTGTACCCAGGCTGTCTGGGAACAATGCAATAGGTTGATGCTCCCAACTCATCA